>NZ_CP069533.1:0-302812 GCF_016889765.1 Corynebacterium minutissimum
GCGGGCGCTGATTCCTTTCTCCGATGTTTGGGAAAAAGAGAAACCGCCCTACGGGTGTGTAACCTGACTTAGGTCTTGGGTGGGTGAGCAACGTGACTCTTGACATTGCTACCTGGTGGTTTTCGGCGGTGAGGTGGGATTGTTCCGCACTAAATTGACCTAAGGCAGGAGGGCGTTTTGTAAAAGGCATCTGGCAAAGGGCATCTTTGGGTCTAAAAACGCCATCTGCAATGAGTAAATGGCGTTTTCAGCCGTGAAAACGCCTTTTGTCAGACGCCTTTTGTAAGATGCTTCCAGCATGTCGATGGAGGGATGCAGACGTTGCGCATTGCGAGGGGAGCGAAGAGGTAATCCGTTTGGGAAGAGACGTGCAGTGCTCTACGGAAACGGTCATTGTGGCCTGACTTAGGTCTTGGGTGGGTGAGCATCGCGACTCTTGGCACTGCTACCTGGTGATTTTCGGCGGTGAGGTGGGATTGTTCCGCACTAAATTGGCCTAAGTCCGGACCTCCTTACGGGTGTGTAAGTGGACACAATCGGGCTTAAGTCCGCATTTTTTCGCTCAAATGGGGCAGAATAAAAACAGTCAGTTGTCGTGCTTGACCCCACAGGCATCGGGTAGGGCGCGACTTACCCTCTTGTCCCGCAGCACTGCTGCGAATATTGGAGTCACACATGGTTGTTGTGCACATTCTCATTGTCCTAGCGGCGATTTACCTGGGTGCTCGAATCGGTTCCATCGGAATCGGTATGGCTGGTGGCCTGGGCGTCTTGATTCTCGGCCTTACCGGAGTTCCGATTACGCGCGAGGACATTCCTTTCGACGTCATCGGCATCATCATGACTGTTATTGCCGCCATCGCTGCCATGCAGCGCGCTGGCGGTATGGATTACTTGGTTTATCTCGCCGAGAAATTCCTCCGCAAGAATCCCAAACGAATCACTTTCTATGCCCCAATTGTTACCTGGCTCATGACGGTGCTTGCCGGTACGGGCCACACCGCCTTTTCTACCCTCCCGGTCATTGTTGAGGTGGCCAAGGAAGGAAAGGTACGCCCCTCTCGTCCTTTGTCCATTTCCGTGGTCGCTTCGCAGATGGCGATTTGTGCCTCACCGATTTCTGCTGCAGTCGTCCTGTTGGCATCATTGCTTGAGCCGATGGGTGTGGGCTACCTCCAGATTTTGGCTGTCCTTATTCCAGCTACGTTCCTCGCCATCTTCCCGGCAGCATGGGTAGCCAACCGTGCGGGTGTTGAGCTGGAGGATGATCCCGTATACCAGCAGCGTAAGGAGCAGGGTCTGGTCAAGCTTCCACAAGGAGCGTCCAACTACAGCCCGAGCCAGGGCGCGAAGTCTTCCGTCATCATCTTCCTCGTGGCCATTGTCATCGTCATGCTGTGGGCTACGCTGACCTCGTCGCAGGTTGGACTCATTGAGGAACCGACTTTGCCACGTAATGAGGCCATTATGACGGTGATGCTCACCGCAGCAACCCTGATCGTGATGCTGACTAAGGTGCCGGCTGGTGATGTCCTCAATACCCCGGTGTTCAAATCCGGTATGTCCGCATGTATCTGCGTGTTGGGTGTTGCCTGGCTGGGCACCTCCCTGATTAACCACTACCTGGAAGATATTCAGGAGCTCTCCGGAGAGATCATCGCATCGGCTCCATGGCTGCTGGCTGTCGTTCTCTTCTTTGCTGCGGCTCTGCTGTACTCGCAGGCAGCCACCACCAAGGCCCTTATGCCGGCCGCATTGGCACTTGGTGTCAACCCGCTGACCGCTGTAGCCGCTTTCCCAGCGGTGTCCGCACTGTTCATCCTGCCGACGTATCCGACTCTGCTGGCAGCAGTGGAGATGGACGATACCGGTTCGACACGCATCGGCAAGGCAGTCTTCAACCACCCATTTATCGTTCCGGGTGTGCTGAACATCGTGCTGTCGATTGTTCTCTGCTACCTCTTCGGCGCCGTCCTTATCTAGCCAGCCATTATTTAGCCAGCGCACGCTAAAAATCGGGCTCTCACCGCGCTAAACTGGTGGGCATGAGTACTCAACCTTCAGACGTTGACATTGCCCAAGCCCACCACCTGGAGCCCATCGCTGAGATTGCCTCCCGTGCTGGTATCCCCGAATCAGCATTGATTCCCTTTGGCCGCACGAAAGCCAAAGTGGATATCACCCACATTGAGGACATGCCCGCTAAAGGAAAGCTTGTTCTCGTAACGGGGGTGTCGCCGACTCCGGCCGGTGAAGGAAAATCGACGGTCCTCATTGGCCTCACCGATGCCCTCGCCGCACTTGGTAAGAAAGCTATCGTCGCTCTCCGTGAGCCTTCCCAGGGACCAGTCATGGGCATCAAAGGTGGCGCTGCCGGTGGTGGCTACTCGCAGGTAGTTCCTATGGAGGACATCAACCTCCACTTCACCGGTGATTTTCACGCTATCGCCGCAGCCACCAATACGCTGGCCGCCATCATTGATAACCACATCCATCAAGGCAATACGCTCAACATCGATCCGCGTCGCGTGACATGGCAGCGTTGTGTCGATGTCAATGACCGCGCCTTGCGCAACGTCATCACTGGGTTGGGTGGACCTGCCCACGGCGTACCAGGAGAGACCAGCTTCACCATCACGGCAGCCTCGGAAATCATGGCAATTTTGGGTCTCGCTACGGACCTCGCCGATCTGAAGAAGCGCCTGGGTGACATCACGGTGGGCTACACCTACGACCACAAGCCAGTAACCGCTCGCGACTTGGATGCCGAGGGTGCCCTGACTGCGCTTATGCGGGACGCGCTTAACCCTAACCTGGTACAGACCTTGGCCGGAACCCCGGCTTTTGTTCATGGTGGCCCCTTCGCCAACATCGCCCATGGTTGCAATACTCTGCTCGCGACCCAAACTGCGATGCGCTTTGGTGACATCGTCCTCACTGAAGCTGGCTTTGGTGCTGACCTCGGCGGCGAAAAGTTCATGGATATCAAAGCCCGCTTTGGTGATCTTGATGTAGCCGGCGCCGTGGTCGTAGCCACGATTCGTTCGCAGAAGTACAACGGTGGCCAGCCGCGCGAGGAACTCACCACAGAGAACCTTGACGCGTTGAAGAAGGGCGTGGTCAACCTCGAGCGCCATGTCGAAAACCTCCGCAGCTTTGGGCTTACTCCAGTTGTTGCCCTCAACTTGTTCGGCAGCGATACGGACGCAGAGCGTGAGTTCATGCGTCAGTGGGCCAAGGAGTTTGGCGTTGCTCTGGAAGAAGCCGAAGTTTGGGCCAAAGGTGGCGAGGGCGCGATCCAACTTGCACAGCTGTTGCTTGAGAATCTCTCTGAAGGCCGCTCGAAGCAGCTCTACGATCCTGAAGAGGGCATTGAGGCGTCTATAGAGACCATCGCCACCACGATCTACCGCGCTGAGAGTGTTGAATATTCATCGAAGGCTCTCAAGGATCTGAAATACATCAAGGATAACGGCTGGGAAAAGTACCCAGTAGTGATTTCCAAGACGCAGTACTCCTTCTCCGACGATCCGAGCCAGCTCGGTGCTCCCGAGGGACATACCCTGCATGTCCGCGAGCTCCAACCGCGCACTGGTGCCGGCTTCATCGTGGCATTGACGGGTGATGTGATGACCATGCCGGGCTTGCCTAAGAAGCCAGCAGCGAACAATATCGATGTTGCTGCAGACGGTACAATTTCCGGCCTGTTTTAGGTGTAAGCCCGATATGGTCGGGGTGTTCAAAAGCTAGTAGAACGGTTACTCGGCCGTTCTACTCCGGCCCTCCCTTCTACTCCGGCCAGCCGGGGTACTCAGGTGGCGTTCCGCCGAAGGCTGGGCACAGGTCCTGAAACGAGCACCAGCCGCACAGTTTCGAGGTCTTGGGTCGAAAATCGCCAGCTTTGCCATCGCCTTCGATCTTGGCCCAGAGCTCGCCCAAGTCACGCTCGAAGTATGCGAGCTCCTCAGGACCTGGCGTAAGGAACATTGAGTCCAGCACCTTGAGGTACATCAAGCGCAACTGCGCCGGAATCGTCCCCATCAGCCGCCAATACACGAGTGCATAGAAACGCATCTGGAATTGCGCATCGTGTGAATACCGGGGGAGAGGCTTCTTTCCGGTCTTGTAGTCCACCACGCGCACTTCTCCGGTGGGTGCGACATCAACGCGATCAATAAAGCCGCGGACGGGCACACCGTTGGGCAAAACCGTATCCACGTACATCTCGCACTCGTGGGCATCAAAGCCCTGGGGGTTTTCCATCTGGAAATAACCCTTGACCAGTTCACGTGCCTCGATGAAGAAGTCGAGTTCTTCCTCAGCAGGGACGAGGTCCCGCAGATCCGGGTCCGCCTCAACCATCGTGGCCCATTCGGGCTTAATCATTTTTACTGCGGCCGGGTAATCACGCTCCTCGCGTGGGAGCTTATGCATGTTTTCCAAAACAGCATGAACCAGTGTGCCTTTGACCTGCGCCTTCGTCTTAGGCTCAGGAAGCTTGTCAATAGCCCTGAAGCGGTAAAGCAATGGGCACTGGTTGTAATCGGACGCGCGGGAAGGGGAGAGGGCTAGTCGTTTCGGCATGATGCTGCCTAGCCTAGCGCATGGCCTCGGAGAACCCTGCTGCACATACTTGGGCCCACATACTTGGGGACGTACAGCTGCCAACCGTGGCAAGCTAGAAGGTATGACTACGACGGATACCACGAAAGCGTTTCTCGATTTCATCGCTGCTAGCCCCTCCTCCTACCACGCTGCTGAAGAAGTAGCGCGCCAGCTGACGGAGGCGGGATTTAGCCGCCAAGAGGAAAACGAGGAGTGGTCAGCCGAACCAGGTGGACACGTCATGGTGCGGGGAGGCGCAGTCATGGCGTGGTATGTACCGGAAGGGGCTAGCCCGGAGTCCGGATTCCGCATCATCGGTTCTCATACCGACTCCCCAGGCCTTGCCCTTAAGCCCACTCCGGACTTCGATTCCGCTGGGTGGCAACAGGTAGCTGTGGAAGTCTATGGCGGCGTTTTGTTGCACAGTTGGTTTGATCGCGAGCTCACCGTGGGCGGCCAAGTTTTGACCAAGGATGGTTCCCGCCACCTCGTCAACACTGGTCCGCTCCTGCGCCTGCCTTCGCTGGCCATCCACCTTTACCGCAAGGATGAATTCAAGCCGGAGCGTCAACGCCACATGCAGCCGGTGCTCTCAGTAGGTACGCCGGAGACCTCCGTCATGGGCGTTATCGGCAGCCAGCTCGGTGTTGAACCCGATGACATTGCCTCCTTCAATCTCATTACTGCGGATGCCCACCGTGGGGAGGTCTTCGGCGCGGGGGAGAAGCTCATCGCTGCCGGGCGTATGGATAATCTATCCTCCGTTCATGCCTCGCTGCGGGCGATGGTCGGAGTGGCGTCGTCAAGCACAGCGCCTAACAACCAGGACATTCTGGTGATGGCCGCATTTGACCACGAAGAGGTTGGCTCCTCCTCCCGTTATGGTGCCGGCGGTCCCATCCTGGGAGACGTGCTCACGCGTACCGCGCGTGCGCTCGGCGCAAACGAGGAACAGCGTTTCCAGATGTTCGCCCGCTCCAGCTGTGTATCAGCAGATGCAGCGCACTCGGTGCACCCAAACTATGCTGAAAAGCACGATCCTACGCATCATCCAATCATCGGCCAAGGTCCCGTGACCAAGATAAACGGCAACCAGCGTTATGCCTCCGATGCTGTCACGGTGAATCTCTGGGAGGACGCGTGCCGCCGCGCAGGTGTTCCGTACCAGCGCTTCGTGGGCAATAATGATGTGCCGTGTGGCTCCACGATTGGTCCAATCTCTGCCACGCGTTTGGGTATCCCCACTGTGGATGTCGGTGTGCCGATGCTGTCGATGCACTCTGCCCGCGAGCTTGTGGGCGAACGTGACCAACTATGGCTCGGCCAGGCTCTTGAGGCATACTTGGTGGGTTAACCCGGACATCCCTCCCTCACTTATGAAAGGCCCTAAACGCTATGGCATATTCTGGCCCCTTCAGCTACGGCGACCGCGTGCAGCTTACTGATGCTAAGCGCCGTCACTACACCATCGTCCTCGAAGAGGGAGGCCAGTTCCACTCGCACAAGGGCATCATCAACCACGATGACATCGTGGGGCTCGATGAAGGCTCTGTCATCGACTCCACTTTAGGTAGCTCTTTTCTGCTCTTCCGCCACCTCATGGTGGATCACGTGCTCTCCATGCCGCGCGGTGCAGCAGTGATTTACCCCAAGGACTCCGCACAGATCTTGGTCGAAGGCGATATTTTCATGGGTGCCCGCGTGCTTGAGGCCGGTGCCGGGTCCGGTGCGCTGTCCATGACGCTGCTGCGTGCCGTGGGCCCACAGGGCCACGTGTACTCCTACGAAGTCCGCGATGATCACCTCGAATACGCAGTGGACAACGTTAAGGAATACTTCGGCGAGCAGCCCGAGTGGTGGAGCCCGCGTTTGGGGGACTTGGCCGACGTCAACGTCGAGGATCTAGGAGGGCCAGTCGATCGCGTCATTCTCGACATGCTCGAGCCGTGGGAGCACCTAGAAAAGGTACGTGACATCCTCATTCCGGGTGGCGTGTTCATGACCTATGTGGCCACCGTGCCTCAGCT
This sequence comes from Corynebacterium minutissimum, assembly GCF_016889765.1. Classification (NCBI taxonomy): domain Bacteria; kingdom Bacillati; phylum Actinomycetota; class Actinomycetes; order Mycobacteriales; family Corynebacteriaceae; genus Corynebacterium; species Corynebacterium minutissimum. The sequence continues at coordinate 6,633 of NZ_CP069533.1, forward strand.
CATGAAGGTGATGGAAGGTATCCGTGAGCTTAAGTGCTTTACCGAACCCAAGGCGTGGGAGTCCCTGGTGCGCGAGTGGAAGGTGGAGGGCCTAGCTACGCGCCCGGAGCACCGCATGAACGCCCACACTGCCTTCCTGATTTGGACGCGCCGGCTTGCCGACGGCGTCACGCCGCCCCGCCCGCAGCGCCGCGCACGAAAGTAGGGGGTAAGGGCCTGCCCGCGCGCTAGGGTGGATCCTATGAACGATGCCACCAACGCCTCCGAGCACACCCAGTTGCGCCGGCAGATTGATCAACTCTCTGAGCGCAACACTAAGCTCGCCGCCTTGTTAAAGGATGCGCGCGTCAAGCTGCAGCAGCTACTTGCTGAAGTTGACGCTTTGGCGGAACCTGCCTCCACGTATGGAGTCTTCCTAGGCTATTCCGGCCGGCCGCACGATTCGCGTCGCGATGCCGAGGTGTATACCAATGGCCGCGTCATGCGCGTGAAGATTTCACCCAACCTTGAGCCTGGCTCGTTAAAGGTGGGCCAGCAGGTGCGCTTGGGCGAAGGTTTTGTTGTGGTGGAAGCCTGTGCGCCGGTCAACACGGGATCGCTAGCCACGCTTCACGAGCGCCTCGGCACCGACCGTGCGGTCATCACCAACTCCGCAGGGGAGGAGCAGGTCGTTGTGCTCGCCGCGCACCTGCGGGAGGAGGTTCGCGCGGGCGATACCCTTCTAATCGAGCCCAAGTCCGCCGTCGCGGCCGAACGCGTGCACAAGACTGAGGTGGCGCAGCTGACCCTCGAGGAAGTTCCAGACGTTTCCTACGATGACATCGGCGGTCTGGATGAGCAGATTTCCCAGATTCGGGATTCTGTGGAGCTGCCTTTCCTGCACCCAGACCTCTACCGGCAGTACGATCTCCAGCCGCCCAAAGGCGTGCTGCTCTATGGTCCTCCCGGGTGCGGCAAGACTCTCATCGCCAAGGCTGTGGCGCATTCTCTGTCCAGTTCTCTGGGAGCAACTGCCCCGAGCTACTTCCTCAACGTCAAGGGCCCGGAGCTGCTCAACAAGTATGTTGGCGAAACCGAGCGTCGCATACGCCTGATCTTTGAACGCGCCCGCGAGTTGGCCTCTGAGCCTTCCGAAGACGGCAGCCTACGCCCAGTGATCATCTTCTTCGATGAGATGGAATCCATTTTCCGCACTCGCGGCTCGGGTGTGTCCTCCGATATGGAAACCACAGTTGTCCCACAGCTGCTTACGGAGCTCGACGGCGTGGAAAAGCTCAACAACGTCATCGTCATTGGTGCGACCAACCGCGAAGAACTCATCGATCCGGCGATTATGCGCCCAGGGCGTCTCGATATCAAGATTCGCATCAATCGTCCCACCAAAGACGGTGCGCGAGAGATCTTTGCCCGCCACTTCCCAGAAACAGTGCCGCATGAGGGAAACCTCGCGGAGCTTATTGACGCCGCCGTCGACGATCTCTACGCTGACCGCCCCTTCGTTCGGCTGCTCTACGCCAATGCGGAGCCGCGCGTGCTGCATTACCGCGATTTCGTCTCCGGAGCGATGATTGCCAATATCGTCTCTCGTGCGAAGAAGCTTGCCCTCAAAGAAGCGCTCGACTCAGCCGACGGTACTGGCCCTGGAATTACCGCACAACACTTCCACGAGGCCATCGCCGCGGAACAGGCCGAATCCGAGTACGTGCCGACCTCCGCCACGCCGGAAGAATGGGCCAAGATCGTCGCCGGTACCTCTGCCGGCGCACACGTCACCGGCGTCGAAGTGATGGGAGCATAACGATGAGCCGTATCAAGCGAGTCATTGGCACTGAAACCGAGTACGGTATCGCCACACCATCGAACCCGGCGCTGTCTCCCATTGTGACCTCAACGCATGCCGTCGTGGCCTATGCTGCGCTGCACACCGGGGCGCGTTCTCGCTGGGATTTCCGCGAGGAGCACCCGCTGCGCGATAGTCGTGGGTTTGACCTCAAGCGCTATCACACCGTTCCCGTGGTGGATCCCAACGCGCTCGGTGTCGCCAACGTGGTCACCGCCAATGGTGCCCGTTTCTATGTCGATCATGCCCACCCCGAGTACTCCTCGCCGGAGTGCACAAACGCATGGGATGCCATGCTTTACGACGCCGCCGGCGACCTCATCCTGCGCCGAGCAGCGGACGCCGTGAACGAGCTCACAGCCCAGGGCACCTCTGTATTGGCGCACCATGATCCGTGCCCGCCGTTGAAGTTCTACAAGAACAACGTCGACGGCAAAGGCGCGTCGTACGGCAGCCACGAGAACTACCAGTACTCACGGAGCACCGATTTCGAGGACATCGCCCAAGGCCTTATCCCCTTCTTCGTGACCCGCCAGGTGGTCACGGGGGCTGGCCGCGTGGGCCTAGGCCCTGATGGAGAAGAGCCAGGGTTCCAAATATCTCAGCGGGCGGACTATATCGAAACCGAGATTTCCTTGGAAACCACGCTTAACCGCGGCATTATCAATACCCGCGACGAACCGCATGCGGTGGCAGAAGAATTTGGCCGCCTCCACGTCATCATTGGTGACGCCAACATGTCCCAGACCTCGAATCTTCTCAAGCTCGGCATGACCTCTCTCGTGCTCGATGCCATCGAGGACGGCGTCGACTTTAGTGACCTGCGCCTGGCAGATCCCGTGGCAGAGGTTCAACGTGTCAGCCGCGACCTCACCTTGAGCCATGAGCTGGTGCTTCACGACGGCCGCCGCCTCACCGCCCTCGACATCCTCAGTGTCTACCGCGAGCGCGTCACCGCCACCTCGGCGGCGGACGAGAAGGTCCTCGCTGCTTGGGACGAGGTTGTGGCTCTTCTGGCTGACGACCCCTTGAAAGCTGCGAACCTGCTGGATTGGGTAGCCAAGTACCGCCTTATTAAGGGCTATCTCGACCGCGGCGTCGCCCCTGAAGATCCCAAGCTCGCGCTCATCGATCTTCAGTACACCGACATCGATCCCGCCAAGTCCCTCCACCACGCTCTCGTGCGCAAGGGACAGATGCGTACCCTCGTCAGTGAGGAGGAGCTTATCCATGCGGCAGAGAATCCACCGAGTGATACCCGCGCTTACCTGCGTGGGCGCGCCACCCAGAAGTTTGGTGAGGATGTCCTCGCTGCCTCCTGGCAATCGCTGACGTTTCGCGTGGGCGAATCCAGCGGGCCCGAATCCGGCGCTGCCCATGTTCCCCTCGATGTGACCACGCAGTTAGGGCGGGAAGACGTCGGCACATTACTCGAATCCAGCACGCACGCGAAAGAACTCGTGGAGGGATTGCGCCAGCTCGGCGTGCCCATCGAGTACCCTACGATGTATTAGAGCGCATGTTTTAAGCAGCGTGATCTCGCTTTGTAGCTCACGAAAGGAGCCTTCACCATGAGCGGTAAGCAATCTCAGATTAACGCCGGCGGCGGCAACAACTCCGGTGATAACGCCGAGGAATTCGACGCCGGCCAGGTCAGCATCAACAGCGCTGGTACCGACGATCTCCTCGATGAGATCGATGGCCTGCTGGAATCCAACGCCGAAGAGTTTGTGCGCTCTTATGTGCAAAAGGGCGGCGAATAAAGGTGGAGAAGACCGCCGATACTGCGCCTGTATACGCTCGGCGCATCATGGGCATTGAAACCGAGTACGGCATCACCACCTCTACGGCTTCCGGGCAGCGGGTTTTGTCGCCCGATGAGATTGCCCGCTTGCTTTTTCGCCCCGTGGTAGCGGAGTATTCTTCCTCAAATATTTTCGCTCCCAACGCGTCGCGCCTCTATCTCGATGTGGGTTCTCACCCAGAGGTTGCTACAGCAGAGTGCGATAGCTTGAGCCAGCTCATTGCCTACGAGCGCGCGGGTGATGTGATGGTGGACCATCTAGCTCGACAAGCAGAAGAGGCTCTCGCCGCACAAGGCGAGGAACGCGCAGTCTACCTGTTCAAAAACAATGTGGATTCTGCTGGTAACTCCTACGGCTGCCACGAGAATTACCTCATTGGCCGCCACGTTGTGCTCAAGGACTTGGGCCAGGCATTGCTGCCGTTCCTCATTACTCGCCAACTCATCTGTGGTGCTGGAATGATCCAGAGGGCTAAGGGCGATGAACCAGCGCGTTTCGTGCTGTCTCAGCGCGCCGACCAGGTGTGGGAAGGCGTGTCCTCGGCGACGACTCGCTCGCGGCCCATCATCAATACGCGCGACGAGCCGCACGGCGATTCCAAGCTCTACCGACGTATGCACGTGATCGTGGGTGACTCGAACATGGCGGAACCTACTATGGCGCTCAAAGTAGGCTCCGCGCTGCTGATGCTGGAAATGCTTGAGGCAGGCTTCGACGTACCGCAGTACTCGGTCCAGGATCCTATCCACCACATTCGCGCGATTGCCCTCGATCCCACGGGGAGCACGGCTCTGCCGCTTGCCGGTGGCTCCATGGTCACGGCCCTAGAAGTCCAGCAGGCCCTGTGCGATGCCGCCACGCGTTGGCTCGACCATCGCGACGATGCCGGTACCCCTACCGCGGAGATGGCACGCGTGGTTGACCTGTGGCAGCGTACGCTCGCGGCCATCGATACTCAGGACTTTTCCGGTATCGACCGTGAAATCGATTGGGTCATCAAGCGAAGCCTTCTGGAGCGCTACCGCACCCGCCTAGGAGGGGAGTGGAGCCACCCCAAGCTGGCCCAGATTGACCTGACCTACCACGATATTCGCCCCGGACGCGGGCTCTATAGCGTGCTGAAGCAGCGAGAGATGGTTAAGCGCTGGATTGATGATGCTGCCATCACTACTGCTGTAGAGCAACCACCGCAGACTACGCGTGCCAAGCTGCGCGGTGAATTCCTCGCCACCGCGCGTGAGCTCAATGCGGCCATCACGGTGGATTGGACACGGATGAAGGTCAACCGTCCAGAGCCCATGACGGAGGAGTTCTCCGAGCCCTTCGTGTCCGCGGACCCGCGCTTGGATGGATTGTTAGACTACATGCGTTCGCACCACAGCGTTTAGCGCTTAGCTCACGCCCCATTGAAAAGCCGCCGTCTTGAGCCTGAAGGAGCCTAGCACTATGCCGTCGTCCACTGACCGCACAGCCACCCGGGCTCCTGCACGGGATATGGCTATTGAAAGGCTCACCAACCTCACCTTCGCGTTGCACGGCGCCGCTCACCAGGGAGGTGTTCCAGACCGGAGTGCGTCTTGGATTCGCAGCCATGTCGAGGGCTACCAAGGCAAGAGCGACGAGGCGTTTAGCAAGTTGCTTTCCCGCGATATCCGCACGCTGCAACGCGCCGGTGTTCCGGTGGTGCATTCTAGTGGCGCTGAGGGTCCTCTGTATCGGCTCAACCCTGAGGACTACCAGCTACCGCCGGTCGATTTCACTCCCGAGGAAGCCATGGTCCTTGGCGTGGCCGGTGGAATTGGTACTCCGGGTGGCCTCAGTGACTTCAGTTTGTCTGCTTGGACCAAGATTGCTGCTTCGGGTGCGTCCCGTGATCTTTCTGGAGCGCCCGTCTACACGGCCGTCAATGACATGACGAAGCTCAGCCCGGAGTTGGTCAAGGCTGTTCTTACCGCGGTACGCGCAGGAGTGCGTATCTCCTTTGACTATTACGCCACTCCTTCCTCCGAGCCTGTACGCCGACTCATGGATCCTTGGGGACTGGTCAATCACCGTGACCGCGTCTACCTCGTGGGCTGGGACGCTGACCGCAAGGCACCGCGCACCTTTCGCGCCACGCGGATAGACAATGTGCGCCGTTCCCGCCAGGAAGCCACGCACCTCGAGCAGAGTGCGCCTTTGCAAGACCTCGTCATTGCAGCGCTGCAGCGGGGTGAGACCGTCACTGCGCTCCTTGAGGTACCGCAGGGCCAGGCCGTCGAATTAGTGGAGGCCGGAAAGCGCCGCCCAGATGGGCAAGTCGAGCTTCACGACGTCGACCGTGATTGGCTCATCCGCACCGCCGCGGGCTATGCGCCGGACGTTGTTGTCCTCGAGCCCGAGGACGTCCGCTCCGACATCCTGGCCTTACTTCGCAGTGCTAGCGAGGAGGAAGCCCATGGCTGATCAGTCACGCAAATTGCAGGCGCTCGTACGTTCCCTCAACCTCATCCCATATCTGCGCAACCATCCGGGCCTGAGCCCTATGGAAGCTGCTGAAGACCTCGGTATGACACCCGTGGAGCTGAAAGACGCCATCGATAGGCTCTTTTGTTCTGGCGTAGGGCGCAATACTGAAGACCTGATCGACTTGAGCTTCAGCTATCGCGATGGCATTGAAATCTACAATGACCAAGGGTTGACCCAAGCGTTGCGCCTTACGCCGACGGAGGCCGGCGCGCTGCTGCTCACCCTCGAATCCTTGGAAGCAATGCCGGGGCTTGTCGACGTCTCCGCGGTCCATTCCGCCGCCTCAAAGCTGCGTGCCATCATGGACGACAAGACCGCGGCCATCTACGATTCCCTAGCCACCACCGACCCCGAGGAATCCGCGGTGCAAGCGGCGCTTGCGGGGGCCGTCGACAAGCGCCAGCAGGTGCGTTTTACCTACTGGAGCATGTCCTCCAACCGCACCACGGAACGCACCGTTCACCCGGCTCGCATCTTCATCGTCGACGGCGAGCCTTATCTGGCTGCGTGGGAAGAGACGACAGGGGAGCACCGCACGTTCCGCCTTGACCGCATGCACAATGTCGAGGTTCTCGATGCCACCGCGAGCCCTCACTTGAGAGAACTGGACTTTAACCCCGATTCACCCTTTGGTCTAGATCACACTCTCACCGCAGAGCTGGAGATTCACCAAGAATTCACCTGGCTAGCCGAGCACTATGACATCACCCTAGGTGAAGAATTAGAAAATGGCCTCATAGCTGCGACGATGCCGGTCGGTTCGAAAGACTGGTTTAGCCGTTTCGCCCTCGGACAAAGCGATAGGTTGCGGGTTGTGGGGCCCAAGAAACTGGTTGAGACGATTTCGCAGCATAGAAAACGCGCCGTGGAGCGTTATACTCAACACCCAGATTAAGAGCTCTCTGCGTGCGCCCGTTGTATGGTGAAGTCTTCCTTTACAGCGCGCACCACCAACTACGAAAGAAGGGGCATCCCCATGACCGTGGGACCTTTGGAAATCGGCCTTGTCGTCCTCGTTATTGTGCTGCTGTTTGGCGCTAGGAAACTCCCAGAGCTGGCCCGTTCTCTCGGCCGCTCCATGCGCATCTTCAAGTCCGAGGTTAAAGAGATGAAGGACGAGAACAACACCACTAACGAGCAGGGCCAGATCGCTGCATCGAAGAGGAACGACGAGGACTTCTGGAATAGTCCGGAGATGCAGCCGCGCTCCACCAAGCCGGTCGACGGCACGCAGAACTAGAACGCACAGAACTAGACGCGGCCCACCCACCACTAACAACAACTTTCTGCCTGAGAGGGGAGGACGTGTGCCTTGAGCGATAGGAGCACACCACCAACTACGACGACAACGTCTCGCAGGCAGAAGTGGACCTCAAAGCTTCGGCGCAAGCCTAAGAACCCTACCGGGGAGATGACCCTGGTTCAGCACCTGCAGGAACTGCGCAGGCGTATCGTCATCTCTTTGCTTGCCCTCGTCGTGGGCACCATTGTGGGTTTCATCTGGTATCAGAACGCACCGTTTAATATCGCGCCGCTCGGCGAGATCCTCCGTGGGCCGTATTGTTCATTGCCTGAAGAAAGCCGTGTGTCCTTCTCTGCCGATGGCGAATGCCGCCTTTTGGCCACCAGTCCCTTTGAGATGCTCTTGCTTCGCCTCAAAGTAGGTGCACTGGCCGGTGCAGTGCTGTCCTCGCCTGTGTGGTTGTACCAAATTTGGGCTTTCATCGTCCCCGGCCTGCACAAGAACGAACGCCGCTTCACCTTCTTCTTTGTCTTCTCGGCGGTAGTATTGTTCGTCCTTGGTGCTGTGCTGGCCTACTTTATCCTCTCCGTCGGCCTTGAGTTCCTCATGGGCATGGGTGAAGAGTTCCAGACTGCTGCGCTGACCGGCGAGCGGTATTTCTATTTCCTGCTGGCGCTGCTCATGATTTTCGGCGTGAGTTTTGAAATCCCATTGCTCATCGTGTGCCTCAATATGGTCGGCGTCTTGGAGTACCAGCATGTCAAGGACAAGCGCCGCATTATCATCGTCGCGATTATGATTTTCGCCGCGGTGGTCACACCTGGTCAAGAGCCTTTCTCCATGTTGGTTCTGGCCTTGGCACTGGTCTTCCTCGTAGAGATCGCCTTCCAGTTCTGCCGAATCAACGACAAGCGCCGAAACCGTACGCGCCCCGAGTGGATGGACCTCGACGATGAGACGGCCTCTCCGCTGGGAGAAGGACCAGGTGGAATTGAGGCACCTACTCCAGTAGAAGCCCCGACGAGTGTCACGGCTTCTCCTGCTCCATCTAAGGCCACTCCGCCGAGCACCCATACACGTACTCAGCCGCCCCAGGGTGAGTTCTTCGACGACGTTCTCTAGCATTGCCGCTTCCCACCTCTTATTGGGTAAGCGCCTCACTGCGCCGGACGTCCATTAGGCAGGTACCCTGGGTTCTTATGACACTGACGCATCTGGATGAGTTTACCCGCGCCCTGCCGTACTCCCTGGATGACTTCCAGGTCGAAGGCTGCCAGGCCGTCGAGGACGGTCATGGCGTCTTGGTCTGTGCGCCAACGGGTGCGGGCAAGACCATCGTGGGTGAGTTTGCCGTGTCCCTAGCGTTGAGCCAGGGAACACGTTGTTTCTACACAACCCCGATTAAGGCTCTGAGTAACCAGAAGTACCACGATCTGGTCGAGGCACACGGCGAAGACGCCGTCGGCCTGCTCACTGGTGATGTCTCCATCAACTCCTCGGCAGACATTCTCGTTATGACCACCGAGGTTCTGCGCAACATGATTTATGCCGGATCTGGTGCACTCGACCGGCTTACCCATGTGGTCATGGATGAAATCCATTTCCTTGCAGACGCTTCCCGCGGAGCAGTGTGGGAAGAGGTCATCCTCAACCTTGATGAACACGTTTCCATCATTGGTCTTTCCGCAACCGTGTCCAACTCAGAAGAATTTGGTCGATGGCTCAGCACCGTGCGTGGAGATACCACCGTCATCGTCTCGGAGAAGCGCCCCGTCCCGCTGGATCAGTGGATGATGGTGGGGCGCAAGATTTACCCACTTTTCGAACCGAATTCCGGTGGACAGGTCAACACTGAATTGGCGCGCCGCATCGCTCGGCTCGAGTCGGGGGAACGCACATCCGATCACGGTAATGATCGCCACGAGTACACACGTACCAGCTTCCGGTCACGCGCACGCCACAAGGGTGGCGGTCGCGGACGTCGGGGCGACGACCAAGGCCATGGCAACGCTGCACGCAGCGGAGCGCCCCGCGCCCAGGACCGCTACCGTCCGCTCGGCCGCCCTGAGGTGCTTAAAGAGCTGCAATCCATGAACATGCTGCCGGCCATTACTTTTATCTTCTCCCGCGCTGGCTGCGATGGTGCCCTTTACCAGTGCTTACGCTCCCGCATGGTTCTGACCACTCCGGAGGAAGCAACCGAAATCAAGGCCATCGTGGACCGCGGAGTGGAAGGAATCCCGGAAGAAGACTTGCAGGTCTTGGACTTCAAACGTTGGCGCGAAGCGCTGTCTCGTGGGTTCGCCGCCCATCATGCCGGTATGCTGCCAGCGTTCCGGCACATCGTGGAGGAGCTTTTCGTCAAAGGTTTAGTCAGGGCGGTCTTTGCTACTGAGACCCTCGCACTCGGCATTAATATGCCAGCGCGCACGGTGGTGCTGGAGAAGCTCATCAAATTCAACGGTGAGGCTCACGTCGACCTCACCCCTGGACAGTACACGCAGCTCACCGGACGCGCGGGACGCCGTGGGATCGATACACAGGGCAATGCCGTTGTCCAGTGGGCGCCAGCGATGGATCCCCAGGCCGTCGCCGGGCTTGCGTCCACGCGTACCTACCCGCTCATTTCCACCTTCGAGCCGGGCTACAACATGGCGATTAACTTGCTCGGCATGCTCGGCTTTGATGAATCTCTCCGCCTGCTGGAGAAATCTTTCGCTCAGTTCCAAGCAGACGGTTCCGTGGTGGAGGAGACCCGTGAGATTGAACGTGCAGAGCACCGCGTGCGCGAACTTAGAGCGCAACTTGAGGACGCCATCTCCCACCTAGCACCACCTACAAAAGATGGTGATGATGCCGCCGAGGTCCTCATGGACTATATGCGCCTGCGCCGGGCACTTTCTGAGGAGGAGAAGGCCGCCCAAGCCAATAAGAAACACGAGCGCCGCAAGGAAGTCGCCGCTGTTCTTGCACGCCTCCAGGTAGGTGACGTCATTGCCATTGCCACGCGCAAGCGCCCCACCTTGGCAGTCGTCATTACGCCAGCTAATCAAACCGCTGATCCCCGCCCATGGGTCACCACCGAAACAGGATGGTCCGGGCGCATCGACGCCGAAGGTATCGAGAACCCGCCCATCACCGTGGGCCACATGAAGCTGCCGCGCGCAGCGCAGAAGAATCCGCGTCGCCACACCAAGTACGTTCAGGATGCCTTCAAGCGGGACTTTTATAAACGGCCGAAGAAGATGCGCACGGAACCACGAAACCGTCCAAATAAAAAGGTGGGGGAGCTGCGAGACGCACTACGCCAGCATCCAGTCCACCATTGGCCGGCTACTGACCGCGAGCAGCTGGCTGGAGTAGCTCAGAAGCTCGCTCGTCGCGAGCGGGACTTGGAGAAACTCGAAACCAAGGTCGAACGCGCCACGGATACCTTGGGACGGACCTTTGAACGCATCGTCGACCTTCTCGCTGAGATGGATTACGTCGAGTTTGAGGGCTACGGTGACGACCGCGAGCCTGTCATCACCGATGAAGGTGAGCGTCTTGCCAAGATTCACTCCGAGTCGGACCTCCTCGTTGCGCAATGCCTCAAGAGAGGTATCTGGAACGACCTAGACCCAGCTGAACTGGCTGGTGTGGCCTCCCTCTGTGTCTTTGAAAACCGCAAGGCTACACGCGGTGAAGCGGGGGCAGCCACCGATCCCATGGCGGACGCCATGGAGGATACGTGGCGGATTTATACCGAACTTGTCGCCGATGAAAAACGGCATCACCTGCCCCAAACCCGGGAACCGGAAGCAGCTTTTGCCCTAGCCATCCACCAGTGGACGGCAGGAGCACCGTTGGCCTACTGCATGGCCGCCGCCAATGAAGCGGGCGCTGAGCTGACCCCGGGTGACTTCGTGCGGTGGTGCCGCCAGGTGGTGGATTTGCTCCAGCAAATCGCCAAGACTGGCTACGAGGAGGAAATTCGCCGCAATGCCCGGCGCGCCATTGACGCTATTCAGCGAGGCGTCGTGGCTATCGGCGCTTAAGGTCCGCGGCTGCCGCGATGAGTGCTCGGCGGTGGGGAGCAACCAGCGCCAGAGTGGCGATGCGCAGGTTCTTGCCGCATGGATCGAGGATGAGTGCTTGGGTGCCCACGACCTCGTCGTTGACGAATGCTGGGCCACCCGAGTCGCCCTTCACAGCCGGAGGGGCGTTGAACACCATACCGGCGGGCGATACCGTCGTGCGGAAGTCAACGGACCACGTGCGGAAAAAGGGGAAGAGAAAGAGTCCTTGACGCATCTGGGCGCGACGGGCTTTTCCCCCGAATCCCCACGTGTCAATCGGAGCGCGGAAAGACGGAGTCGTCACAGCAACTCCGGGCACATCGCGGGCAGGCGCGGGCGCGTCAAGCACACACAGCGCCATATCGGTGCCGTCGATGGTGCGCACGGCTTTAATTCGCCGGCTAAAACCACCACTGACTTTGTACTGGTCGCTCTCTTCGAGGCCGTCACGGAAGAAGTGCGCGCAGGTCAGGACCAGGTCAGTGTGGTGCTGAGAGCGCGCGTTAAGTGAGGAATCCACCAAGACACCCGAGCAATAACCGTTGCGGGTATGGATTTTCACGACAGCGGGATGAGTTTTCACGTGCTCTAGCCTAACGAGGAAGCGCACAGATTGGCACAGTACGGCGGTAAGCTGACGGGCATGACTGATTACGCTTCCCGCCTTTCGCGTGCACGTGAGGTAGCGGCCGCACGCGGCATTGACGTCGCCCTTATCGGCACCGGCGCTGAATTCGCCTATCTCACCGGCTCTTGGGTGACTTCCCATGAACGGCTTACCTGCTTAGTGATCCGGCCTGATGCTGAGCCCGCTATCGTAGCGCCAAGCACTGATATTGAGTCCCTCAAGGGCGTGGACGCCGAGCTTCGCGGGTGGAAGGATGGCGTGGATCCGTATGCCTTGGCGTTGGAGGACATCAACCCACACCACGTGGCGTTAGGTTCGACGCTCACGGCCGATCATGTACTGCGTTTCCAGGCGCTGCTCGACGACGCGTCCTATGTTCTGGCCACTGACGTACTCTCTGAGCTCTTTACTCGCAAAGACGTCGATGAGCGTGATCAGCTTCGCACGGCGGCGCACGCAATTGATGCGGTCCATATCGAGGTGCCTCGTCTCCTGCAGCCAGGCCGCACTGAGGCCGAGGTAGCAGAGGATCTTCGTCAGCTCATACTGCGCGAACACAGCACGGTTGACTTCATCATTGTTGGCTCCGGAGCTAACGGTGCGAACCCCCATTATGACTACGGTGATCGCGTGCTGTCTGCCGGTGATCCCGTCGTGGTGGATATTGGTGGCACGCTACCTTCGGGTTACCATTCCGATTGCACGAGGACCTATGTCGTTGGTGGGGATGTCACTGCAGCACCTGCCGATTTTCGGGAGGCATACACAGTGCTGGAGAAAGCTCAGGCTGCTGGCCGCTCTGCAGCACGCCCCGGCGTCAGTGCACAAGAAATTGACCGTGTGACCCGCCAGATCATTGAGGAAGCCGGGTGGGGAGACTACTTCACCCACCGCACTGGCCACGGAATTGGGCTGTCTACTCACGAGGAGCCTTTCATCATGGAAGGCAATGGGCTGGAGCTCGCTGAGTCCATGGCGTTTTCCATCGAGCCAGGCATCTATGTTCCAGGTAAATGGGGAATGCGCCTAGAAGACATTGTAGTGACCACTGCGGGAGGCCACGAATCTCTCAACCAAGCACCGCGGGAGCTGCGCTAATGGGTGCTCTGTTGATTCTTGGCGGGCGAAGTGACATCGGCGGAGAGCTCGCTCGCCGGTTGTGCCATGACCGCCCAGTCGTCCTGGCAGCACGGGGCGAGCACGGCATGGAGGAGTTACAGCAAGAACTATCCGCAGCAGGAGCCACCGCGGTCCATACCCTGTCCTTTGATGCCGCTGAAGTTGAGGGCCATCGAGACGTCGTCGAGCGCGCGGCACAGCTAGCGGGTGAACCCATCACCACGGCCGTGGTTGCCTTCGGCATCTTGGGGGATCAGGACCGTGCAGAACGCGACGAGGCCCATGCCTTTGATATCGCGCTGGTGGACTATGCAGCTCAGGTATCCATGCTCACCGTGTTGGCCGATGTTATGCGCTCTGGCCACATCGTCGCATTCTCGTCGATTGCGGGGTGGAGGGCACGCCGTGCCAACTATGTCTATGGCTCGACCAAAGCTGGGCTGGATGCTTTCTGCCAGGGCCTAGCGGACCGACTGCACGGAACCGACTTGGCACTCATTACCGCACGTCCTGGCTTTGTTATCGGCTCCATGACAACTGGTATGAAGCCGGCGCCGTTGTCGGTGACGCCAGACGTAGTCGCGGAAGCCGTCGCGCGGGTGATTGAATCCGGTTCAGGCTCGCGCACGCTATGGATTCCACGCGCGCTTCAGCTCTTGGCCTGGATTATGAAGCTCGTGCCGCGCCCCATCTGGCGGCACATGCCGCGTTAATCCTGCAGATAGGGTGATTGCGCGTCGAAGATGAACCCACGTGGGGCTAGGACGCGCAGGACGACGTCCGCATCACCATCCGCAAGGTCGTGGAGCACCAAGCCTCGCCACGGTGTCACCGTAATAGGTACGTCTAGCTGAGCAATAAGTCCGGCATACTCGCCCGGCAGAACACCCTTGTGTAATCCTGCGCCCAGATCGACGCGGCCCTTAGCGGTGTGCTCGGTGAGCCAACCGATGGGCGCGTGTGCCAACGCTGCGGGACCACGATCCGAGTGGGCTCCTTCAGCTTCGGCGGAGGACATAGCTTCGCCCGCAACGGCGTCGCTCGTGACCGACGTAAGAACGGAGTCGATGAGGGCGGGGAGGGCGTCGTCAAGCGCCAGCACCTCATCGGACACGCGGCCATCCTGGATAAGGCGCACCAACGTGGTATTTGCCGGGTTCTGCAGCTGTAGGCCTAGCGATACTCCGTGCGCCACAATGTCACCGTGGCCACCATCGATGCCCACGACGGTGTGCACCAAGCGCGTGAGAGCGCCCTCGTGCTCCGGCACCACCGCAGCGAGCTCCTCAGCCACGCGCACAGCCAAGGTACGAGCATGCAGAGACAGCGGAGAGGCCACGACGTGCGGGGCACTGTGGGGCAGTGACACACTGCTCATATCGGCCTCATCGTCAACTCCACGCAAGGTAAGAACGCTGTGCTCATCGAGGTAGACATAGCCATCAGCGTGCTCACGTGCTGCCTGGCCCAGCGCCAGCCACTGCTCAGGTGTCACCACGCCGCCAGCCGGATAGAAGTGCAAGGTATGAGACATGATGACTCAGTCTACTGGCCCTAGGAGGGGCAGCAGCGAACCGGCAGGTAAACCGAGTAGGGTAGGCGGCATGCCCTTTGTTCTGTTCATCGCGTACATCCTTCTGGAAACCCTCGCCTTCTGGGCCGTCGCGAACTGGATCGGCGTTCTCTGGGCCCTGCTTGCTTTAGGGCTCACCATGCTCTTTGGCATGACCATCGCCAGCTGGGAAGTGCGCCGCATGATGTCCGCTCGCATCCGCCAAACCGGGGACGGCGTGTATGTCATGGAAGACCCCACACCAGGTAAAACCGCAGGAAACGTGGGTTTGACTATGGTGGGCGGCATCCTGCTCTCTGCACCGGGGTTTGTGTCCACAGTTCTGGGCGCGCTGCTGATCTTTGCACCGACACGTTCTATTATCCGAACGCTCTTGGCCGCATCCATGTTCAAGAAGATTGAGAACCTAGGCGTGCGTGTTTATGAGGCCTCACCGATGGCCCAGCACCGCGATTCCTATGGTTCTTTTGGAACTACGGGCCCATCAGGACCGGTGGATCCGAATAACTTCAACCACGAGATCATTGATGAGGACGAGCTGCGGGAGTGGACCCAGCACGTCAAGCCTGAGGACTTCGGGGACGGCAAGAAGTAGTGGTCGAGGTACTCGCGCGTCTCATTCTGGCTGCCGTCTCCGGCGGTATCACGTTCCTTGCCGTCGAACCGCGCGGCTGGTGGGCTGCCGGTGTTTTCGGCGTGGCGCTGTTAGTTGCAGCGCTGTCGCCGTGGCGTCATGCCCAGTCACAGTCTCAACCATCGCTGGCGTGGTCAGCACTTATCGCTACGGTACACAGCGCGGTCCTGTACCTATGTATGTTGCCGTGGATAGGCGAGCTCGTGGGCAACATGCCCTACATTGCTCTGGCAGTCTTCTTGTCTCTCTACAGCATTCTGTTGGGCATCGGTGGGGCGGCACTGTTGCGGTGGCGCCATGGCTTCGCACTCTTTCCCTTCTTCTACGTCGCGGTGGAATTGCTGCGTTCCTCGGTGCCTTTCGGCGGTTTCTCGTGGGTACGCCTAGCTTGGGGCCAGATTGAAGGCCCCTTGGCTCACCTCGCGCCATGGGGCGGTCCAGCGCTCATTTCCTTCGCCGTGGTGTGTGTCGCAGGGGGCCTCGTTGGTCTGGCGCGCGCGCCGAAGCTTGCCTGTGTGCTCATTGCGCTGCCGTTGCTAGCGGGTATTCTCGCCGGGTTCGGGATCGACCGGCCAGGTAACACGACGGGCTCGGTCACGGCCGCAGCAGTCCAAGGCAACGTTCCGCGCCTCGGCTTGGACTTCGCAGCCCAACGCCGCGCAGTGCTCGACAACCATGTCCGGGTTACCGAACAAGCCGCCCAGGACGGAGCGCGCCCAGACATCGTTATCTGGCCAGAAAATGCCTCCGATATCAATCCCTTCACAAACGACGACGCACGTGCGCTTATCGACGCCTCCGCGCACGACATTGATGCCCCCATCCTCGTGGGAACCTTGACCGTCGATGAGGTGGGTGCGCGCAATACGATGCAGGTTTTCAATCCCGATGGCACGGTAGGAGAGCACCACCACAAGAAGTATCTGCAGCCTTTCGGTGAAACGATGCCGATGCGGGACTTCTTTGCAAAGATCACCGATCTGGTCGACCTTGCCGGGGATATGAAACCGGGCGATGGATCCGGGGTGGTCACCATGGCCGGCACGACTGTGGGCGTGGCAACCTGCTACGAGGTGAGCTTTGATCAAGCCTTCCGCACAGCAATCAACAACGGTGCGCAGATACTAACCACGCCCACGAATAATGCGACGTTTAGCGACTCGGACATGACTTACCAGCAGCTTGCTATGAGCCGGCTTCGGGCATTGGAGACTGACCGTGCGGTCATCGTCGCGGCTACCTCGGGCGTCTCCGCTATCGTGCATCCGGATGGCAGTGTCAGCCAGGCAAGCGGAATCTTTGAATCTGCCTATCTTGAAGAAGAACTGCCTTTGAGAAAAGGCCGGACTTTTGCGGTGCGTTATGGTTCGATCCTGCAGTTGCTCATGACTATTATTGGAACGGTCTGCGCGCTGCTCGCGGTCTATTCCACCTCATTGTCCACTCGTAGTAGTGCGCCACGTACGAAATCTAAAGGAGCAAAGAACTAGTGAGCTCGACCCGCGAATCCACCTTGGTCATTATCCCCACCTACAACGAGATTGAGAACCTGCCGCTGATCACCGGCCGCGTGCGCAAGGCTACCCCGGAGGTTCACATTCTCATCGTGGACGATAACTCCCCGGACGGCACCGGTGAAGCAGCCGATAAGTTGGCTGCAGAGGACGCCAACCTGCACGTCCTGCACCGAGAGGGCAAAGGCGGCCTCCTGGGTGCCTACATCGCTGGCTTCGAGTGGGGCTTGGAGAAGGACTACCAGGTGCTGTGTGAAATGGACGCAGACGGCTCCCACGCCCCAGAGCAGCTGCACCTGCTGCTCGAAGAGATCGACAAGGGAGCAGATCTCGTCATCGGCTCGCGCTATGTTCCGGGTGGCGAAACCGTCAATTGGCCAGCCAACCGTGAGCTACTCTCACGCCTGGGCAATAAGTACATTTCTGTCGCCCTTGGCGCAGGCATTAACGATATGACCGCGGGTTACCGCGCCTTCCGTCGCGAACTGCTTGAGCACCTTGACTTCGACAGCTTGTCCAAGGCTGGCTACATCTTCCAGGTGGACGTTGCCTTCCGCGCCATCAAGGACGGCTTTGACGTACGTGAGGTCCCGATTACCTTTACCGAGCGCGAGCTGGGTGAATCCAAGCTGGATGGCTCTTTTGTCAAGGACTCCCTCCTCGAGGTCACCAAGTGGGGTATCGCTCACCGCTCCGAGCAGGTCAGCGACTTCAGCGGTGAAGTATCCAAGCTCGCCACCCGCGCTGTGGAAGACCTTGAGCTCGGCGCGAAGGCCACCAAGGCCAAGAACGCGATTGGCGAGTTCGTAGACGATGTAACCCACTTGGTCTCCAACACGTTGAAGCGTTAGACACCGTTTTCGCCCTTTTAAGGCCCGTGAGCAGAAGACTGCTCGCGGGCTTTTGTGGTAATGACCAGTTGCGGTGCTAATGTCGTAAGTGGCACTTCTACCGTGCAACGTGATTCACTTCACGCCATTCTCACACTAAGGATCGTTCGGCACGTACCTGCCGATGGAGGAGACACTGCAATGGCAACCGTATCGTTCAAAGACGCCACTCTAACTTATCCTGGCGCCACGGAGCCCACCGTAAAGAAGTTCAACTTGGAGATTGCCGATGGCGAATTCCTCGTTCTTGTCGGCCCGTCCGGCTGTGGTAAATCCACCACACTGCGCATGCTGGCAGGTCTGGAAAACGTCACGGAAGGCGCCATCTACATCGGTGATAAGGACGTCACCCATGTTGCTCCGCGCGACCGTGACATTGCCATGGTTTTCCAGAACTACGCACTCTACCCACACATGACCGTGCGCGAGAACATGGGTTTCGCCCTCAAGATTGCTGGTAAGTCGCAAGACGAAATCAACCGGCGTGTCGATGAAGCAGCAGCTACCCTCGGCCTTACCGAGTATCTGGAGCGCAAACCGAAGGCATTGTCAGGTGGTCAGCGCCAGCGCGTGGCCATGGGGCGTGCCATCGTACGTAACCCACAGGTCTTCCTCATGGATGAGCCGCTGTCGAACCTCGATGCCAAGCTCCGCGTCCAGACTCGTACCCAAATCGCCGCGCTCCAGCGCAAACTGGGCGTCACAACCGTCTACGTCACCCACGACCAGACCGAGGCCTTGACCATGGGTGACCGCATTGCGGTACTCAAGGACGGTTACCTCCAGCAGGTTGGTGCCCCGCGCGAGCTCTATGACCGCCCAGCTAACGTTTTTGTCGCGGGCTTTATCGGCTCCCCGGCTATGAACCTCGGCACCTTCACGGTGAAGGATGGCGTGGCACATTCTGGACAGGCGCGCATCGCGCTCTCCGAGGAAACCCTCGCCGCAATGACTCCGGAGGACAACAACCGGATTACCATAGGCTTCCGTCCAGAAGCCTTGGAGATCATCCCCGAAGGCGAGTCCACCGAGCACTCCATCCCGATTACCTTGGACTTCGTGGAGGAGCTTGGTTCCGATTCCTTCCTCTACGGCAAGCTCGTTGGTGATGGCGATCTCGGTTCTTCAGCCGAGGACGTTCCTGAGTCGGGGCAAATCGTCGTGCGCGCGGCCCCGAATACTGCACCCGCCCCCGGCAGCGTCTTCCACGCCCGCATTGCTGAGGGCAGCCAGCACAACTTCTCGGCGTCGACCGGCGTTCGTCTACCCTAAAGACGTCCGTGAAAAGAGGTGACCTGTCATGAAGGAGTCCATGAGCATCACCTCCTCGACGTATGCGTCAGCGTTACTGACGCTTCCGTGGGACACCCCGTTGGAGCAATGGCCCGATAAACTCATCGCCGCGCTGCCTCGGGGTATTTCCCGGCACATCGTTCGCTTTGTGGGTGTCGAGCGAGGCATCATCGCGGTAAAGGAGATTGGAGTACGCACTGCTCATCATGAGTACAAAATGCTCCGCGAGCTTCAGCGCTTAGGGGCGCCTAGCGTTCGCCCAGTTGCAGTTATTACTGGCCGCCAACCCGCGGATGAGGAATACGGCGAGCTCACTGCCGCTTTAGTCACCGAGCACTTGGAATTCTCCCTGCCGTACCGCGAGATCTTCTCCCGACAGCTCACAACGGTGGAGGCTGAAAAACTCATCCGCGCCTTGTCCGTGTTACTCGTGCGCATGCATCTTCTCAGCTTTTACTGGGGCGATGTATCCTTGTCCAATACTCTTTTTCGTCGCGATGCCGAGACTTACTCGGCCTATCTCGTCGACGCTGAAACAGGGGAGTTTCAGCCCAATTTGTCAGAATCACGCAGGCTTTACGACGTTGACATTGCCCGCGTAAACATCATCGGCGAATTAATGGACCTGCAAGCCGGTGACTATTTGGACACAGGCATCGATGTCATTGCGCTTGGAAGCCTCGTCGAGTCCTCGTACCTCGAGCTCTGGGAGGAACTCACCGCGGAAGAATCCGTGGACGCGAGCGAATATTGGAAAGTCTCCGAGCGCATTGATCGTCTCAATCAGTTGGGCTTTGATGTCGGCGAGCTCAAGGTCAGTAAAGACGCTTCCAAGCACACCGTCCGCATCCGCCCCGTTGTGGTGGACCCAGGGCATTACCGCGCGCAGCTTCTCAGCCTCACAGGGTTAAGCGTTGAGGAGCACCAGGCCCAGCGTCTCCTCAGCTCCATTCAGGCCTACCAAGCGGTGGAATGCAGTCCTCATGTCAGCCTAACCCAGGCCGCACACCGCTGGATGACGCAAGAATACGAGCCCACCATCGCCGCCATCCCGGATGACCTGCTGGGCAAGCTTGAACCAGCTCAGGTATTTCACGAGATCACGGATCATCGCTGGTTTCTTTCTCAAGATAGGGGAGAAGCCGTCTCCCTCGCCGAGGCCACCGAATCCTATCTCGCGACCGTTCTGCCTTCGCGCCGCGATGAAGCACGGCTCCTTCGAACGGTGTCGCGCGGTTTCGACGCAGAGTTTTAACGACACGATCGGCGGTTTGTTATAACCGCCCGCGTGCCCTAGCTGACGCTTTAAACCACACAGATGGTCAAACACCAGAGGCGCACTTTCTGCGTATAGTTCCCAGATTTAAGTCCGTATGCCCCCATAAATGGGGAGTTTTCGGGCACCTAGATATGCATATGGTCACAATCGGACGTATTCGTGCAATTTCTTTTTGTTTATGTGGATTATCTCACTAAAGTGGAAGTCAAGCTAGCTAGTTCATAACTGGGTATATCCCGTTATCCTCACAACTAGTAGGCGCCGGGCGATGCTCCTTTAGGGAGAGCACAGACCCGGAGATAACCACATACGCAGGGGGCCGGCTGTTACTGCATGGCCCCTTACACCAGCGTTTCATCAAGAAAGATGAGGAAACAATGAAGCGTCTCACTCGAATCGCGTCGGTCACCATGGCCTCCATGCTTGCCGCCGCCAGCCTCGTAGCTTGCTCCTCCAGTTCTGCAGACGACGAAGGCGATGTCTACTTCCTGAACTTCAAGCCTGAGCAGGATGCCGCCTACCAAGAGATTGCCAAGGCCTACACCGAGGAAACTGGCGTGAAGGTCAAGGTCGTTACCGCTGCCTCCGGCTCCTATGAGCAGACCCTCAAGGCTGAGATTGGTAAGGACGAAGCCCCGACGCTCTTCCAGGTAAACGGCCCAGCAGGATTCATCACCTGGCAGGACTACATGGCTGACATGTCCGATACGGAGGTAGCACAGCAGCTCACCGAGGATATTCCGCCACTCACCACCGAGGACGGCGAAGTACGCGGTGTTCCGTTTGCTGTAGAGGGTTTCGGAATCATCTACAACGACGAAATCTTCGACAAGTACATCGCAACCTCTGGTGCCAAGATCAAGTCCACCGATGAGATCACCAACTACAAGAAGCTCAAGGAAGTTGCCGAGGATATGCAGTCCAAGAAGGACCAACTCGGCATCGACGGTGCCTTCGCTTCTACCTCCTTGACCTCTGGTGAAGATTGGCGCTGGCAGACTCACCTGGCTAACGCCCCAATTTGGCAGGAGTACCAGGACAAGAACGTCGAGGACACCAACGAGATTGATTTCTCCTACAACAAGGAGTTCAAGAATCTCTTCGACCTCTATCTGGACAACTCCACTGTGGAGAAGACTCTCGCACCGTCCAAGACAGTTACCGACTCCATGGCCGAATTCGCCCAAGGCAAGGCCGCCATGGTCCAGAACGGTAACTGGGCATGGTCCCAGATTTCTGAGACCTCCGGCAACGTTGTGAAGGAAGACAATATTAAATTCCTCCCGATGTACATGGGCCTTCCGGATGAGGAGAAGTTTGGCCTCAACGTTGGTACCGAGAACTACCTCGGCATCAACTCCGAGGCATCTGAAGCAGACCAGCAGGCCACGAAGGACTTCGTCGACTGGCTGTTTACTTCTGATGCAGGCAAGGAGCACGTGGTCAAGGACCTGGGCTTCATCGCTCCGTTCGAGTCCTACACCGAGGAAGACACTCCAAACGATCCGCTGGCAAAGCAGGTGGCAGAAGCCATTGCGAACAAGGATCTCACCACGTACCCATGGAACTTCCAGTACTTCCCGTCCCAGCAGTTCAAGGATGACTTTGGCCAGGCTCTCTCGCAGTACGCCTCCGGCACCTTGAAGTGGGAGGATGTTGTGGCTCAGTTCAAGGACAATTGGGCCGCTGAAAAGGAAACCAACTGGGGTTAACTAAGAACTCCTTGAAGTTTCAACCTCAGCGAGGGGCGTCTCTTCATGGCGTCCCCCGCCCGCTCCCTCCGTGGGGGCGTGTGCTACCTCTCTCACTAGCAGTCAACACAGGGGGAGAGGAAGCAGACGCTCTCACACAGCGTGTGCGAGCCGCGCACGATTCACTCACACAGTTCCACTGAATTGAAGGTCTCACCACCATGCAAGCAACGCTGAAGAAGTACTTCCCAGTCTTTGTCTTGCCCACCTTGCTGGCATTCATGATTGCCTTCTTGGTCCCATTCATCGTGGGCTTCTTCCTGTCCTTTACGAAGTTCACCACGATCACCAACGCCAAGTGGGTGGGCATTGACAACTACGTCAAAGCTTTCTCGGAACGCGAAGGATTTATCTCGGCCTTCGGTTTCACCGTCCTCGTGGTCATCGTCTCGGTGATTACCGTCAATGTCTTCGCCTTTCTCCTGGCGTGGATGCTGACCCGCAAACTGCGCGGTACCAACTTCTTCCGCACAGTGTTCTTTATGCCTAACCTCATCGGTGGCATCGTGCTGGGCTATACCTGGCAGACCATGATCAATGCGATCCTCGCTAACTATGCCACCACCATCTCGGCCGACTGGAAATTTGGCTACGCCGGCCTCATCATGCTGCTTAACTGGCAGCTCATTGGCTACATGATGATTATCTACATCGCCGGCCTGCAAAACGTTCCCCCGGAACTCATCGAAGCCGCTGAGCTCGATGGCGTTAACAAATGGGAAATGCTTCGCCACGTGACCATTCCGATGGTCATGCCGTCCATCACCATCTGTCTGTTCCTCACCTTGTCGAATTCCTTCAAACTCTTCGACCAAAACCTCGCGCTGACCAACGGCGCACCTGGCGGACAGACGGAAATGGTGGCGCTCAACATCGTCAACACGCTGTTCAACCGAATGAACGTCGAGGGCGTGGGACAGGCCAAGGCCGTCATCTTCGTCGTCGTTGTGGTCGTCATCGCGTACTTCCAGCTGCGCGCGACCCGTTCCAAGGAAATCGAGGCTTAAGTCATGACTACCAGCACTTCTGCGCACGCCGTCCCGGCCACCAAAAAGAAGGAGCACAAGCTGCCTTCAGATAATGAAACCCGCATGTCGGGTGGTGCAAAATTCGTGGTTTACGCCATCCTAGTGTTCTTCACCATTGTGTTCCTTGGCCCGATTCTCTTCATCTTTATCAACTCTTTCAAGTCGAAGTTCGCTATTTCCTCCGACCCATTCTCCTTGCCGGTTGGCGAAACCTGGGTGGGCTTTGAGAACTTCATGGTAGGACTCACCAAGCAGGGCTTCCTTGAGGCTACGCTGTGGTCCTTCGTCATCACGATTCTCTCTGTTATCGTCATCGTGTTTTTCTCCGCCATGACGGCGTACTACATCACGCGAGTCAAGACTTGGTGGACTAGTCTGCTGTACTACCTGTTCGTCGTATCCATGATTATCCCGTTCCAGATGGTCATGTTCCCGACGGTCAAGATTGCCGACATGCTTCACCTCAACAACCCGCTAGGAATTGTGGTCCTGTACTTGGGCTTCGGTTCTGGACTCTCGGTGTTCATGTTTGCAGGCTTTGTAAAATCGATTCCCATCGATGTTGAGGAAGCCGCCATGATCGATGGCTGTGGCCCGATTCAGAACTACTTCCGCGTGGTGTGGCCTATGCTCAAGCCCACCGCAGTGACGGTTGCCATTCTTAATGCCATGTGGGTATGGAACGACTACCTCCTGCCGTACCTGGTCATTGGTTTGTCAACGCGCTACAAGACCATCCCGGTGGTTATCCAGTCCTTCGTGGGCTCCAACGGTAACCGCGATATGGGTGCCATGATGGCCATGCTTGTGCTCGCAATCATTCCGATTGTTATCTTCTACTTCTCGACGCAGAAGCACATCATCGAAGGCGTGGCCGCGGGCGCGGTCAAGGGCTAAGAAATCCCTTCGAATTGCCACCGTGTCAACAGGCCTCCCGCAGTCTTTCGGGAGGCCTGTTCTCTGTCGTCAGCACACATCCGATACGTTAGGAAACCATGAACCGCTTCCTAGGGCCCGAGTCGAAGTTCTATGCCGTTCTGAGCCTGTTCGCTGACCTCGTTATCGTCAACGTGCTTGTCGTCATCACATGTTTTCCTGTGGTGACTGGGGGGATGTCACTGCGTACGGCCCACGAGGTCACCGGTCACATGGTTCGGGAAGAAGGATCGCGGCGTGGTTCCACATTCATCCGAAACGTGCTCACCCGTCCATGGACCAATACCGCCTGGTGGCTTGTCTGTCTCGCAGCAGCCGGGCTAGCGGCCTATGAGTTCGCCATCATTGCCAGGGCCGACCTAGGGCACATGGGTATCGTTTTACGTGCCGCACTTATCTCCGGACTCATCGTGCTGAGCTGCATCAGTGTCTGGTTCTTTCACCTCGATGCTCCAAACAGTGGGTTTCGGCGTCGGTGTGCAGCGGCCATAACCCACGCCGTAGCGCACTTACCACGGACACTCCTGGCGATTGCGCCGGGTGTGCTTATGGTCCTCTTTCCGTTCTTTTTCCCGGAACAATGGGGGAGTTTCGTCTTCTTCCTCGCCGTGCTCGGCCCAGCCCTCGCCATCTACTTGGCTGAGCTGGCGCTGCAGTGGCCAGAGCTTTCGACGCAGACCGCTAGAAACTCCTAAAACGACAATAGGGTAGAGGCGCCCTAACGGGCCTCTACCCTTAGCCATTACGGCAGGAAGCTCAACGAGGTCTTAGGACTCGTTCTCTTCCTGTTCCTTCTGCTCCTTGAGCAAGCGAGCAGCTGCGCGGCGGCGGGAACGGAGGTTGTCGATGCGCTCCGTCAACAACTCATCGAGTTCCTCAATAGAGCGACGCTCACGCAACATGTCCCAGTGAGTACGTGGCGGCTTGGTGGGCTTGGACTCGACTCCTTCGCCCTCCACGAGGGTGCCAAGCTTGCCGTTCTTGCACATCCACTCCTCAGGGATTTCCGCATCATCCGCGAATGGCACCTCGTAAATCTCGCCGTCCTCGGTGCGGTACTTCACCATTCGGCGGGGCGCCAAATCGTGGTCGCGGTCGGTTTCGTAGCTCACAGCGCCCATGCGGCTGCCACGGAGCACGCGATCTGCCATGCAACATCATCCTTTTCAAGTAGTGAGGGAGGGTAAGGAGCAACCTTTATCACCTAAAGTTCCTCTAGTATAACGAACGTCCCCAAGCCTTTGTTCCCACCCTCAGCTTTATGGGCTAAGGTGTGTGGAGTGATTGGTACACAGGATCGGCAGCCAGGCTCGCCACGTCGAAAAGGCGCCACCACCTGCCAATGGTGCGGCAAAGACATCCCGCAGGGCGGACGCGGTCGACCACGTAAATTTTGTTCGGCCTCATGTAAGCAACGTGCTTATGAGCAGCGCCAGAACGTTGCGGGAACTGCCATCCCTGCCGATGCCGTTATCCTCACCCCAGATAGGGCCGATCAGCTACGTGATGGCCTCTTTGAGCTGCGGTGCTGTGCAGAAGATGTGGCGACGGCGGCGTCGGAAAGCGCCAGCGCTGAGGAGATGGAAGAACTGTGTACGGAGCTGGTCACGTTAGCACGCAAGCTAGAGGAATTGAGATAGAACATGAAATCAGTATTTGGTAACCGCAAGCTGGTCATCAGCGTCTTCGTGATTCTGATTCTCGCCTCGACCGCGTTGGCACTCGGACCGCTCGTGTTCTCTTTGGTTATGGGCCGTGGTGTCAAGACTGAACCCATAAATCTAGACCGGGTGAAGGCCGCTTCGACGGAACTTGACGGGCAGTGGAACGTGGTCAAAGGCTCGCCGTATAACTTCACATCAGCGGGCTTTACTATCGACGAAATCCTTCCTGCAGACAAGCGCACAACGTCCGGCTCGACTAAAGAAGTAACTGGTCAGGCCACCATTTCAGACTCGGTCGTAGAAGCAGCTACCATCACCGTGGATATGACAACTCTCACCACCGATAAAAAGGTGCGCGATCAGAACATGAAGACCAAACTGTTTGAGGTCGCAAAATACCCGGAGTCCACGTTCGAGCTGACTGAACGAGCTGATCTTTCTAGCGTGCCTGACGACGCTTCACCAGCCACCATTCCGCTCACTGGCAATCTCACCATCCATGGCGAGACTCAGAAAGTCACGACTGATTTTCAGGTCGTGCGCGATG
This sequence comes from Corynebacterium minutissimum, assembly GCF_016889765.1. Taxonomy (NCBI): domain Bacteria; kingdom Bacillati; phylum Actinomycetota; class Actinomycetes; order Mycobacteriales; family Corynebacteriaceae; genus Corynebacterium; species Corynebacterium minutissimum. The sequence goes on from NZ_CP069533.1 coordinate 32,943, forward strand.
GTGACACCATCATCCTCGGCGGCGATATTCCGATCAATCGCCTGGACTTCGGCATAGAAACCCCGGAGATGATTGCTGCCAAAATCTCTGAGGTTGGCGACGTTAATGTCCGCGTAACCCTGCAGAAGTAGCGCCATGAAGTCTCGTCACCTCATCACCGTCTTATGGGTGCGCCTCGTTGTGCTCGCGGGCTTCGGCATCTTCATCTGGTTCACGGGCACGAAGCTGTTGGCAGCGTTCTCTGCGGTCCTTGTCGCCTTGACAGTTGTCCAACTCGCCATGGCATACCGGCAGCGTTAGGTGCGGGAATCCCAACCCTTTACGTCACAGTGACTTTATAAAGGTGTGTATTTACGCACCGGGGAAGTAGCGCACCAGGTCGCCTTTTGGCCGCTTTTCGTCAGACTTACCTGCAGATCGGACACTCAACTCTCGCAGTCATGGCGACAACAAGAGGGCCGGCGGGCACCGCCAAGCAGAGACGGCACGATTGCAGTCGGCTACGAGGATTCAACCGACCGGCCGCCGGGGTGCCTGCGTTCCGCAACCGTGTCGGCGAGCTGGACCACAGAGCGCTCGGCGCAAGTCCATATAGACTTACGGAGCAAGGCAAGCCAGCGCCCGCGGCGCCTCATGCAGAAGTGCGCCGGCGTCAAGGTTCACGGCCGAACATTAACCGAGGGAAGCATCGTTGCGCTCCCGCCCATAACGTTGTGTCCGATAATGTACATTATGTCAGATAATATGGACGGCCCACACCAAAGCCTCCCCTGCACTAGCTTACAGCCTGTGCAACACGCGCTTCGGGCGTCGGTTCATCGAGGGGCTGGCGCCGCACAATGGCAGCGAAGATCGCTCCGGTGACATTGGCCCACACAGCAGCAACCACTCCGGGTAGCGCCGCTTCCGGAGTAAAGAACTGCAACGCCAGCGCTGAGGCCAGCCCAGAGTTCTGCGTGGCTACTTCAATGGCCGTCGTGCGCGCCGCGGACTCGCGCTCGCGGGCAATCTTGGCCAGATAGTAGCCGAAGATGAATCCGATGAGGTTCTGTATGGCCACGCCCACAAAGACGATAAGGCCCACCGTCACCAGTTTCTCCTGGGACCTCGAGACCACGGCCATCACCACTGCACCAATACCGGCAATCGCTACCCACGGCAATACAGGGAGAACCTTGTCCACAGTTCTGCTCGCTACGACGCGTAGAAGCAAGCCCAAGCCCACTGGGATAAGGACGGTCTGCACCAGCGACCACATCATGCCCTTGCCATCCACGTCCGCGGTCTGTCCCGCCAACCACAGCATCAGCACTGGCGTCATGAAGGGTGAGACCAACGTGGATACCGAGGTCATAGCGACGGACAACGCCACGTCACCTTTGGCCAGGAAGGCCATGACATTTGAAGCCGTTCCACCGGGGACGGAGCCCAGGAGGATGAGGCCGACGGTGGCGGCGTCGGAAAGCCCTAGTACCTTTGCCACCAGTAGCGCGCTCGTGGGCATGATGGCGAACTGACAGAGCACGCCCAAGAAGATGGGCATGGGACGTTTCGCCACCAACGCCAAATCCGGGATAGTCAACGTCAAGCCCATGGAAAACATAATGACCATGAGTAGTTGCTTGGTGTACTGGCCTACCGGTTCAAAAGTACTGGGGCTCGCAAATGCCACGGCAGCGCAGGCAATGATGACGATGGGGAAGGCATAAACAGCGATCTTTTCACCGCGCTCCCCTTCCGTACGTGGGCTGGTCATAGCATGTCCTTTCCATTAGCAATCTCATTCAGTGGACCAAGTATCCCACATCGTAGACGACACGCACCCCCTTTTCGCCCATATTTACTGTCAACCGATAGATTAGAGGTATGTCCAAGCTCTTTAGTCCCGATACCTCTCGCCTCTCACGTCCCGAAGGCACCACCAGCCAAGCCGACGCCGTTCCCGCCCGCTACCGTCACGGCTCCCCTGCCGAACTCGTCGCGGACATGGAGGCCCTCGTCGGCGCAGAGAACGTGCACGGCCGACTGAGCGACCTCGTGCGTTTCTCCTCCGATGCCGGTCCTTACCGCTCTATCCCCCAGATCGTTGTCTCACCGCGCAACGCCGCTGACCTTTCAGCTCTCATGGCCTACTGCGACGCTAATAACCGCCACATGACTTTTCGCGCCGCCGGTACTTCCCTCAACGGTCAAGCGATGAGTGATGACATCTTGGTTGACGTTAAGACGCACTTTACCGGCATGGAAGTACGTAATGGCGGCACCAAGCTGTGGTCCCGACCAGGCGTCATTCTAGGCGATGCCCAGGCCGTACTGTCCCGCCATGGTTTTATGTTGGGACCTGACCCGGGGTCAACTTCCGTGTGCACCATCGGTGGCGTACTCGCCGACAACTCCGGAGGAATGCGCTGCTCGCTGGAGCGCGATAGCTACCACAGCATCGAAGAACTCGTCTTCGTTCTCCCTTAGGGCACCATTGTTGATACCGCTCGTGGTGATGACGCCTTCCGGAAGCAGGAGCCGAAGCTCCACGCGGATCTGCTGGCCTTCCGCGATAGGCTTCGCGCCAATACCGAGATGGTGGAGTTCCTCCGCACCAAGTTCTCCATCCGTAACACCAATGGCCTTCGCATCGATGCCTTCCTCGATGAGGACGAGCCGGTACACATTCTCAAACGCCTCCTCATCGGTTCTGAAGGTATCTTCGGTGCCATTACCGAGTCCGTTATGCGCACGGTAAAGCTACCTCGCGTGAAGGCCACCACCTGGGTCGAGCTGCCCAACCTGCGTGATGCCGCCAACTTCGTGCATCCCATTATGGAAACCGGTGCTGAGGCCTGCGAGTTGCTCGTTGCTCCGGTCATGCGCCGCTCGGCAGAGCACTACTCCCACGCGCCGGCGTCGTGGCGGACCCTCGACGATAACGCGGCAGCCGTCCTCGTAGAGATCGGTGGTGGAGACGAGAACGAGCTGAACCAGGCCATGGAGCGCCTGCGCACTGTGCTTGCCGACGCCCCACTGCTCCGCCCCCTTGAATTCCTCACCACCCCGGAGGACATGCGCGGAGCATGGGAGCTGCGCAACGGCCTATATGGCCTGCTCGGTGCTGACCGCCCTAACGGCACGGCCTACATCACCGAGGACGTGTGCTTCCCGTCGGCACAGGTAGGCGAAGCGGCAGCGGACCTGATGGATCTGCAGGCCAAGTACGGTTACCCGGAATCCGTCATGGGGCATGCCGCTTTTGGCAACCTGCACTTCTTCTTTACCCCGCGCTTCGACCGCGAAGAAGAACGGGAATCCTATGCCAACTTCCTCGATGACTTGGCAGAGCTGGTCATCGACAAGTACCAGGGCTCAATGAAGGCAGAGCACGGCACCGGTGTGAATATGGCGCCCTTCCTCGAGCACGAATGGGGCACGGAGGCCTTTGAGCTTTTCTGGGAGGTCAAGAACATGATTGACCCGAAAGGCATCCTCGCTCCCGACGTGAAGCTCACTCGCGATCACACCATTCACCTGCGCAACTTCAAGTCCTTCCCCAAGGTGGAAGATGAGATCAACCCCTGCGTGGAATGCGGCTTCTGCGAGCCAGTCTGCCCGTCGCGTCACGCAACGGTTACTCCACGTCAGCGCATTGTGTTGCGCCGCGAAATGGCCCGCCAAGAGGAGGGCTCGGAGGTTCTTGCCCAACTGCAGAAGGAGTATCAGTACGACGCGGTCGATATGTGTGCCGCCGACGGGACCTGCTCCATCCCCTGCCCCATCAGCATTGATACCGGTGCCGTGATGAAACAGCTGCGTCACCAGCAAGCCACCCCGGCCCGTGAGAAGGTCGCGCTGACCACAGCGCAACGCTGGGACGTCGTGGAAAAGCTGGCCCGCGCCGGCATCATTTCCGCCAACAAGATTCCGCACAAGCCGCTCGAGCTAGGCGCGAACATGGCCCGTAACGTCGTGGCGCCAGACCTGCTGCCGACTGTTCCTGGGCCGTTGCCGAAAGGCGCCTCCCGCCTACCGGAGACTCCACGCGAGGGCGCTCAGGCGCTCTACTTCCCTGCCTGCATTAACCGCATCTTCGGCCGCCCGGCAGGAGCCGCTCAGGACTCGGTGGACCTGCCACGCGCTGTCGTAGAGCTCGGCCGCCGTGCCGGCCAACCAGTGTGGATTCCGGAAGATGTAGCCGGCGATTGCTGCGGTACACCGTGGTCCTCCAAGGGCTACAAAGAAGGTTTCGAGTACCAAGCACAGAAGATCGTGCGTGACCTGTGGCACTGGTCTGAGCATGGCCGCCTGCCCATCGTGGTCGATGCTGCCAGCTGTACCCACGGCCTGCTGGATTCGGTTCCGGACGCGCTGTCTGCGGCCGACCACGAACTCTGGAAGGACCTGCGCATCCTTGATCTTGTGGAGTGGCTACGAGTTGAGATTGCACCGCACCTGCGGATTGTCAAAAACATGGGATCCATTGCCGTTCACCCCACGTGCTCTACGGATCACATGGGTATCAGCCAGGACCTCGTCGATTTGGCCAACCTCTGCGGTGACGCCAAGGTTCCTGAAGGTGCCATGTGCTGTGGCTCCGCGGGTGACCGCGTCATGCTCCACCCGGAGCTCGTCGAGTCCGCTACTCGCGAGGAACGCGCCTCGCTCGACGCTGAGCACTTCGAGGCGTACGTCTCCGATAACCGCACCTGCGAGATGGGGCTCGAGATGATCGCGGGCAAGACCTATGACTCTATTGCTGTGCTTCTCGAACGCGCGTCTCGTCCGGTCGTGACCCCTTAGCAACGCGCCGGTGGCGGTTCCCTGCGTGGGAAGCCCTACCACCGGCGCGTCGGATGTGGTGAAACCAGTTTTAGAGGTAGTCGTAGTTGATTTCGGTATCTGGGGCGAAGAACACGCAACCGCCCTTCATCGGGCGCAGGTAGATCGTGTCGCCCTGGTGCACGTCAATGCCGCGCGGTACCTTCACCGTGATCCGGTCACCACGGACCGCGATGACGTCGTCAGCCGACTCCTCGCGGCTGCCGTAGACGTACAGTTCGGAGCCTAGGTGCTCGACAATATCGACCCGGACCGGGAGACCATACTGCTCACCGGGCTGGTTCACGCCGACGATTTCCCAGTTCTCTGGGCGCACGCCGACGATGACGCGATCCGAATTCACCTTCGCCGCCTGCTCCTGTGGCATGTAGTAGTCCAGAGCATGGTCCTTGCCGCCAACGACACGCCCGTCAACGAACGGGACGTTCTCGATGAGGGTCATAGCCGGCGAACCGATGAACGTCGCCACGAAGGAGTTGCCGGGGTTCTCATACAGCGTGTTCGGCGCATCAACCTGCTGGATGATGCCCTGTTTGAGAACGCACACGCGATCTCCCATGGTCATCGCCTCAGTCTGGTCATGGGTAACGTAGACCGTTGTGGTGTTGAGCTCGCGCTGCAGCTGCAGGATCTGCGCACGTGTGGAGACACGCAGCTTCGCATCCAGGTTAGACAGCGGCTCATCCATAAGGAAGACCTTGGGCTGGCGCACGATAGCGCGCCCCATGGCCACACGCTGGCGCTGGCCACCCGACATCGCGGACGGCTTGCGGTCGATAAGGTCTTCCAGCTCGAGCATCTTTGCGGCAAAGTTCACGCGCTCTTCGATGGTTGCCTTATCCACCTTGGCGTTTTGCAATGCAAACGCCATGTTCTGGCGCGCTGTCATATTGGGGTACAGCGCATAGGACTGGAACACCATGGCTACATCGCGGTCCCGCGAACGGGTCTCAGTCACGTCAGCCCCATCGATGAAGATCTGCCCTTCGTCGATTGGCTCAAGGCCAGCGAGCATGCGCAATGTCGTCGACTTACCGCAGCCCGACGGTCCGACGAGTACCAAGAATTCGCCATCCTTGATATCGAGGTTAATGCGGCTGACCGCCGGAGGCTTCTTCGGATCGTAAATCCTGGAAGCTTGGCGGAATTCAACAGTAGCCATGATGTCCTTTCAAACGATGCGAAGAGTTACTTCAGCTTCGGGGTGATGTCACGGTCGATAACGCTCTGAGTCTCCTTCTGCAGGTCACCGAATGCGGACTCCACGTCCTCGTTGCCCACAGTGATGCGGTCAAGAACGCCACCGATACGCTGTCCACCGCCTGGCACGAAGACGCGTGCGTAATCCTGCGGCTTAGTGTTCTCGTTGAGCTGCTCGATTGCGGTCTGAGCGTTCGGGTTCTCCTCCAAGAACTTCTTCTCTTCCGGATCATCCAGGGCGTCCTTGCGCACCGGCATGTAGCCCGTCTTCTGGGAGAACTTGATGGTGTTCTCGGTGTTCGTCAGGAAGTCAATGAACTTGACCGCATTAGCCTTGCGCTCGTCGGAGATGCCAGCCGGGACGGCAAGACCAGCACCACCGGTGGCTGCCGAGGGGCCCGGGCCCGGCAGGTAGGTGGTAATGAACGGGATCGTCGCCGTCTCCTTCAGACCACCCAGGGAACCGGTGGACTCCAGAAGACCGGAGGCCTTTCCGGAGCCGAATGCGACGGTCGGGTCGGTAGAGATTTCGATGTGACCGGCCTTGACCTGGTCCTGCAGGAACTTACCGGCCTCGATGGACTCCTTGGAGGTAAAGTTCGGTTCCCACTCATCAGAGTAAGAACCACCGAAGGCCCAAATCATGCCCTGGAAGTACCAGTCGAGGTAGTTGGAGCCATCCGGTACGGTGACGGCAGGCTTGTCGAGCTTGTCCTTGATCTTGGTTGCCCACTCGTCGAACTCTTCCCAGTCCTTCGGACCACGGTCGGTGGGAAGACCAGCTGCCTTGAGGTCATCGGTATTCCAGTACATCAGGTTCGTGGAGCGGGAGTACGGAACGCCGTAGTGCTTATCCTTGTACTTGTAGTCCTCACGCAGGGTGTCCACGTAGCTCTCAGAGTCAATATCGTTCATCTCCCACAGCTCATCGAGCGGCGTGGTGGCCTCATTCAGTGCGAAGTTGAACCAGGTGACGTCGGACGCAACGAGGACGTCAGGCAGGTCGCCACCTGCGAGAGCAGCGTTGAAGCGCTGCGCAACTTCCTCATAGTTGGAGCCGGCGGTGACCAGCTCAACCTTCAGATCCGGGTTCTCCTTCTCGAATTCATCAATGAGCTCTTGCTCCAGGTCGCGGGAGGAACCCGGGTGGTTGGACCAGAAAGTAATGGTGTTGGCGTCGCCGCCGTCCTTGGAACCGCTTCCGGCAGTGTTGGAGCCACCTGCGCAGGCGGTCAGGGACACGGTGGTCAGCAGTGCCGCGCAGACGGCAACGATGCGAGTAGAAGTCTTACGAGACATGGTGGGAGTTCTCCTTGAAAAGTGAAGAGTATGAGGGTTTTGATTGAGTTGGGCGTTGGGACAGCAGGCTGGGGGCAGACTAACCCTTGACTGCGCCCGCAGTCAGACCCTTGATCATCGGCTTCTGAAGTATGAGGAAGATAATGATCATCGGCAGGGTTGTCAGCACGGTGCCGGCCATCACCGGCGCCCAGTTGGTCACGCCTTCCGCGTCCTGCAAGCGGGTCAGGCCCACTGGAAGGGTGGCTGCGGCCGGTGTATCCGTAATGAGGAAGGGCCACAGGTATTGGTTCCACTCATTGACCACGGTGATGAGGACGAACGCAGACAGCGTTGGCCACGACATCGGCAGGACCACGCGGAACAAGGTGGTGAAGAATCCTGCCCCGTCCATGCGAGCGGCCTCGAGAATTTCCGGGGGCAATGACTGGAAGTGATTGCGCATGAGGAAGGCACCAAACGCCACGCCTGCCAGCGGGATGATGACGCCGGCGTAGGTGTCTCTCCAACCCCACGACGCAACCAGCGAGTAGTTCGAAATAATGGTGATCTGGTTGGGCACCATCAGCGAGGCGATGATGAGCAGGAACAGCAGATTTCGGCCGGGGAAGCGAATGAATGCGAAGGCATAGGCGGTCAGAACGCCAAGGACTACTTCCACCACCGTCAGGATCAGAGTGATGATGACGGAGTTTTTAAGGTAGCTCGAAAATCCAGAGGTCTGCCAGACGTAGGAATAGTTTTCCGCCTTGAAAGGATTGGGCCAGAAGGAAATCGGATCCGAGTACACATCTTGGAAAGACTTGAAGCTGGTGATGAAGATGAAGTACAGCGGCACCAAAATCATCAGAACCGTAAGAACGAGGGCGATGTAGCCGACGACCTTCGTTGCTGGGTGGCTGTGATCGATGGGCTCGCCTTTGCGCTTGCGCTGGGCCTCGGTAATGACGGGCGCTGCGAGGGACTGGGATCCAGGAACCGGCGGCAGTTCGCCTTGAGCTTGTGGGAGACCTACCTGGACGGAAGCCGGAATTGCGCGACGGTCAGACATTTACTTATCCATCCTTTCCTGCAACCTGATCTGCAGCACCGTAATGACAAGCACGACAAGGAACATGATGGTGGCCACAGCAGCGCCATAGCCAGCGCGATTGTTGATGAAAGTCTCCTGATACACCTGGAAGACCATCGTGGAAGTACCGTAGCCAAACGGTCCACCACCGGTCATCGCATTGATGATGTCGAAGACCTGGAAGGAATTAAGCAGCACAGTAATCAGCAGGAAGAAAGTGGTGCCGCGAAGCTGCGGCAGAACCACGCGGAAGAAGTGCCGCGCGGCCGGGGTGCCGTCGATCTCCGAGGCTTCATCAAGATCACGGCGGCGGCCCTGCAAGGCTGCAAGATAGATGACGAAGACGTAGCCGACGTTCTTCCACACATACGTCACCGTGATCATGAACAGTGCCCAGTTCTGCTGCTGGTAAAAGTTGGGCACCTCAACCCCGATAAGGCCCAAAAAATATTGGATGAGGCCGTAGTTAGGATCGAAGACGAACTGGAACGCCACGCCAATGGCCGCGCCAGCGATGACGTAGGGAGCAAAGACCATCGAGCGCACCGCCGCGCGACCAAACAGCTTTTGGTCCAGCAACAATGCCAGCGCTAGCCCCAGAACCATCGAACCGGCCACCGCGAAGAAGGTGAACACGACAGTGTTGAACACGACGCGCCCAGTATCCGGTGCCTGGAACCAGTCGATGTAGTTCTGCAGGCCGACGAAGGTCATCGTCGGCGAGGAAATATTCCAGTTGAAGAAAGAGATGCGGATGTTATCGACTAGTGGTCGATACGTGAAAAGAATGAGAAGGAGAAGGTTCGGGCCAATGAGCAATGCCGCGAGGCCGATCTGTCTCCAGTCGAGCTTTTGCTTGCGTGGGTGACGCGCGTACTCTTCGGAGACGACCGGCTTCTCGGTGACTGCGGGGATCGCAGTCATGTGCCCGTTTGCCGGGTTGGATATTGCCATGCAGAGAAAGCTAGACCAAGACGGTTAACAGAAAGTTGACGAAAAGTTTTGGCCGGACAAACAACCGACAAATTTCAGGGGTGTAGCCCGCAAAAGCCCCTTATAAGCGTGCCGCACGTCACAAATGCGACGGCTATAAACGTCCGGTCACACGTCGCTAAAAAGAGTGACGCCACTACTTTTATAGCTAGACCTTTTAGACTCATGAGCGACACCAATGCAGACCTGGTTTAACGCTAATTAGCTGCGCGAAAGCACTTCTAGAGCCAGCTCCGGCAGGTCGGTTGCCATGAGCTCTACCCCGTTATCGCGGCACCACGCCATGTCCTTGGGCAGGTTCACCGTCCACACGTAGGTCGGGCATTCAACCCCACCAAAGAAGTCGGCTTCACTCCGCGCCTGGCGAATGGAAGGCCCGAAACCCGTCGCGCCCTCACGGGACTGCGGAAGCCCCTCTTCCGGCTCTAGGAGCAAAAAGGATTGCAGGGACGGCAGCAGGTTTCGGAACCGGGCAATTGCTTCGGGATTAAAGGAAATGAGGCTAAACCGTGGGTCGGCATCGAGCCGTCGGTTACGCAAGACCTCCGCTACCGATTCCTCAAGCCGTGCGCCAAATGGGGACGGATGTTTAGTCTCAATGAGTAGCTGCTTGCCCGGATAGGACTCGACGAGGTCGAGCAATTCGTCGAGACGCATGATGCGTTGCGGATCCTCAGTGGTGCCCACATTAAGTGCGCGCAGCTCCTTCAGCGTCATATCACCTACTGCACCGCTGCCGTCTGATGTCCTGTCCACCGTCTGATCGTGGATGACCACGACTTCCCCGTCCTTGGTCAGGTTGACGTCGCACTCCACTCCAGCCACATCGAGTTTGAGGGCTTCGTCGAAGGAACGGTGGGTATTCTCCGGGTACCAGCCGTTATAGCCTCGGTGTGCGATAATTCCTGTGTGGTCTGACATGCTTTTCCTCCGGGCTGCGAGGTGGGTTGTGATGGTGGCGCCCAGTGTAGACCGCGCTAACGGCGCCCGCCGCGGTGGCGATGTGTTGCCACAACGTGGACCGCGTCCAACATGCCTAAGGTAAGCAACGCCTCACGTAATGCAAACTGGAAGGTCCACAGACGGCGGAACACGTGGTCAAAGCCAGCGGCCGCTGCCTCACGTAGGCGGCCATCGAAGAAACTGCGCTGATAGCGCACGGTTTCCAGATAGTGCGTACCCACGTGGGTTTGCGCAACGATGCGCAGGTTAGAGCGCTTATCAAAAAGTTGGTAGGTTTCCTCTAGCGTCGGATAATCCAAGCCTGGCCAGATATAGGCGCGCATGACCTGCACTGCTGAACGCGCAGACGGGGTCATCTTAGTGGTTGCGAACAAGGAGAATAAGCCCACGCGGCCGCCATTGATAAGAGAACGATCAAGCACCTGCACAAAGCGGCGGCGCTCCCGCGGTGAAAGCGTCTCTAATTTCTCCACGCTCACGATGGCGTCATACCTACCACGCCACTGTTTCGGATCCGGCAGCGCGGTATCGATTGCTTGCACATGCACCGAATCGGCAGCGCCTTCGAGGAGAAGCTGTTCGTCGAAAAGCGCACGCTGATCCTCATCTCCCGTAAGAACATCCACCGTCGCACGGCGAGCCACTGCCTGCACCGCCACCTGCAAACCCGTAGCAGGATAAACCAGCAGGTGGGTACCGGCACCCGTATGGGTAGCGTCAAGGAGCCATTGCGCAGCCCGGCGCTGCGCATCTCCCAGATCCTCACGGTCGGTTGAAGTAGGTTCGCTCACCGTCGTCACATCGACAAAATGCTCCTTCGGTTCCTTGCGGCCCGCATGAGCGCTATAGCTACGCACCGCTTCGCGCACTGTCGTTGGCACACCGCTAGCAAAAATGCCTCCCGAGTGGCTCAAAGAATCCCCGGCATAAAGCTTCACCACATCCAGCGGCAACTCCCCCGGCGTGGACTCTTCCACCGCCACATCCTTCGCTTTCGGGCGGTAGCCCACTCCCAGCAGGCGCAGCAGCACCTTGACCAAGCGATCAGAATCAGGGGTGGTCCACTCACCCGCCATATAGGACTCTGCGAGGCCGAGCCAGCCGGAATCGGCGATGCGGGAGAAGAGGGCGTCGTGAAGCACTGCAATATCGGGGTCGTTTCCTTCTAAGTCCACCCCTGCCTTGGCACAGGCCTGCGCAAACTCCGCTTCCGCACGCCCAGCAGTAAAACGCAGCAGACGCGAGGACGGTACCGAGGCCACGCCCGGCCACGCCTCAGCATCAATCGAAGCCAAGTGGGAATACACGCTTAAGCCCGCCTCCTCATCGCACACATGTCCCGATAAGAATAAAGCGCCCCCGCCCACAAGGGGTGGAGGCGCGGCCCAAAAAGCCAGTTAATCCCCCAAATAGTATGCATGTACGGCTAGAAGGGTTTAGACTAGCTCGCGTAAAAATTTCTAGCTTTCTTCAGGAAGGTACACAATCGCTATGGCGCACACTCCCCACCGTCCAGCTAACGGCCGCCACCACGTCGTTGTTATCGGTGCAGGCTTCGGAGGCATCAATGCCGTGAAGAAGCTCAAGGACGCAGACGTTGAGATCACCCTCATCGACAAGAAGAACCACCACCTCTTCCAGCCGATGCTCTACCAAGTAGCCACCGGTGTTATCTCCGCCGGTGAGATCGCTCCGTCCACGCGCCAGATTTTGCGCAACCAGGACAATGCTCACTTCATCAACGGTGAGGTCACTGACATCAACATCAAGGACCAGACCGTTACCGCTGAACTCGACGGCGCAACCCGCACCTACGAGTACGATTCCCTCATCGTCGCCGCCGGTGCTGGTCAGTCCTACTTCGGAAACGACCACTTTGCCCAGTACGCACCGGGCATGAAGACGCTGGATGATGCCCTTGAGATTCGCTCCCGCATCATTTCTGCTTTTGAGAAGGCAGAGCTGGAAGAAGATCCTGCCAAGCGTGAGAAGCTGCTCACCTTCGTCATCGTGGGTGCTGGCCCGACCGGTGTGGAGCTCACCGGCCAGATTGCTGAGTTGGCACAGCGTACCTTCGCCGGGGCTTACTCCAACTTCGGTTCCACCTCTGCCAAGATTTACCTGCTCGATGGTGCCCCGCAGGTTCTGCCTCCGTTTGGCAAGCGCCTCGGCCGCAAGGCACAGCGCGTTCTGGAGAAGCTGGGCGTCGACGTCCGCCTCAACGCCATGGTGACCGACGTGACCGAGGATGCCGTGACCTACAAGAACATGAAGACCGAGGAAGAGGTCACGATCGAGGCCGCCACCAAGATCTGGTCCGCCGGTGTAGCTGCTTCCCCGCTGGGCAAGCTCATCGCAGACCAGGCTGGTGTGGAAGCTGACCGTGCTGGCCGTGTTGCCGTTAACGAGGACCTCACCGTCGGCGAGTACAAGAACGTCTACATCGTTGGTGACATGATCTCCCTCAACCGCCTGCCGGGTGTAGCTCAGGTGGCCATCCAGGGTGGTAACCACGTGGGCAAGCTCATCGAGGCCAAGATCGATGAGGAGTCCACCGCGAACGAGTCCGAGGCTTTCGACTACTTCGACAAGGGCTCCATGGCAGTTATTTCCCGCTTCAACGCTGTGGTCAAGCTGGGCAAGACCGAGTTCACTGGTTTCCCGGCGTGGCTGTCGTGGCTGGGCCTGCACATCTCCTACATCGTGGGCTTCCGCAGCCGTGTGCTCGTGGCCCTGCACTGGCTGCTCAACGCTGTATCGCGTGACCGCGGCAACCTGGAGATTACCCAGCAGCAGCGCGTTGCCCGCAATGTGATTGACCGCGACCTTCACTAAAGAACGTCGCGTCACCGTGGGGAGAGGAGATAATCCTCTCCCCTTTTTTCATTCCCAGATACGGTGGAGAGTGCACCCAGTTCCCAGCCTGAAGGAGAGCCACCATGCCCCTGCCCCGCGTCCTAAGCATCGCCGGTACTGATCCCACAGGTGGCGCAGGTATTCATGCAGATCTAAAATCCTTCGAAGCTGCCGGGGCGTACGGAATGGCCGTGGTGACAGCGCTGGTAGCGCAGAACACGCAGGGCGTGCGCAGTATCCACATCCCTCCGGTCAATTTCCTTCAGGAACAGTTGGATTGTGTGAAAGACGATGTGCTTATCGACGCCATCAAGATCGGCATGCTCGGCTCCGTCGCCATCACCGAAACGGTCAGCGAGTTCGTGTCCTCATTGCCGGATGGGGTTCCGGTGGTGTGCGACCCAGTCATGATTGCCTCTAGTGGGGATCGGCTCTTGGAGCCAGCGGCAGAACGCGCGATACAAGAGCTCGCGCGTCGAGCCACCGTCGTCACACCAAACCTGCCAGAACTTGCAGTGCTTGCAGACGTGGAGGAACCGCGCACGCTGGAAGAGGCGATTGCGGTGGCGAGCGAGTGGGCGGCCACCAATGGCACGTGGGTCGTGGTCAAAGGAGGTCACCTCAACGGCAAGCACGCCGATAACGCCACGGTAAGCCCCGATGGCCACGTCACCCGCGTGCCCTGCCCCCGCGTGGAGACGAAGAACACGCACGGCACCGGCTGCTCCCTTTCTTCAGCACTTGCCGCGCGCTTAGCTGCCGGCGATACGCTTGACGCCGCCCTTCAGTGGGCCACTGAGTGGATTCACGAGGCTATCGCGCATGCAGACGAGCTTCACGTTGGCAAGGGCCACGGCCCTATCGACCATGGACACCGCATGCGCCGCCTCGCTTTATCCGAGTAAGTCCGCGCCGGGGCGAGTCAGTACCGCGACGAGAAACGTCGAGTTGTCCTTGAACACCTTCATGTCCCATGAGGAGAAGGTGAAATCCACGCGGTAACCAACCGCTCCGGCCAGGGCGAGAAACTCCTCAAAGCCCCAGCCGCGGCCTTCACCAAAGCCGACGACGAAACGCCCGCCTGGGCGAAGAGCGTCGAAGACGTTGCGCAGGGCAGCGTCCCTACCTTCAGGGTCAATGAACGTCATGACATTGCCCGCTGCCACGGCGATGTCAAAATTATCCTCTGGGATGTCATCTTCGGAGAGATCCCCCACCTCCCAGCGTGCCTCCGGATAGTCGTGTTCGGCATGCTCGATAAGAACTGGATCGACGTCCACGCCCACGACAGTGTGTCCACGTTTAGCCAGCTCACCGCCGAGGCGCCCAGAGCCACAGCCCGCATCAAGGACGCGGGAGTTTCGCTCCACCATGGCATCGATTAGCCGGGCTTCGCCGTCGATATCCTTACCCTGGGCTCGAAGCGTCTTCCATTTCCGCGCAAAATTGTGGGAATGGGCCGGGTTAGCTGCGGTAACTTCTTTCCAGGTAGGCATAAAAGCAATTATATGCCCTTTCACGGTGTAAGCTTTAGCCGCTCAGATAAAACTCGCCGGGGGAAGCTTGCCTCCCGGGCTCACATCACGCGAAGGAGGCTGTCACCGATGCCGAACGTACCGTCGCCATTTAGGCCACGTAAAAAGAGTGCTCCTCCCAGTTCCTCCGCTTCCTTCTCCGTGCCAGCCGAGCGCGCCATCGAGCATTGCCGCGTTTTCGTCGACGGTGAGGCCCTGCCCGGTGAGTACACCCCGCACAGCGCCCTGCAGACCGTCGAGGAGTATGGGCGTGGCTTCGTGTGGGTCGGCCTGCACGAACCGCTGGAGTCCCAGATGACCAAGGTGGCCTCCGAGTTTCGCATTCACGAGCTCATCGTGGAAGACGTCGTCCAAGCTCACCAGCGCCCGAAGCTGGAGCGCTATGACGACCAGCTCTTCGTCGTCGCGCGTTCCGTGAACTACCGTGACCACGACGAGGTGACTGATAAGCGCCAAATCATTTCCACCGGTGAGGTGCAGATGATTATTGGTGATACCTTCATCATCACCGTGCGCCACTCGGCCAAGCTTCCCAACTTGGCCTACGTGGTGCAGGATGAACAGGACCTCGTGGAACAGGGGCCGGTGGCCATGGCCTGGAAGATTCTGGACATGATGGTGGACCGCTACTCCGAAATTTGCCGTCTCATCGCCATTGAGGTCGACGAGCTCGAGGAGGAAGTCTTTACGCCCAACTCATTGCCCAACATTGACCGTATCTACATGTTTAAGCGCGAGATTCTCGAGATGAAGCACGCCATCGACCCGCTCTCGCCAGCACTGCGCGCGATGAACTCCGACCACAAGGATCTTATTTCCAAGACGATCCGTTCCTATCTCCGTGACGTTAACGACCATGAGCTGGTGGTCAAAGACCAGGTAGCGGGCTTTGATGAGCGCTTAACCTCGCTTATCGACGCCTCCGTGGCCAAAGTCACCATGCAGCAGAACTCTGACATGCGCACTATCTCCGCGGTGGTCGGCATGTGGGCAGCTCCCACGCTCGTCGCTGGTATCTATGGCATGAACTTCGATGTCATGCCCGAGCTCCATTTCGCGTGGGGCTACTTCGGCGCACTGGGACTCATGGTGTTAGTGGTCGCGGCCATGTGGTGGTGGTTCCGGCGCAACCACTGGCTGTAGCGTTTGCCGCTTATTGCACCACCATCGTTCGCAGCGTGGAGGCAGCCAGCAGCACATCACCCTGGCTAATCTTGACCTCCCACAGCTGTGTGCGGCGGCCCTTGTAGAGCGGCGTGGCGACAGCCGAGACGATTCCTTCTGACACGGGCTTGAGGAAATCTGTGTTGTTGTTGACACCGACGACCGGCTTGCCTGCCGCAATGAGGCTGCCGACGGATGCTGTGGACTCCGTAATTGTGCAGTACAAGCCACCATTAGCCACTCCCCACGGCTGGTGGTGGTCCGGAACGACCTCGACCTCAGAGCGGATTTCATCGCCGGAAATGTACGTATAACGTAGACCGATTAGTCCTGCTAGGCCCTGCGGGTTGGAGTTAATGAGGTCGAGCTCTTCCTCGTTAAGCGGGCGATTCTGCGCCGCGCCGAGGAGCTTTACAAAGATTTCAGCGTGTTCCATGCCACACCAGAGTAGTCGATTTTGGTGACGTAAGATGGTCAACATGACTCAAACTGCTGGAAAGACAGATCTTGCTCAGATTGGTGTCGTGGGTTTGGCCGTGATGGGCTCCAACCTGGCACGCAACTTTGCCCGCAATGGCAACACGGTAGCGGTGTATAACCGCAGCCCAGAGAAGACCCGAGCGCTTATCGAAAACCACGGCGACGAGGGAAACTTTATCCCGTCCGAATCCATTGAGGATTTCGTTACCTCGCTAGAGCGTCCGCGTAAGGCCATCATCATGGTGCAGGCCGGCACGGCGACTGACGCCGTCATCTCTCAGCTGACTGAGGCTATGGATGAAGGCGACATCATCATCGACGGTGGAAACGCACTGTTTACTGACACGATCCGTCGCGAGAAGGAAGTCGCTGACAAGGGCCGTCACTTTGTAGGCGCGGGTATCTCCGGTGGTGAAGAGGGTGCCCTCAACGGTCCCTCCATCATGCCGGGTGGTCCCGCCGAGTCGTGGGAGACGCTTGGCCCCATCCTCGAATCCATCGCAGCAAACGTCGACGGCACGCCGTGCGTAACTCACATCGGCCCCGATGGTGCTGGCCACTTTGTCAAGATGGTGCACAACGGCATTGAGTACGCCGATATGCAGGTCATTGGAGAGGCCTACCAGCTGCTGCGTTACGGCGCAGGCATGGAACCTGCGGAGATCGCAGAGACCTTTAAGGAATGGAACTCCGGTGACTTGGATTCCTACCTCATTGAGATCACCGCCGAGGTCCTAGCACAGAAGGATCCGGAGACGGGTGCCCCGCTGGTCGACGTCATCGTGGACGCCGCCGGTCAAAAGGGCACCGGCCGCTGGACCGCCATCAATGGCCTCGAGCTCGGTGTGCCCATTACCGGCATTGCTGAGTCTGTCTTTGCCCGCGCCTTGTCCTCCTCCACTGCACAGCGTTCGGCTGCACAGGAGGGCCAGCTGCCATCCGGCACTATCAAGGAACTAGACGTGGATAAGGCCGAATTCATCGAGGATGTGCGCCGCGCACTATATGCTGCCAAGCTCATCGCTTACTCCCAAGGCTTTGATGAAATCAAGGCTGGCTCTGAAGAATTCGGCTGGGACGTCGATCCGCGTGATCTGGCCACCATCTGGCGCGGTGGCTGCATCATTCGCGCCAAGTTCCTCGACCGCATTCGCGAGGCCTACGACAAGAACGCTGACCTCCCAGCTCTCATTTTGGATCCCTACTTCAAGGCTGAACTGGAGGACCTTATCGATCCGTGGCGTCGAGTCGTTGTCGCCGCCACTCAGCTCGGCCTTCCGGCTCCAGTCTTCGCTTCCTCCCTGTCCTACTATGACAGCCTTCGTGCTGAGCGCCTGCCGGCTGCTTTGATTCAGGGTCAGCGTGACTTCTTTGGTGCCCACACCTTCAAGCGCGTGGACCGCGAAGGCACCTTCCACATCGAGTGGTCAGGGGATCGCTCCCTCACCGAGTACTAATTGCCGAGTACTAAGCTCAAACGCTGTGGGAAAAGGCCTCTCGACGTCATTGCGAGAGGCCTTTGCGCACTACTGTGTACTGCGCAGCCACTAGCGGCCGACGCTATTTTCGATCACGCTCTACGATTCCCGCGTCAATAAGTGGTTGGCGCAGAAGGACTTCGCTTGTAGTCGAGATGTATTCGATGGCGGCCGTCTCCCCGGCAAGAACTTCAGACATGACGTACTCTTTCTCGCCCTCATACGAGTTGTAAATCATAAAGAGCATCGACCCACGAGTTGTTTTCACTTCGTTGGCTGTACCGACGATATCGACCGTATCGGCCAGCGACTCGAACTTTTCCTTGTGTTCCCTGCCTGGTTTGGCTGCGGCAGCAATCGCATCCGTGTTTCTGGTGTAGTTAGCCATGAGTTCACCATCTTCGCCGAAGAAACAGGTGATAGTAGGCACCATGCCACTAGAGAAGAATCCTTGGTCATCGGGTTTGCCGAAGAACGATGCTCCCTGAACACATGTGTCGCTCAACCCCGCCAATTCTTCCGGAACAGGTGCCTCCTTCAGGTCTCCATCGCGGATCTTCTCGGCTTCCTCAATGGATAGTGAGTGGTCGAAGTAGTCGTCCGGCAAGCCTTCTAGCGGTGCAAGCGGTGCGGCTTCTACCTGCGTGGGTTTCTCATCATCAGCGGAGTCTTTTTCAGTTGTATCTGCAGCGTCATCCGAGGCCAGCACTGTTGATTGCGCAGTCGCCTTCGCTTCAGTTGCTGACTCCGGTGTGGGAGCGGGTCTGCCATCATCCTCGTTGTTGACAAGCTCCCGAACTAGGAAGAACCCAACGCCAAGAAGAAGGAGCATCGCGATAATGACGGCAAGAAGAATCCATACCGCTGCCGATGAGGACTTCTTCTGCGGCTCAGCAAAGGCGGGGTCTGCCTGGGCGCCGGCGCCATACGGCCCTGCCTGATGGTTTCCATATGGGGCGCCCTGCTGCATCCCATATTGTTGAGCCCCATTCGGTCCGGAATGATTGAACTGCTGTGTGGGTTGTTGTGGATTCTGTGGTCCCTGCTGGAAGTGCGAGCCATTGTGGGGTTGCGTCATGGTTGCAAATTAGCAAAGTCTCGCCGAGTGCTCCCGGGAAACTGACAGGTCATGGGTGCTAATCCCCGCCTGTCATCAGTCATCCACACTGAGACTGCTAGGCGTCGATGAAAGGTGGGCCCGGAGTGCTGTCGAGAATTCCGGCATCGACGAGCCTCTGCATACAGTCGTAGTCAAAGCCTGTTATATCTTCAGTGAGCAGCATGAGGTACTCAATCACGGCTTCTCCGTTAGCCAGAACCTCAACTATCACCAGATCAGAGTCCTGTATATAGCCGGCAATGGTAGAGCCGCGCGCAGTAGAAAAGTCCACTATCGATTCCTGCAGCCCCATGCTCTCCGCAGCAGCAATGGCTTCCTTGTTCTCGGTGTATTGCGCGGTGAATTCGCTATCATCACCAAACATGCACTCCACGGTCGGCACCCAGTGTGCATCGCGGCCATCGTCGTCAGATTGACCAAAGTAGGATGTGCCTTCATAGCAGTCAGACGTAAGGTCTGAGAGTGCGGAAGGTACCGGTGCATCTCCCGCAGAATCGCGGAGGGTATTGATGTCATCCACATCAATGGTCCGGTCCCAATAGCCATCATCAGCTGGCGTTAACGACTCCGCCCCATTGTGGTTCCCACTGACGCTACTGGTGGCCTCTTTTAAGGCCTGGAAGGCGACGAAGAGAGACAATCCGAGTACGAGCACCACAGCTCCAATCACTCCGAGAATAGTCCATAGCGTCTTCTTTGAGCCGCCATTTTTCTGCGGTGGCCGCTGTGCAGATGGTGATTGCTGCATTCCTGGAGCAATGTCTAGTGGTTGCTGAAACTGCCCTTGTCCACGTTGCTGACTACCAGGGATCGCTGTACCGTGTTGACCGTATCCGGCCCCTTGAGGTTGCATGGGGCGCGGCGCGCCAACCTGAGGACCAGGAGCAAAACCACGCGGCGACTGTTGAGAGCGAGAGGAGTTTCCGTGAGGGTTTGTCATGGCCTTAGAGTAACAGAGACCTTGGTCACAAATTTCGCATAATTGCAGGCCACGGGGATCCTTCCCCTTCTACCGACGGTAGGTCACGACGTGGTTTCTGAATCCCTAGGCAGGGCATTAAACTTTGGAAGCGATGACTACTTTTGCCGATCTCGGCCTTCCCCGCGACGTCGTCCGTGTCCTTGATAAACAGGGCATCACGACCCCCTTCCCCATCCAAGCCGCTGCGATTCCTGACGCTCTTGCAGGAAAAGATGTGCTCGGTCGTGGCCCGACGGGTTCGGGCAAGACTTTCACCTTTGGGCTTCCTATGCTCACCCGTTTAGCGGAGTCCGGTGTCTCCCGTCCCGCCCATCCGCGTGGATTGGTGCTAGCGCCTACGCGTGAGCTAGCTATCCAAATTCAGCAGCGATTAGAAGAACCCGCCGCTGCATTGGGGCTGCGTGTTCTAGCTGTCGTTGGTGGCGTCAATATCAACAACCACATTCGCTCGCTCGCGCGTCCGGTTGACCTGCTTGTCGCTACGCCGGGTCGCGCGCAGGACCTCATTGACCAAGGCCACCTATTCTTCGACCACGTCGCCATCACGGCGCTCGATGAAGCTGATCAGATGGCCGACATGGGCTTCCTCCCCCAGGTGCGAAAGCTCCTTGAGCTCACGCCGTCAGATGGCCAGCGTTTGCTTTTTTCTGCAACTCTCGACGGTGAAGTCAACAAACTTGTCAATCAGTTCCTGCAGGACCCGGTTACCCACTCCACAGCACCAATCGAGGCCGCCGTGGACACCATGAAACACCACCTTATCTTTATCGGCACTCGCGAGGCACGCAACGATGTAGTCCTGCGTCTAGGCGCACGCAAAGGCAAGACGATCATGTTTATGCGCACCAAGCATGGAGTTGACCGGCAAGCAAAGAAGCTGCGCCGCGTCGGCATCAATGCCCTGCCGCTGCATGGAGATAAGGGCCAAGGCTCCCGCACCGCAGCAATCGAAGGCTTCGCTGACGGCAGCGTCCCCGTCCTCGTTGCCACGGATATCGCCGCGCGCGGCATCGACATCGCGGATGTGTCGCTCGTCGTCCACGTCGACCCGCCTGCGGAACACAAGGCCTACCTACACCGCTCCGGACGCACGGCACGTGGCGGTGATTCTGGCACCGTCGTTACCCTAGTGACCGATGAGCAGCGCGATGAGGTGGCCAAGCTCATCCAGAAGGCTGGGGTTAACCACACGGACCTCGACATTAGTGACCGCGCCAACCCCGCCAGCAGCCCCGAACTCGCGCAGATGACCGGAGCGCGCAAGCCCACCGGTGAGCCGCTTGGTCCGCCACACCAGCAACCAGCGAAGAACAAGCCGAAGGGCGAGGCCCACAAGCATTCTTCGCGTCAGCGCTCGGGTAACCAAGGCCACCGCAGTCGCGGCCGAAACCAACGCCGCCGACGCGGCAACGCAGGTCAGCGATGATACTGCAGCCTACAGACTGGCAGGCGAAGATGAGCGCCCATGAGGCGGCGGCTGACGAATACCTCTCGCGCTACCGCCACCCTGGCTCCTACCACCCTGTTTACGATTTTCTTTTCGAGTACTACCCCGTGCGCCCCTCGCATTTGCGGCGCTGGCACCCAGGCATTGGTGTCACACTGGCCGGCGACGAAGTCCCCCACGCTGAGTGGCGGTTCTATCATCGCACCACTGAGGGAATCACGCTTGATACCGAGGCTTTCCTCGAAAGTCGCGGGGGCACGGTGCGTTACGTCCTCGAGTTGCTCGAGAAGACTACGCGCAACCCTATCCAATTCGATTGTTTTGGTCTCCACGAGTGGGCGATGGTGTACCACACGGATTCTCCGCGCCATGATTTGCCACTGCGGCTGGGTGCGGAGGGAACGAACAAGGTCGTCGACAGTCACCGCATCAAATGCACTCACTACGACGCCTTTCGCTTCTTCACCGCTCCTGCCCGCCCTCTCAACCTCACAGTCCTTACACGTGATGACCAGCCGGATCACGACCAAGCCGGTTGCGTCCACGCAACGATGGATTTGTACAAATGGGCATGGAAATTGGGGCCGTTGATACCCGGTGAACTTTTCCTTGATACCTTCCGCCTGGCCGTCGCTGCTCGGACACTAGATATGGAAGCATCGCCCTATGACTGCCGTGAGTGGGGCTTTGGCGTTGTGCCAATTGAAACTCCCGAGGGTAAGTCCGAATATGTGCGCCGACAGCGTGCGCTGTCCGACGCCGCAGCACCCCTCCGCGCACGGCTTGTCTCCCAAATTCGCGCCGTGCTCCCCGCTACAATGAAGAACCATTGATGTGACCAGTCGGGACACACTCTGCTGTCCCGAGGTTCCCACCACGGCCCCAGCGCGGAAGGAAAAAGATGGCCCGGCACTCGGATGGAAAGAACAACTACTCATTTGCACCGTGGGTCATCATTGTGGCCATCCTTGCAGTTCTGGCGCTGATTGTTGGTGGAATTTTCCTCGTCCGCAGCGGCACGTCGGATTCCGCCGACAACGTAGCTGCGGAAACTTCCGTTGAATCTACATCCGCGGCCGACTCCGAGAACGAATCCACCGCTCAAGTAACGACTTCCACGTCGGAGACGTCCACAGAGGCCACCTCCTCCGAGGCGGCACCGGAATCTGAAGCCGCATCCTCGTCGGCGGCGACCAGCTCTGAAGACAAAGCCGCCGATGCTGTTGCCGAAGTCGCTCCGAATACGCTGTTCCTTCTTGATACCTCCGAAAACCTTGCCCCCTATTTCGATGCCGTAAGCCAGGGGGTCGCCGATGCCGCGACGGCTGCCGGCGCTGAAGGCAGCCAGGTGGGCCTGTGGAACTATTCCTCCCCTATCTCCGCCACGGCCACGGTAGGTTACCGTCCAAACGTGGCCTACGGACCCGCTGACAACGTGGCCCAAGCCGTTCAGTTGTTCGGCACCGGTGGCGTGCCGCAAACGCGCAGCGCAGTCGTTGCCGCGCTGGGAAACGCTTCTGACCAAGTCGCAGAAAGCGGTAAGGACACCCGCGTCGTTCTCGTCACTACTGGAACCCAACAAGACATGGATGACGCCACATTTGCCGAGGCCGTCCAGAACGCGCGGGCCGAGGGCGTGAGCTTGAGCGTGGTCCATATTGGCAACGGCGAGAAGGATGCTGAACTAGAGAAGCATGCTGATTCCTATAGTTCGGTCTCGGATCCTTCAGATGCCACTGCAAACAAGAAGAGCATCAAGGCCGCGGCTGGCGCACAGTAGTCAGCCGGTAGACAGCCCCGCGGTTGGATTCGCGCTGTCCAGCCCCCCAAGCAAGCACGAAGCCACCGCACTTTCCCAAGGCACTGACGTGAGCAGCAGTGCCGGGAAGGTGCGGCGGCAATCTTAAAAGTAAAGCAGACCTTAGGAGGACTTGCGCTTGCGGCGGGCAGCGAGCTCGTCGAGGCCGACGACAATGTCGGTCTCATCCTCCTCAACAATGCGTTCTGCCGGGAAGGACGTAATGGTTCCGGAAAGCTCCTTGAGGATACCCGGCACCGCGATGCCGAAGACGCCCTGACCACCGGCGAGGAGGTCAATAACTTCGTCGTTGGAGCGGCACTCATAAACCGTAGTGCCATCAGAGACTAGGGTGAGCTCAGCAAGGTCATTCACGCCGCGGTCACGCAGGGATTCAACGGCCAAGCGGATGTTCTGCAGAGAAATGCCCGTATCGAGAAGCCGCTTGACAATCTTGAGGACGAGGACGTCCTTGAAGGAGTACAGACGCTGGGACCCGGAACCACGGGCGGTTCGGATGGAGGGCTTCACCAGATCGGTACGCGCCCAGTAGTCCAGCTGGCGGTAGGTAATGCCAGCCACTTGGCACGCGATGGGCACGCGGTAGCCCAGCTCCTCGTCCGGGCCGATATCAAACAGGGACTCTTGGACGTAGCTGCCCGGTTCGTCGTAGTCCAGCGCAGCGCCGGTCTCAAGCTCAAAGGTTTCGGTGTGAAGGTCTTTACTGCTCACGTAATTACTCCAGTGATGTTTGAAGGGAGTTCTAGTTGTCTATTAAAGGGCACGTCGTTGACCACGTCAAGAGCGCATCGACGTTAACCTCTAGTAGAACTTTAGACTTTTTCTACCACATTGTCACCATAAGTCACACGCGTGTCATTAAAAAATTCTCCGACGCTACGAAAAAAGCGCCCACGAAGGGGCGCGCAGGTTCTGTGTCTGCGGTAGGAATCTAGTCCTTTCCTTCAGACTGGTCATCACCAAGCAAGTCTTCTTCGGAGATACCGGAATCACGCATCATCTGCTCGAAATCATCATCGTCCCGGCTCGTGCGTTGAGCTAGTCGCTCCTGAAACTCCCGCACCCGCTTTTGTGGGAACGTCTCCGGCGATGCTGCATCGCGCTCAAGGCCGTAGTACTCCTTCAGGTCCTCATCACTAATGTAGATAGCTACCTCCTCGAGCACGTCTTTCTCGAAAGTAATGGGTACCCCGTAATGATCTGCCAGGACAAGAGCATCACACATCCGAGCATCATGTTCTTCTCCCCTACCATCGATGAGATCCACCATGAAGGCACCTTTGCGGTACTCGGAGACACAGATCTCTTCGATACCATCGAGCTCATCCGCAAAAGCGATGAGAAGTTCGTACGTGCTGGGACGAGCGTTGAAATGTCGCTCCAGCATCTGGAGAACACGCGCCCCGTCAATGGGTGACACCCATACGGGCACGTGGCGGTCGGCTTCCTCCCAGTAAAACAAAGCGCAGAGATTATTTTCGGGGCCGACGGGATGGATACCTAAAAATTTCAATACTTCAGAATTCATGGTCTCCACTCTCCCACACTTTTGGCAATGGTAACTGATGCACCAGTTCGGATAGACGTGCCCGAGAGGAATCTACGGTAAAAATTCGTCGCGCAGCTCGGTCTTGACCAACGTGCTGTGCAGGGACAGAACGAGCGCTGCCATCTGCTGAGAAAGCTCTTCTGCTTGCTGCGGGGCGGTATCGGACTTGGAGTGCGCTACTGGCGCGGCAACTTGTGAAATAAGGTCCGCTTGCCGGCGAGCAGCATTGCGCAGGGACTTAAGCTGGCGAGCGTCGAAGCCAAAGGACTCCAGCGCCACGGCAGCTGAAGCAATCGATACATCGTCGGTATCGAAAAAGCCCGCCGAATCCGGCTTGATAAGCCCCACCGCAACGAGACCGGCAATCTCTTCCTGGGTGGTGCCAGCTTGGTCAGCCACGTCGGCGTCAGTAAGCCGATTGACCACCGGCGCGCGCAGCTGTCCAGCGCTGATAAGGGCCTCAGCCTGCGAAGACACAATCGCAGTAACCTGGCCAGAGTCCATTGCCTCCAGCTGCTCGCGGATGACCTTAAGCGGCGTGTAGTTATCGCGCTGCGCTGTCAAAATATAGCGCAGGCGGTCCAAGTCCTTCTGGTAGTAGCGGCGGTAGCCTTTGGGCGTGCGCTCAGGGGTGATAAGGCCCTCAGACTCAAGGAAGCGAATCTTTGACACCGTGACATCAGGGAACTGCTTCTGCAGGTGCTTCAGCGTCACGCCGATAGACATCGGCTTCTGCTTGGCGGCCTTGGGCTTCCTAGCGACAGTGGACGCTGCCGCTGCGGTGGAGTTCTGGGAGCTCACGATGGGAACTACTTCTGCTTTCTACACGGTCTGGACATCACAGAGGGGGCGGGGAGAAACCTCCCTCAGCCCTCCGCACGGTGTGGACTTACTTAGCGGCGATGAAGACCAGACGGAACTTACCAATCTGGATCTCGTCGCCCACCTCGAGCACCTGCGCGTTACGCGGCTCGCGGTTGACGTAGGTGCCGTTGAGCGATCCGACGTCCACAACCTCAAACTGGCCGTCCTGGGCACGGAACTCGGCGTGGCGACGGGAGACGGTGACATCATCAAGGAAGATGTCAGCCTCTGGGTGGCGGCCAGCGGTGGTTGTCGGCTGATCCAGCAGGAAACGTGCGCCAGCGTTAGGGCCACGCTTGACGACGAGCAGCGCCTGCCCCTCAGCTAGGTTCTCAGCACCAGCGACGGAAGCGTCAGAGCTTGCCGACGCACCGCTTTCCATCTCCTTGAGAAGATCGGCGCGGAAGACAGAAGTAGTCTCTGCCTGCGGTTCCGGCGTTCCGGTGTTCTCGCTCATTTTTACCTCCGAAGGGTCGGATCGATATTGACTAAATCCATAGTAGCGACTCCACTGCCCTCGCGAGCCACCACCAGAGAAATTATATTAACGGAAAATATTTCCAATGCCCTTGAGCACCGAGTTTCCGCCTCCTGCCAGTGGATTATCAGACACCATGTAGGTCCACGTCGCACTCGGGCGGGAAAGACCGTGGTCCTCCAAATGGGCGCCATCAGAATCGATCACTACAGTGTTGAACGTCTCAACAGCATCATCCACTGCGCGTTGGGCTAAGTCCTTGAACTCGCGAACGGCGATACGGTGATACTCATCGATGGGGGTTTCACGCGCAATGGCACGCAGGTGGATGGACTCGCGAACATCGTCCATAAGCTCGAGGTGATCTGCCCAGGATAGATCCAGGTGGTAAAGCATAATCTCCCGGGCGGCGCGCTCGCGGGCGTCTTGGGGGACGTCGGCAAGCTCGGCGGCCCGCTGCGGGGCGCGCTCGGCTAATTCTTCCCACGCTTGGGAGGTATCGAGAAGCTTGGCACGGCGCTCATCGATGATGATGCGCTGGTCCGCAAGCAGCTGATTGTACTTCCAGGTCTGCGCGTGAATCTCAAGCAGTTGCCCCTCGGTCACGCGCTGGCAGTGCGCCACGAAATCGCTCACTCGCTTGGACTCGATGCGGCCGTCAGCATCCGGGCGTGCGGACAGGGACTCATCCTCTCCTCCCTGCTGGACCACATCATCCTCAAGGGAGACGAAGAACACGGACATCCCAGGGTCGCCCTGCCGTCCGGCGCGGCCGCGTAGCTGGTTGTCCAAACGCGACGAGCGGTGACGGGAGGTGCCCAGCACTGCGAGACCTCCTTTCTCTACCACCACATCACGGTCGGCCTCATCGGCACCACCCAATTTGATGTCGGTACCACGACCAGCCATTTGGGTAGAGACGGTGACCCTCCCCAGGTCGCCGGCCTCAGCCACAATACGAGCCTCATCCTCATCGTTTTTGGCATTGAGCACGCTCACCTCAATGCCGCGTTGCCTCAGTGCTTCGGCGAGATCCTCAGACTCGGCCACATCATGCGTGCCCACGAGCACCGGCTGACCAGTGGCATTAAGGGCAGCGATTTCTTCAACGATGGCCTTCGATTTGTCATCAATAGTCGCATAAATCCGGTCAGCCTCGTCGAAGCGCTGCAGCTCCTTATTTCGATCGATAACGGAGACATGCAGGTCATAGAATTGGCGCAGCTGGTCAGTGGCTTCAACGGCCGTACCCGTCATCCCGCACACCAAGGGGTAGCGCCGCATCAGTTCCTGCAGGGTAATGGTGTCGAGGATGCGGCCCCCTTCAGAAACCTCAAGGCCTTCCTTCGCTTCCACGGCTGCTTGGAGGCCATCGGGCCAGCGCTGTAGGTCGGCAACGCGGCCCCGGGAGGCGTCGATAAGCTGCAGCTTGCCATCCGTAATGATGTAGTGGATATCGCGGATAAGCAGAGCCTTTGCGTGCAAAGCCAAGTTGACCTTGACCAACACCGAGCCAATGTTCTCTTCGGAGTACAGCGAATCAATGCCTAGTTCCCGCTCGACGCGCGCAGCACCGTCATCGGTGAGCGCCACCGTGCGCCCATCTTCCGCGATGACGTAATCCTGGTCTTCGCGCAGGCGGGACACCACATTGGTGATATGACCGGTCGACTCTTCGCCGGGGCGATTGCCGGCCAGAACAAGGGGAACCAGGGCCTCATCGACTAGTACAGAGTCTGCTTCATCGACGAGCGCAACGTCGGCGCGGGCCTGAACGGTTTGCTCACGGGAGGTGATCTGATTATCGCGCAGCACATCGAAGCCCAACTCATTAACCGGGGCATAAATAATGTCAGCGCGGTATGCCTCGCGCCGCTCATCAGGTCCCAGCTTTTCCGTCACGGAGGCGACCGTAAGGCCAAAGAACTCCACGAGCGGGCGCATCCACTCGGCGTCACGGGCGGCCAGATAATTGTTCACCGTCACCACGTGCACGCGTTTGCCGGTCAGGGCAAAGCCGGTAGCTGCCATAGCACCGACCAGTGTCTTGCCCTCACCGGTTGCCATTTGGATGACATCCCCCTCCAACAGCCGGAGCACCGCCTGGGATTGCACGTTAAAGGGGCGCATGCCAAGCTTGCGTTCACTCGCTACGGCCAAGGCAGCGAGGAACTGCGACTTATCCGCAATCGCGCCATCTTTGACGCACGAGCGGGCAGCGGCAGCCACGGAGGCGTCATCGAGTGCCCCAACGTCCTCTGCCGCGGAATCCGCAGCTGCTACCACAGCCTTGGACTTCTTGTTGTTGCGCTCGGACTGCGCACCCATCGCCTTCCAGAACCAATCGAATGCGCCCATGTGCACTCCTCACCTTTCTGAGCGACCTTACTCGTCTTCTCTCGACTCTAGTCAACCCCGGTTCGCAGCCTCGCACTTGCCCTTATATCCTTATTGGCATGCAATCCGTGAACGTGACGCTCCCCTCCAGTACCGGCACCGCGATGGCCGGAACTATCGACTTCCCTGACACCCCACCACAAGCTTTCGCTATCTTCGCGCACTGCTTTGCCGGCTCCCGCCACACGCCGGGTGCGGCCCGCGTGAGCAAGCAGCTTACCAACTTCGGCATCGCCACCCTACGCTTTGATTTTCCTGGTCTTGGCCAGTCCGAAGGTAACTTTGGGGAGACCAACTTCAGCCAGAACGTCGCGGACATTCAGGCTGCCGCTGAGTGGCTGAGCAATAATTACTCTGCCCCGCAGCTACTCATGGGCCACTCGCTGGGTGGCGCTGCTTCCCTCGCAGCGGCAAACGGCATTCGCTCCCTTAAGGCTGTGGCCACTATTGGCGCACCGTTTGATCCAGCGCACTCCGTTCTTCATTACGCCGACAAGATTGGTGAGGTCGACGCCAATGGCGAGGTTGAAGTCACCCTTGGCGGTCGCGCGCTGACGATTTCCCGCCACTTCCTCGAGGATCTGGCTGAGACCAACCCGGAGACCTACCTGCCGCGCCTGCGCAAACCGCTGCTTTTGCTGCACTCCCCGATTGATCAGACCGTCGGCATCGATAACGCCCAGAACATCTTCCTCACCACGCGCTACCCCAAATCCCTCGTGGCCTTGGACAAGGCAGACCACCTCGTGACGAAGCAAGGCGCCGCGGCGCGCGCTGCGGATCTCATTGGGGCTTGGGCTGAGCAGTACATTGTGCCGGAAAACCTCCCGGAGCCCGTCGACGCTGCGACCGCCGTCGCCATTCCGGCAATGGGCTCGCGCATGGGAGTCATCGTACGCAGCAACGAGCACACCGTTACTGCTGACCGCACAAAGAAGGACGGCGGCAAGGGCCAAGGCTTTACGGCTGAAGGTCTGCTCATGTCGGCCCTCGCCACCGCTACCACCCAAACTCTGAAGGCTGCGGGCAAGGAACACAAGGTCGATGCTAAGGCTGTCGAGGCTATCAGCGTTACCGTCGCCCAGGATTCCGACTCCTCCTTTACACGCACCATTTCGCTTCCGGATTCCTTGAGTGCGGCTCAACGCACCGCGCTTGTCGACGCCTCCATGGCCACCCCCATCGACGCCCTCCTCAATGCCACCGTTACGACCACCATCGTGACGAACGAGGCCGTCAGCTCCTAGGCCCAGCAATGATCGTTCTCAACCCTCTCGACTCAGGTGCTCGGTGCCCCTGCGGCACAGGTTTAACCTTTGGCGAATGTTGCTCGCGCTACCACGCGGGTACACCTGCGCCCTCGGCGGAGGCTCTTATGCGCTCCCGGTTTAGCGCTTTCGTCACCGGCGACGAAGACTACCTATTGCGCACCTGGGATCCTGAAACCCGCCCCGAGCGCCTGGATTTGGCCGATACCGGCATCCGCTTTTACCGCCTCGACATTATCGACACCGTCGCCGGTGGCCCACTCGATGACTCCGGCATCGTCGAATTCGAGGCCTTCTACAAAGGTGCAGCGAAAGGTTCCCAGCGCGAGCGTTCCTCTTTCCGCCGCCAGGACGGGCTGTGGGTCTACTCCGCTGGTGAGTTCTAGCGCCGCCGAGCAATCCCCTCGCCCTCTCAACCGCTGAGCGAAATACCCCCTGAACAGCAATTTGTTGAAGCGAATACCGCTGGTGTAATCTGTAGCAGTTGCACCAATGAGTGCGACGGCGGACTATGGCGCAGTTTGGTAGCGCACTACACTGGGGGTGTAGGGGTCGCAGGTTCAAATCCTGTTAGTCCGACAGCTTTCCGGCTGGTCAGACAAGTTCTGACCAGCTTTCTTCGTTTTTAATGTTCTTTCGCGCGAGTGTCATAGTCCACGAGCCCGTCGACAAGGTGAACTCGGCGAGGACTCGAGGCTGCGATGTCCTCATCGTGAGTAACCATGACGATCGTCGTGCCCGCAGCATTGATATCACGGAAGATGTCCATCACTTGGCGGCTATTCTCACTGTCCAAAGCACCCGTGGGCTCATCAGCGAAGATGATGCGCGGTTTGTTGATCAACGCGCGGCAGATGCCGACTCTTTGGAGTTGGCCTCCCGAGGCTTCGGTAATGTCGCGGCGCGCTAGGGGTGCTACACCCAAGTTCTGCATGAGTTCGTGCGCTCGTTCCACGAGCTCATCCCGCGGCGCAAGGCCGGCAAGGAAGGCAGGGAAAATGATGTTGTCGAGCACATTGAGGTTAGTGAGCAGGTGGATCTGTTGGAAGACGAAGCCCATCTGTGTCAGTCGCAGTCGCGCCAATTCCTTCTGGCTGAGCTGGGTGAGGTCTTCGCCGCAGAGTGTCACCTCCCCCGAGGTAACGCTATCCATTCCACTGAGCGCATAAAGCAGCGTGGATTTTCCTGACCCAGAAGGCCCGGTAATGGCCACCATGTCCCCGGCAGCAATGTCGACGCTAATTCCGTGAAGCACGGTGTTATCGCCGAAAGCCTTGGTTACGTTGCGGGCGGACAGAATGGTTGTCATTGCGCAGTCACCTCCGTGATATGGGTACGGCTGATGGAGCGGCTACCCAGCCAGGTGGCAGCGGCAACCGAAAGAGAAAGAACGAGCGGAACAAGACCATAAACCAACCAGGGATTAACCATGAGCTGAATCTGGCTGCCACCTTGACCGGCCGCCTCCATCCCGCCGAAGATGAGTTCCATACCGAGGTTGAACACACCCTCCCCAGCGATGAGGGCCAATACCATTCCAACCGGAACCGCGCACGCCAGCACGGAAAGAGTCCGAGTGAGGTACTGAGTACGGATGCCGTCGTCGGTGTTGCCCAACGCGCGCTGAATGGCAATCGGCGTCGAGTCGGTAGCAATAAGCATGCGCACGAACATCAGCGTGATCAAAGCGGCAAGCAGTGCCGCTGTGGCCAGGATAATAAGAGCCACCGTACGCAGGGAGCGTGCCACGGGTCCAAAGGTTTGCTCTGCCATGGTCGCCAAAGCGACGGGGTTAGCCTTGGGCCAACGGTGAGACCACTCCTCCAGCACGTCCTCAGACTCAACGCCAGGTTGAAGATCAACCAGCACCGTATACCACGTAACATCTTCAGGCTCGGGATCTAACAGCGCCTTAGCAGTCTTGCCGCCGTTGGTGATGTCCTGGTAAGAACCGACGATGGTCAGTGGTTTGAGTTCACCCTGCACATCCACGGGAATCTTCTCCCCCACCTCATATCCGGTTGCGCTCAAGGACATCAAAGGCAAAGCGATATCGTTAGGGGTTCGGGGCGCATGGCCCTCGACATAGGCGGTGGGCATGGTGTCGTGGTTGCCGCTGACAATGTTCATGCTGATGCGTTCTCCGGAAGCCGCAAGCACATCGTGACGAGACGTTCTGGTGAGGACGTGTTGAGCCACGGAATCTGACTCTTGGAGGGTGGCATCAATGTCGTGAGCAATGTCCGCATCCGCAAGCGATTCCGCACGCCAGCCCATGTAAACGTCTGCCTGCGCAATGCCCATGTAGGTGCTGAACCGCGGATCATTGGCTGTGTTGGCTGCAGCGGTGGGCACAATGACGATGAAGGTAGAAATTGCCAGAACGCAGAAGAGAAGGACGTGCGCGCTCAATCCACGCAGCAGCGCTATAAAGCCCAGACGAATATTGGTCGGTGTCCGCTTCGCCGTAGCGAGGCGGAGGCGCGGTCCCCTGCCAACCTCCTGTGTGCCTCCTGCTCGGAGCGCCTCCACGGCGCTCGTGCGTCCCACCCTGCACAACATGACGAGGACAAACAGCACGGTAAGAACAAACATCAGCAGTGCGCCACACATCGCGCCGGCCACACCCGCCGCACCATGCTGCACGCCTTGGTAGGCAGATAGCCGCCGGGTCATCAGGGGTAACAACCCTAGACCAAGTGCCAGCCCCACTACGGCAGCGACGGCAGCTAGCGCAGCGTATTTCACCAAATACAGCCGCCGGATCCTGCTCGTGGGTACGCCAATAGCACTGAGCACGCCAATTTCCTTGACATCGTGGCGCAACGTTGTCAGGAACGACAAGCGCAGAACGAGCAACCCCACTATGAGAAGAAGCAACGACGCCAAGATAATCGCTCCGGCACTAAACCCCTCGCCCACTGCAATGAACATACGGAAGGTAGCACGGTCCACCGTAGGGCCATTATTCGGCAATCCTGCATCCATGTATGCGGTGCTCACAGTTGGGATCTGGGTGTCCGGATCCTGTACCCAGAACTCGATAAGGTACTCTCGCGTGCCGTAGTAGCGAGCGATATCCACAAAATCCGCTTCGCTGACCGCGATACGCTTGGAACCGGCAATCGGTGGATTCATGATTGAATCCCTCGTGAAACCTACGACCGACAATGTTCGCGCACCGGGCCCAGTGCCGATCTCCACAACGTCTCCTACCTGCAGGGAACCCTCAATTTTGTACATGATCGGCATGATGACGGTACCGGGCTCTACCGCGTCGATGGGCTGGTTGTCCTCATTAAGCAAGAGGTCCCCACTCTTCGGTGGAACAACGAGTGAGTTCTGCTGGACGTTATCGCGTTGGTCCACGCCAGCAAAGACAAGGTCAGAGCTGTTGAGGGTCAGCAGTTCGACGACTTGGTGGTCGGTGACATTCGGGTTGTCGTGGGCAAACCTGTCAATGCTGTGCTTATCGACGTCCCCCGCATGCATCTGCACGAGGTGTGGTGCCCGCGCTTGGTCGAGCAAAGCATCGGCTGCCCCGCCCAATTGCGCGATCAGCCCAGCACTTGCCGTCGCCAGCGCGACCGAGACCGCCATGAGGGCCGCAACTGCAAAGGTCAACACCGTATTTCGACGGACATCGTTGCGAAGCATTCGGCCAAACATGGGGTGGATCACCTCACCGTCGAAAGATAGCCTTACCCTGTAAGGTCGAGTTTACTTCAGCACCGCCCTCCCACGTACGGATTGTGCGCCATGATGTCCCCCACTATATCCTCCGCTTTCCGCACTACCTCCCAAGTACCCACATGGTGCAAAGATTCCACCGCCAAGAAGGGCCGCGAGGAAGAAAGTGCTAACCATAGAGGACATATCAGCGTCATTGCCTTCCGCGCCATCGGCTCCGCCGGCAGGAGCCTCACAAGGCTCGGCGGTGGGCTCGCCGGAAGCGGACGGCTCGGAAAGGTTGACGTTCTGGGTAGCTTTTATGAATGGTGCGATCCCTCGTCCCCCATCGCCCTTGGGCCTACGCCTCTGGCGAACCGCTGCTATTCGAGACTGTGATGTTAAGGCCAACACGACACTGGTCAACCACCATGCCGAAATAACCTCCCCCACTCTCGAGCTGCCCACATAGGTCTGGATTTCGAGCCTACCGCTGAAAACCGACTTGTAGAACTCGTGGGAATCGTGGGCGTTGCCATGGAAAGCAAAGCACGGTGTGCTCTTTACTCTTATGCCGCAACGATGCCCCCGTGTCAGCACAACCGTCGATCAACAAGCCCACGAAAAGAGCAAGGCCACACCTCCTGGCTAAGAGCCGGGGATGTGGCCTCAAACTATTTGCGTGAGCTATCTCGGCTACACCGCAGAAAGCCTCCTCAACTAGCGGTCAGCTCGCCACGGGATGCCTTCCTTGGGCAGGTAGCCCAGGAGGTAGAGGTAGTCCATCGCGCCCAAGACAGACACGATGAGACCGCCACCAAGGATTGCAGCGAGGAAGGAGTAACCCACCATCGAGGACGTATCGACGTCCTTGCCATCCTTTCCGTCTTTGCCGTCTACACCGTCACGACCGTTGAGACCGTTGAGACCATCGCGGCCATCTTGACCGTCGACTCCGTCACGACCAGGTGCGCCGGGGGCACCGTTCATGCCGTTGGAACCGTCTCGTCCGTCTTTACCGTCAACGCCGTCCTTGCCATCCTCGCCGTCGCGGCCGTCCTTTCCGTCGCGGCCGTCTTCGCCATTGCGGCCGTCCTTGCCGTCGCGACCGTCTTCGCCGTCGCGGCCGTCCTTTCCGTCGCGACCGGGCTCGCCGTCTTTACCGTCAACGCCGTCTTTGCCGTCGCGGCCAGGCTCGCCGTCTTTACCGTCAACGCCGTCTTTGCCGTCGCGGCCAGGCTCGCCATCCTTGCCGTCCTTACCGTCAGCGCCCGGTTCAGGGGTTTCAGAGGGCTTGGTTTCGTCGCTGGGCTTGGTTTCGTCGCTGGGCTTGGTTTCGTCGCTGGGCTTGGTTTCGTCGCTGGGCTTGGTTTCGTCGCTAGGCTTGGTTTCGTCGCTAGGCTTGGTCTCGTCACTAGGCTTGGTCGGCTCATCGTTGTTGACCTTCTTGCCGTTCAACATGTCAGCACACTTCTGGCCGGCAGGTGCGTTGACCGCGGCAAGCGCAGAGGCAGAAGTAGAAATACCGCCAAGAGTCTTTTCAATCTCAGCACGTTGGGTGTCGGAAAGCTTCAATTCCTTCGCAGCATTAGCGCCTGGGAAAAGACCTGCGATTGTTACCGCAGCATTGAAAATCTTGAGGACTACAGACACACCTTTACCAAAGGCACCATCGGCGAACTTGATGAGGTTAGAAACGGTCTTCTTTGCTGCATCAGGGTTCTTGAGATCAACCTCCGCGTCTGCGTTGTCAATCCGTCCGATCGCCATGCCCTGTGCGCGAGCCAGGTCCCACGTTACGGACTTATCCGCTTCGCCCTTACGAACGAGCTCCTCAATCTTTTCCCACGAGATGGCCCCAATCTTCTTGATGAAATCTGCAGGAACAAGGTCCCCTACTACCGGGATAATCTCCCAAACGGTCTGCAGGAGCTTATTGCCACCGTCGTAGAACGCCTTGGCAAGGTCGAGCTTGCGTTCCAGCAGCTGTCCTTCCTTGCCCGGGGCATCCGAGATTTCACACATCAGCTTGCCGTTCTTTTCCACAGCCGTCACAGTCACGTCGGGCGTCGTGGCTTTGGTGGTCTTCAGCTCGTCGAGAGTGGATGGTTTCGCATCGTCAGTGCCGTAGAAGCCGAAATCGTTGGCACGGGATTCCCGCTCGATCTCATCGAGAGCGTTGTCACCGGCATTGTTGGAATCGATGAGGTTGCCGTCTTCGTCAAAGATGGTGCCATTGACGTCCACCGTGTCAGACCCAGACTGCTCATGAACAAAGGCGGAGTCTTCAAGCGCCTCCACTGCAAATGCCTGAGGTGCAACGATGACGGACGAGAAAGTGGCTACGGCCACCGCAGTGGCGACAATACGGGAGGAAATAGGGCGCATGGTAGTTCTTCCTTAATGCTCAATGAAGAATTGCTTACCGCAACACAATTGCGGGATGAGTTTCGGACGAGGCCACAGTACCGCCCTCTAAAATTAATTTCTACACTTGAGCAACTATTGCCCCTATCTGGGAATCTTAACCACATGCGACATAACACCAGTTCACAGTGTTTACATTCAGAATGTGGATACAGGTAAAACCAAAGACTTGCCGTCCCCCACGTGGGCACTTCGCGGTAGATCGCGCGGATTCTTAGGTCAGCGCGAGGACCGTTCACTAAAAATATACCCTGCCTTTCCTGAGAGAAAGACAGGGAACAGTGACGCAAAACACAGCACCACAAATGAGCCGAAGCCCGAAAGCTACTTCGCACCACCAAGGCTGCGCATGATGCCACCAAGCTCAATATCCATGTAATGCGTGAGAATCTCGAAGATAAAGTCGGCGGAGTATTCACGCAATGGACCCTTGGTGCTCAACATGGCCAGACCATGAGCACCGGCCCAGACAGAAATCACGAGAGTGTAGAGCACCCAAGGTGCACGGGGGCCATCAGCTTCATCGATTGCTTCGCGCACTAGGGACATGATGAAACCGAAAGCTTGACCGAATTCGCTGAAGTCACGCTGAACTTCCGCAGCCTTATTTGCGTTCGGCAGGAAGTCATCCTCGAAGGACATCGGAACGATGGGCCCGGAAGCAATCTTGATGAGCGCTTCAAAGCCGAGCGGATCAGCCAGCGCATGAGACACATAACCGTAACCAGTGGCCCTCAATTTGGGTACTGCGCCGGAACCTTCCGGCACCGCAGCTACCTGACGGTAAATAAACTCGTAGTTAATCTTGTCAAGGTATCGCTCCAGGTAGCTGGCCAGCTCCTGGTCGCTTTCGATGAGATGCTCCGCTTCTTGGACGGTCAGCCCAGCACGAGTCGCGGCACCGCCAATGTGCAAACCAGTGACACCGTGGTCGAGAGCCTCTTCGATTGCTCCACGAAGCAGTGCAGTACGCTTCTCTTCCTCGGTTTCGCGCGGGAAATCAACCGCCTTTGTCAGCAGAGGCTCGGGCTGCTCACCCACCAAACCGAAAGGCGCAGTGTGTTCAACGCGCTCCCCCTGGAAGAAGGGGATGAGCCCCACACTCAAAGTGTCCATAACTCCGCCAAAGGTTTGCTTTTTGGCAGCGGGCGATAGATAGCGGAGGATACCTTCGGCGGCTAACTGGGTTACACCATGGAGATGCGAGAAGATGGCCAATGCAGAAAGCATCGTGCCACGAGCATCTGCAGTGCCTCCAGATTCAGCCATGGCATCTTTCGTCAAATTGTAGAGAAGCTCAAGAATGGGGCACGTGTCAGCGCTGCCACCCTTTTCAGCAAACACTTCGGCGGTCAAACCCTCACGTGGGGATGCCTGTACCGCGGTGAAGGCGGCGAAAGAGGTGGGCTCCTCCACAGCAAAGGAGAAATATGACATCGCTGCAGAACGCAGCTTATCCACCGCAGAGGCATTGTCCGGGAGACGACTGAAGTGCAAATCCACCACAGACAGAAGGGCCTGGTTCAAGGTCTCCTTGGTTTCTTCTACTAATTCAGCGTCAGTTGCGAAATGCTCCTGGGCTTCCGCTAAGGGCACATCGACTTGGTCAGCAACGTCGCGCAGCCGAACTGCGTCCATGCCGGCCTTAGCGATCACACGGCTGGCTTGTTCAATAAGGAGTTGCCGTGAGGGCTGGCCGCCCTTTTCCACACCTACTGAAGTAATCACGGCTATAAGCTTACCCAGTAGCATTGTCGATTTATTTTCAGGCAATACAACTTAGCGTCTACTAATCTTCTACACAGCTTGAAGTTCAGCCTATGAAAATCGTTTTCTCATATAGTGGACATGTAGTATTCATCATAGTGGATAGAAAAAGAGTCCGGCTCCACACATGTGGAACCGGACTCAGCTGCACTGTGCCACTCCCCAAGCGTGCCCACATTTAGGACACCACTCAGGAGAGCGGAGCAAAGACCTCTTTACTTCTGGTCGTTCTGCTCCGGCTGGTTACCCTCAGCGCCCTGGTTGCCAACACGCTCATCAAGCTGATCGCGTGCGGAGTCAATCTTGTCAGCCTTATCCTCACCGAGCTTGCCCTTAGCGAGGTCAGCACCCTTATCCAGTGCAGAGTCGGAGATCTGCTCGCCCTTGTCAGAGTTCAGTGCATCCTTAGCCTTGTCGAAGATACCCATGGAGTATCATCCTTTCTTTCTAACTACATCTCTAATTCGCAGAGGTCGCGGCGAGTAACTGGGGCTCTCCCCTTGATACTGGAGGGCAGTAACAACGACGGAAATGTTCGCCGCCATTCGACACCACAGTACAGAGCAGCCTTCGTCAACTCCTTGCGACCGCGCCACCCACGGTACCTATGAGTTGCGATCTTCGCCACGTATTTTATGAATGCGCTTTGGCCTACACCGGTCCTCCATGCCGGCAGCCTTAGCTGAGAATTTTAAGCTTCCTAACGAAAGTTTACCCCCTCTGGTTGCCCCTTTTCGTTCAACAACTTGCGGTGAGCCACTACGCCTCAGCTACGGGCCCCTGTACCCTAATCTCAGCACTGCCGCACGGATGCGACATCTAGCTCCTGCGCTGAGTTCTCCAGCTTCGACATCCTAGGGTGCACCGCAGGATGTGCAGGCGTGCAAGCAATTCTAATAGCGATTTTTCATAAGAAATTTTTCAGCATTATGCCTTCACCTAGGTCCTTCCCCGCAACCACCGGTTCCTTTTTCGGACTCACATGGCCTGGCAAAGATGACGCTGCTGCCCGAGTACACGAAGAAGTTAAGGCTAAGAGGGAGGTCGTCAAGGGCACTGGCGCCAGCCCGAACTCTGTCACCATTGCCGATAACCTCGATGCCCTTAAGGACTTTATTGCTCGCAGTGTTCAGGCAGACGTTATCTATATTGATCCTCCTTACAATACTGGTAAGGACTTCGTCTACCGAGACAACTTTCGCCAGCGTCGCGACATGCGCTCAGAGCATTTCGGCCAATGGCATTCAGAATGGCTGTCCATGATGCTGCCTAGGCTCATCTTGGCACGTGACGTACTGTCGAAGAATGGCTTCATTTTCGTCTCTATTGGTGAATCCGAAGTGGCTCATCTCCGGCTTATGATGGATGAGGTTTTTGGCGAGGATTGCTTTGCTGGCCAGCTCATCTGGAAGAAGGGCGGAACCGGCAAGAATGACTCCAAGTACGCCATCGTCGAGCACGAGTATGTGCTGTGCTACGCCAAGTCTGCCTCCAATCCAGGATTCAATCTCGATGCGCAGGCACAAACCACAACGCGGTATAACCACAGTGATGAACGAGGAAACTACTCACTCGTACGCCTCGACTCCAAAACCCTGGGTTATCTTCCATCCCTTGACTTCCCCATTACGGGCCCCGATGGCCGCGACTATTGGCCCCACCAACCCGAGGGCAACAGTCAGGTTGCACGCTGGCGCTGGGGCAAGGACAAGGTGGCAGAGCAATATGAAGAGCTAGTTTTTCGACGTGGCTTCGTCTACACCAAGAATTATGAAAAGAAGGGCGCTCGTCCACGGTCCATTCTTGATGGCGAGCGCTTCGGTGTCACCCGTACCGGGCGCAAGGACGCCGAAGAGGCCCTTGGTGTCCAAGGGACCTTTGATTTTCCCAAGCCCGTACGACTCATTAAACATCTCATCGCCATTGCTAGCGGTCCTGACGCCGTAGTCCTCGATTTCTTCGCTGGTTCTGGCACCACGGCCCAGGCCGTGGCTGAGCTCAACCGAGACGACGGTGGCCATCGCAGCGTCCACCTCGTACAAATAGCGCAGCCAACCGAAGCCTCGAGCGCAGCTCGTCGTGCTGGTTTTGGCACAGTGGCAGATATTTGTCTAGCCCGTGTGCAAGCAGTGGAGGGCCTCGAGTTCGACCAGATTCGCTTCATCCCTGAAGAACCCTGAAAAAGTCGCAAGCCTCACCTCCCCCCCCCGCTACGTTTAATCGGCTGGGCGCTGGGAGGCCTCGGCTACGCCGTGTTCCTCGGTGCCTTCCGGCCGGCCGGGAATTCCGAAGAAATCCAACACCGTGTCGGTGGCGAATCCGCGTCCAACCTCGGGTTTATCCCTACTTGGCCGCCCAGGCCACACGTGTGAGCCTCCTTCAATACGAATGTGCTGCAACGGTGCCTGGCAGCCGGTCCAAGTCTCTTTGACCGCGCCGTTAGTCAGACGCACGGTTTGAACATCACCCACGCACTTGTTGCGTTTCTGGTGCTGGTTCATGACCTCCGTCACAGAAAAGTAGGCAGTCCCGTGGCGCACTCCACCTTCATAGTTAACAACGGGATCATCGGTCCCATGGATGTCGAGGCGCCCCACAGGCTGCTCTGAGCACTCCGAGTGGATGCCCTCGTAGTACGCCGCCGATACTGTTGCCACGGAGCGAAATGTGCCCGGCATGCGGCAGGCTAAGAACGCCGCGAATCCCCCACCATTAGACAATCCAGCAGCAAAAATCGCGTCATCATCCACGCTGTACGTCGATCGCAGGCTGTCAACGATAGTATGGACAAAATCTAGATCTTCTTCGGCACTCGTCGTCGCGTAGGGCGCCGGCGACCATGCTTTGTCTACTCCCTGGGGATACGCCACGATGGCCTCCGCCGCATCAAACTGCGTGTAGCCCTCCATGTTTTCAGGGCTATCGTTCCATCCATGAAATGCGAGTAGCACTGGCCAGGAACGTTCAGGAGAGTAATCAGCGGGCACATGGAGTAAAAAGGTTCGCCCCGAAGACAGCCTTATGTTCTTGGTTTCGCCAGGTTCTGGGCCCACAAGCATCGGCGAAAGGGGGACGCCGAGATCATTGGTCCATGTAGCCGGGCTGGTGGGGGCCGGAGGGGCATCGTCATGTCCCCCGCAGGCACCAAGCGCGCCCGCACAGGCGGCAACTGATAAAGCAGCGCAGACGGTACGCAAAAAACGCGGCCGCTGGTTTTCCTCGCCGCGCGTCTTCACGGGTGCCTGACCCCTTACTGTTGATTCTTGAACTATGACCTCTACAAAGTAACAGGTCGGTGCTTAAGATCACGAAGCGGCGCGGTATCTTTAAAGGCATTATGGCCACCACCAGTTCCCCACATCCTCGCCCGGAGAACTATCCCAGCTACCGCAAGGCATCTGCGCAGCAAGGACCGTCGTTTCGGACCTCGCAGCAGCGCGCACGTTCCGCGCGTGCTTTTGCCCATGGGGCCGATACCTACCATGACGTGCGCCCGGGCTACCCGGACGAGGTAGCCGCACTCATCAGCACTGCGCACACGGTACTCGACATCGGTGCGGGAACCGGAAAGCTCACTGAAACGCTGAGCAATCCCGAGGTCTATGCCAGCGACCCCTCCCCGGACATGGCCCGCGTGCTCACTCGTCTGGCTGTGCCTTGCTGGCGGGCCACGGCAGAGGAGACTGCGCTCAGTGATTCCTCGCTCGACGCTATTACCTGCGCCCAGACCTGGCATTGGGTAGATGAAAAACGTGCGTGTGCCGAGTTTGATCGTGTCTTGCGCCCGGGTGGCCGAGTAGTTCTGGTGTGGAACACTATCGATGTCGGAGCGGACCCATGGATTCTGCGTCTATCCCGCATCATGCACTCTGGTGACGTGCAGCGTCCCGGTTTCTACCCCACCATTGCCCCGCCGTGGGAGATACGCGAAGAACTGCGTCTGACGTGGAAGCACACCCTCACACCGGAGCAACTTCATCAGCTCATGCATACCCGGTCCTATTGGCTGCGCAACGATGAGAAGATTCACGAGCGCATGACCTACAACCTCAACTGGTACCTCTTTGAACATATGGGATTTCACCCCGGACAAGAGTTGGCTATTCCCTACCGCACCGATGCCTTCGTCCTTGCCCGCCCCGGCGAGTAGCTGACTTCTGCAACCATGACAACTGTCATGCGAAACTCATGACGCCATGGCTACGCTGTAGGTTCCTTGCGTGTTTAGCGTGAAAGTATGAGCACGACACATACCTCACCCCCGGCCATCGAAGTCTCCGGAATCAGCAAAACCTTCAACGCTTCTTCCCACAGCCCTGTACGCGCGCTTCACGACGTCTCCCTTACCATCCACCAGGGAGAAATCGTCGGCCTACTCGGCACCAACGGCGCAGGAAAGACCACGCTCATTGATCTCATCTTGGGGCTGACTACCCCGACAGCAGGCACCATCAAGGTCTTCGGCCAAGCCCCGCACACCGCTGTGAAAACCGGGCGCATCGGCGCTGTCATGCAGGCAGGAGGACTCCTTCCGGACATCACTGTGAAGGAAACTTTGGAACTCCTCGGCGCTGCCTTCCCCTCTCACCGCCCATACGAGGAGATCATCGAGCGCGCTAATCTAGGTGGCATTCTGTCACGCCGGGTAGGTAAATGCTCCGGGGGCGAGCAGCAACGCCTGCGTTTCGGATTGGCTCTGTTGGGTGATCCGATGCTCTTGTTGCTCGACGAACCAACGGCCGGCATGGACGCTGGTGCCCGCCGCCACTTCTGGGAAACCATGAGAGAGGAAGCCAAAGCCGGAAGAACCATCCTGCTGACGACTCATTACCTCGAAGAAGCCGACTCTTTTGCGCAGCGCATCGTCATGCTCAACAAAGGCGAGATACACGCTGACGCCAGCACTGAAGACATCCGCAACGCAAACTCCACCCGCACTATCCAGGCCACCTTCCCTGATGGCGTGCCGAAACGTCTCCTGAACGAACCTTTACCAGGAGTTCTCCATCAAGTGGCCACAGACACTGGCCTCAATATCACTACCCGCGATTCTGACGCGGTAGCCCGCTACCTGCTCACTGAAACCACAGCGCGCGACATCACCATTACTGGCCACAGCCTCGAGGACTCGTTCCTTGAGCTGTCCGGCGCTTCTCCGGACACCATTACCCATTAAGGAGTCATCCGTCATGAGCATCACCACTTCTGCTACACCCACGCTTAGTACGGCCTTGAAATACGCGGCCCACGACTTAAAGCGCTTGCGCCGTGACCTGCCCACGCTCTTTTTTAGCATCGGCCTGCCCGTCATTTTCTACATGCTCTTCGGCGCCATGCAGGAATATGGCGATACCGAATTCAACGGTGGAAACGTCGCGGCTCTCGTCATGATTGGCATGGCGCTCTACGCCGGCGCTACTGGTGCCGTTGGGGCAGCTGGTTCCATGGTTGCGGAAAACCGGGCCGGATGGGGCCGTCAACTGGCGCTCACTCCCCTCCGGGCATCTCAGCTTGGTCTTGCCAACGTCCTCAACATCGCGGTCCGCGCCATCCTGCCCATAGCTGCTGTCTTCCTCGCCGGTGGGCTCACCAAGGCAACGATGCAACCAGACCAGTGGGCATTCTCCTTTCTCATTACTGCGGTGTGTGCCATCCCGTTCGGTTTCTACGGTATGGCCTGTGCCATGCTCATCCCATCGGAGAACACCGTCTCCATCGCTACCTCCAGCATCGTCATTCTCGCTTTCGCGGGAAACGTTTTTATGCCACTCAAAGAATCTCTGCTTGAGGTAGGTCGATTTACCCCCATGTACGGCGCACAGGCACTTGCCCGGTGGCCTCTATCCGAAGGTGCCCAGATGATCAACGGTGAGCGTAACTTCATTGAGGACCCACTCTGGTACGCATGGGTTAACATCGCTATATGGACAGTGGTTTTCGTCGGGTTCTGCTTGCTTCTTCGCAACCGCGACAAGAACCGAGCATGATGCGTGATTTCAAGCTGCGGGACGCTGTCTTCTCCGCCATTTGGTTGCTCTTTCTTCTCATTGGGCTGGTGCAGATCCTTGTTCTGCCCTCATATTCCACGGCACAACGCCTCTGGGCCGTTGCCATCACCGCGGTATTTTGCGTCACGTACTTTGTTTCCTTCGGTACCCTTCATACCGTCCCGCGCGGGTGGTCCCTAGAGCGTCAAGTGGCTCTCCGGTGGGGCATACTCGCTGTGCTCGCACTTGCCGCGATTCCTTCGTACGGCGTGTGGGCTGTATGCTTCGTACCCTATCTTGGAGCCTTGGTCGCTTTCACCCAGCCGCTGAAGATAGCGTCGTCCATCATCGCTCTCACTGGAATTGTCGCTAGTATCCCCGCGTGGTTTTTCGCCCGCCCAAGCTTTATCGACCTGGCGATCATTCTCTTTGGCTGGCCCCTGCTTATCTTGGTCCTCGGCACGTTATCTCAGCGCGAAGACACCGAAACAGCCTTAAGACATGATTTGGATTTGGCCCAACAACGCGAAGACATCGCCGCCGATATCCATGATCTCCTCGGCCACACCTTGACCGCTATCAATCTTAAAGCTGAGGTAGCGCGCCGTTTTATCGACCGTGATCCAGCCAAAGCCGCAGCCGAGCTTGATGACATCAGTTCTCTGTCGCGCACCTCCCTCGCAGAGGTACGGTCCACCGTCACCCGCATGAAGAACCCCACCTTCGCCGGCGAAATCCAAGCCGCACGCCGCATCTTAGAAACTGCCGACATCCATCCCCACCTTCCTGAAACTCTTATCTCTCCACGGGCACATGAAGACTTGTTCTCATGGGCGCTGCGTGAGCTCACAACCAACGTCGTACGCCATTCTGGGGCTTCGCACTGCTGGGTGTTCCTCAGTGAGAATTCCCTTCAGGTCACCGATAATGGAGACGGTTTTACCGAAGACGCTTCCCGAGCGCTTGCTGCGGGCCTTACGGGCCTCGGTGGTCTTCGCCGCCGAGCCCACGATGTCGGTGGAGACCTCATCATTCAGCGTGCGGAGGGGTTCACCTCTGTCTTGCTTACTCTTGATGGCGTCCGCCATATCGAGGAGGTTCCCCACACATGACATCTCCCATTCGGGTGCTCATTGCCGAAGACCAGTCGCTCGTTCGAGGAGCACTAACAGCATTACTTAATACCGAGCCGGACATTGAAGTCGTTGCTGGGTGTTCATCCGGCGTCGAGGTCGCCGACCTCGTCGCTAAGCACCGCGTTGATGTGGCGATTCTCGATATTGAGATGCCGGGCATGAACGGCATCGATGCTGCTAAAACGATCGC
This sequence comes from Corynebacterium minutissimum, assembly GCF_016889765.1. Taxonomy (NCBI): domain Bacteria; kingdom Bacillati; phylum Actinomycetota; class Actinomycetes; order Mycobacteriales; family Corynebacteriaceae; genus Corynebacterium; species Corynebacterium minutissimum. The sequence goes on from NZ_CP069533.1 coordinate 77,910, forward strand.
CGCTACTGATTGCCGGAGCCTCATCGTCACCACTTTTGGGCGTTCCGGCTACGTCAAACGCGCACTTGAGGCAGGCGTCGACGGTTTCCTCGTCAAAGACACACCCCCAGACGAGCTGGCCGACGCCATTCGACGCGTCCATTCAGGCCTGCGGGTCATCGATCCGCAACTGGCTCAAGACATCCTCTTTGCCCCGGATAATCCTCTCAGCGAGCGGGAAATCGAAGTGTGCCGTTTACTTGTACACGGACTGGGCTCCACCGCCATCGCAGCACAGCTGCATCTCAGCGGCGGCACCGTGCGTAACCATATCTCCGCCATCATGTCCAAGACGGGAGCGACCAACCGCTTTGAGGCCGCCCGGCGGGCGGAAACCAACGGTTGGATTTAAGAACTCGTTAGAGCAAGACCTGAGCGAGTAGAGAGCCAACCACACAAGAGGTCACGACTGAAATCGCGCCGGGGATTAGGAAGGAGTGGTTGATGACAAACTTGCCGATACGCGTCGTTCCAGTACGGTCGAAGCCGATGCAGGCTAGGTCTGAAGGATACGTCGGCAGAATGAAGTAACCATAGGCAGCACCGTAGAAACCTACGATGATCGCCGGGTCAATGCCTAGCTGTAGCCCAATAGGAGCAATAGCAACAAGTGCAGCTGCCTGGGAATTCACTAGCTTGGACACGATGACGAGGACTACCGCATAAGCCCATGGGGCTGCTTCGACCACACTACCCAGGTTGGCTTCGAGAGCTTCAATGTGTGATTGGAAGAAAGTATCCGCCATCCAGGCCACACCGAAGACGGAGAACACCGCAGTCATTCCGGCCTTGAACACCGGGGTTGAAGCGATTTTGGAAGGTTCAACCCGGCAGCTCAGTAGAATAATCGCACCGGCAACCAGCATGAGCATCTGAATAACGAGGTTCATTGACAGCGGACTCAGCTCACCGTCTTTCCCCGGGACCAGTGGACGCAGGAATTCGAAGGCGCCGAGCGCGACGACTGCAGCAATCGCCGCCAAGAACACAACCACCGAGCGCTTAGCTTCTTTGGTAAAGACCTCATTCAACAGCGAGCCAGTGCTCTCATTAATGCGCGCTGCAAACTCTGGGTCCTTCATCTTCTCTTGGAAGACAGGGTCCTTATCCAAATCCTTGCCACGGCGCAGTGACCATAAAGAGGCGAGGATGACACCAGACAGTGAGGCCGGGATGGCCACCATCAGAATCTGCGGAATGGAATAGGCCTTATCGATCACTCCGGCGTTCTCCGCGATGATCGACGCGAGAGACACCGTTGCTACCGACACTGGTGATGCGGTGATACCCATCTGTGCTGAGGTCGATGCCACAGCCATGGGACGCTCCGGGCGAATGCCTTTCTTAAGAGCAATATCCTCAATGATCGGGAACATCGTGTACACCACGTGGCCGGTACCGCAGAGAACAGTGAGGAACCACGTCGTCAGAGGAGCGAGAATCGTGATGCGCTCTGGATGAGCTCGCAGAATCTTTTCGGCAAATTGCATCATTACTTCCAAGCCTTTGGCCTGTTGGAGTGTCGCAGCGCACCCGATGACGGCGATGATCGTGAGCATGACCGACACCGGTGGTTCACCTGGAGCAAGCCCGAAAACAAAGACCATCAGCAACAGGCCGATACCCGAGATGAGACCAAGGCCAATGCCGCCGTATCGGGTGCCTAAGAGCAGTGCTCCCAAGATGATGATGACTTGGAGAATGATTGCCAGAACTGAATCTGGTGCAATGACGCTCGCTAACATGCCACGCCCTTCAGATAAAGATTGAATAATGCACTGGCTTCACCATATCCGTATCCAAACGTGCGGACATAAACGGAAATGGGAGCGAATTATCACACTCACTGGAGTGCTCAATTCGCCCCGTTCTCGTGTATAATCCCAGCGTAACGGGCATACTGTTAAGTTCGAGGCCCACACCAGAACCTCACCCCATGCGGGGAGCCCACGCCAATTTCGGGCGACTAGCGGCGTTGACGACGCTCGCGCACGCGCACCGCAATGCGCACCGGAGAACCATGAAAACCAAAGCGTTCGCGGAACTTACGCTCCAGGTAGCGGCGGTAGCCAGCATCGAGGAAGCCGGTGGTAAACAGCACGATCGTGGGCGGCTGGGTTGATGCCTGGGTGGCAAACAGCACGCGCGGGAGGCGGTTGTTGTTCATCGGCGGCGGATTGGCAGCAATCGCCTCGCGCATCCAGTTATTGAGCTGGCCCGTGGAAACGCGCTGGTCCCAGCTGTCCAGTGCCTCAATCATCGCCGGTTCCAGCTTCTGCAGGGCGCGGCCAGTCTCTGCAGAGATATTGACGCGAGTGACCCACGGTAGGTGGCGCAGGTTCTCATCAATTTCGCGGTCCAAGTAGTAACGACGATCCTCATCAACCAGATCCCACTTGTTGAAGGCGATGACGAGGGCCTTACCGGCCTCCAGAATCATGTTAAGGACGCGCTGGTCCTGCTCGGAGACTTCCTGGGAGGCGTCGATAAGCATGATGCATACCTCAGCCGCATCGATGACGCCACGGGTGCGCAGGGAGGCATAGTACTCGTGGCCTTGAACGTTTTTGACCTTCTTGCGCAGTCCTGCAGTGTCGATGAACTTCCACAGACGCTCATCTAACTGCACGAGCGAATCCACCGGGTCCACGGTGGTGCCGGCGGCGTTGTCGACAACGGAACGCTCCTCCGAGGTCAGCTTGTTAAGAAGCGAGGACTTGCCCACGTTAGGTTTACCCACAAGTGCGACGCGGCGCGGACCAGAGGTAATTGAGGAGTTACGTGGCTCCTCCGGGAACAGACGCAGGATCTCATCAAGGACGTCGGCGCCGCCGCGGCCGTGCTGTGCAGAAACCGGCCACGGATCGCCTAAGCCCAGTGCGTAGAATTCCGCCATGTCGGCATACATCGTCTCCGAATCGAATTTATTCGATACGAGGATGACCGGCACTTCGGATTTCTGCAGCTTACGGGCCATAACCGCGTCCGTCTCGGTGATGCCGACCTTGGTGTCGACGACGAAGACGATCACGTCGGCAGTGGCCATGGCCTGCTCTGCCTGGCGCGCAATGGCGGCATGAATGCCCTTGACGTTGGGGTCCCAACCGCCTGTGTCTTGGACGAAGAAGCGCTGGCCATTCCAATCCGCCACGTAGGAGACGCGATCACGGGTGACACCAGGGTGGTCCTCCACCACTGCTTCTCGACGCCCCAAAAAGCGGTTCACCAGAGAAGACTTACCCACATTCGGGCGTCCCACGACAGCTACCGTGCAGAGGTTCTCCTCCGTATGGCCATCATCGACGCCAAATTCGGAGGACAGAGCTGCCCACTCTTCTTCGCTCAGCGGGGCTTCGCTGTCAGCTTCATCCTCGTCATCACCGAAATCGGCTTCACCGAATTCGGAGTCGTCGAACTCAGACTCATCGAATTCATAGTCAAACTCGTCTGAGTCGAAATCATCCGGAGCCCAACCGCCATGCGGATCGCGCACGACTTCTTCCTCCAGCTTGCCCACCGGGTAATGGAACTCCGTCTCGAACTCCTCGGGCTCGCGGTCTGGGGCCTGATTCGGGTTCTGCGGTTCGTTAGTCATGGGAGGCCTCCTTCAAGGCTGACTTTTCAACAACAGCCACGAGGGCATCAAGCACTTCTTCGCGGGACATGTCGGAAGTATCGACGAGAACAGCATCCTCAGCTGGACGCAACGGTGAGGTCGCGCGGGAAGAATCCGCGGCGTCGCGCCGTTCAACGGCGGCAAGCACGGAGTCAAAGTCGGACTCAATTCCAGCTGCAAGATTCTGGTCATGGCGGCGCTGTGCGCGCACCTCGGCCGATGCCGTCATAAACGCCTTGGCCGGTGCGTCCGCAAGCACCACAGTGCCGATATCGCGGCCCTCCACGATAGCGCGGTGAGCCTTAGCTGCCAGGCTGCGCTGCAGTTCAACGAGGTTCTGGCGTACCTCCGGAATGGCAGAAACGGCGGAGACGTTTCGAGTGACCTCGTCCTCACGGATGACTCGGGAAACGTCCTCACCATCAAAGATGACCTGGGTGGAATCCGGATCATCCGAGACGTCCAAAGGAAGGTTGGTAGTGGCGTTAATAACCGCTGCAGTATCTGCAGGATCCACGCCTGCGCGCAACACGGCGAGGGTCGCTACGCGGTACATGGCACCGGTATCGACGTATTTGGCGTCTAGGCGCTTGGCCAGCGCGCGGCAGGTCGTGGACTTGCCCGTGCCGGAGGGGCCATCGACGGCCACGATGAGACCCTGGTTTGGCATGTTTGAAATCATTACATCCCCACCGCCTTGTACAAGCTGGTCAATTCGTTCGAGTTCAGAGCACGCAGGGAGCCCGGCTTCATATCGCCAAGCTGCACCGTGTGGAGCTTGGTGCGTACGAGGCGCTGGACTGGGTAGCCAGCTTCCTTCAGCATGCGGCGCACGATGTGTTTGCGGCCCTCGTGCAGTTCGACGCGAACGAGGGAGTAGCCCTGATTTTTATCCACGATTTGCACATAGTCCGCTTTGGCGAGGCCATCTTCGAGCTCAATGCCCTCCTGAAGCTGGCGGACAAGTTTCTTGTCGCCTTCTCCCAGCACTGTGGCAAGGTAGGTCTTGGTGACCTCATACTTCGGGTGCATGAGGCGGTTTGCTAGCTCACCGTCGTTGGTGAGCAGCAGAAGGCCCTCAGTATCCGCATCGAGGCGGCCGACGTGGAAAAGTCGCTGACCCGACACAACACGATCAGCCACGACATCGCCCACGCAGGGACGACCCATGTCATCAGACATCGTGGACTGCATGCCGCGAGGCTTGTTAAGAACGAAGTATTGGGTTTCCTCGTTGACGTTGATGCGGGTGCCGTCAACGCGGATGACGTCCTTATTCGGGTTCACGCGAGTGCCCTGCGTGATGATGACCTGGCCGTTGACTTCTACGCGGCCCTGGTCGATGAGGATTTCTGCGTGGCGGCGCGATGCTACGCCAGCCTTAGCCAGGACCTTTTGGAGGCGTTCTCCTTGGTTCTGGGAGTTTTTCTTGTCGTTGCCGTCTATCAGCCAATCAGCACCCAAGTCGCGAGCGACGGAGTCTGCGGTGGCCTTTTTCTTTTTGACGTGCTGATGACGGGCCGGCTTAGCGTTGGAGACAATCATGTCGCTGTCTCGCTGCTTCTTTTCCGGTGTGCCATCGCGGCGAGCGGGTGGAGTCACGGAATTGTGTCCTCTCAATAGTTCTTCAATTTGCAGTGCACAAGGCACCGTGGTCTGCGCGCAATCCTACCCCAGAGTGGAACGTTATGAATAGTCCTCATCGATCTGTTCGATGTCCGGCAGCAGCGGCGCAAGGTCAGGAAGGCGTTCTAGCGTGTCAATGCCGAGAAGCTCAAGAAAGAGTTCAGTTGTTTCGTACTGATGGGCTAGCCCTTCGGTACCTTCCAGCTCGCGAATCAGACCACGCATCAAGAGGGTACGGACCACACCATCGACATTGACACCGCGCACACCGGCTACCTGGGCACGAGTAACCGGCTGGCGGTAGGCAATGACGGCCAAAGTCTCCAAAGCTGCACGCGAGAGCTTGGTTTGTGTTCCATCGAGAACAAACTGCTCTACGGCATCAGCGTTTTCTTTGCGGGTGTAGAAGCGCCACCCTTCAGGGGTTTCACGTAGATCAATACCGGAGCCGCGCTCGGTGAGCTCGCGCTGTAGGCTGCGGAGAACATCACTGACCACGGTGGTCTCCGCGTCAAGCGCACGTGCTAAGGCCTCGACGCTTGCTGGTGAATCCACCACTAACAGGATGGATTCCACGCGCGAGCGCATTTGAGAGATAAGCGGTAAAGCCGTGCCTTCTGTGTGGGCGTCCATGACTGGGTAGCGTACCTTTCTTAGTCCCAGTTAGCTGCCGCCACTACGGCAGGATCCACATCGAGTCCGGTCCATGCCAGCTCGAGCGGCCCAAGGGATTCCTCCTGAACGGCATCAACAGCCTTGGCTTTATACAGCTCGAGCAATGCGAGAAAACGGCCGACGATTTCCATGGACACCGTGCAATCCCTTGTCAACGCGTCAAAGCTCATCCATTGACCAGAGCCCAACATCTTGAGTGTGCCGAGAATCTTTCCTGCCTGCTCCGGCACGGAGACCGCCACCTGATGGATGTGGCCGGTTGCCACTTCCTCAGGTGGTTTGGGCCGAAAGACACTGGCAGCAAGTTCCGCAAAACTAGCTGGGGTATGTCCGAGCTTTACCGGTGGCAGAAGCTCGTTGAAGCGTTCCTCCATCGCTACAGCACGTGGGTAACGGCGTTGGGCTTGACGCTGCCACTGGGCGAATTGGTCCGCAACCTGCTTATAGGCCTTATATTGCAGCAAGCGAGCAAAAAGCAGGTCGCGGGTTTCTAGTAGCTCAAGGTCTTCGAGGTCATCCACGTCACCGCGTGGAAGCAAGCGGGCCGCTTTGAGGTCGAGCAACGTCGCCGCGATGAGAAGGAACTCAGTTGTTTCATCCAAATCCGCGGTTTCCCCAAGTGCTCGGGTATACGCCACAAATTCATCGGTGACCTCAGATAGTGCCACCTCAGTGACATCGAGCTTCTTCGCTTGGATGAGCTGGAGAAGAAGGTCAAAGGGACCTTCAAAGTTACCCAGCGCGATACGAAAGCCGGTGATTTCCGGTTGCGTCATACGGGCACACTAAACGGTGGCTCGCTCAATGACCTCTTTGGCCAAGTCACGGTATTGCTTCGCTGCCTGCGAGCTCGGCGCCCACGACGTAATCGGCTCACCGGCAACGGAGGTTTCGGGGAAGCGAACCGTCCGAGTAATGACGGTGTCAAAGACCTTGTCGCCGAAGTACTCAACCACGCGATCCATAACCTCACGCGCGTGACGGGTACGGCGATCAAACATGGTGACAAGGATGCCCATGACCTCAAGGTCAAAGTTAATACGATCGGCCACCTTCTCCACGGTGTCCGTCAACAGTGCTAGACCACGCAGGGAGAAAAACTCGCATTCCATGGGAATGATGACGCCTTGAGAGCAGGCCAGTGCGTTGACGGTGAGCAGGCCCAGGGAAGGCTGGCAGTCAATGATGATGAAGTCATATTCCCTGCGTACAGGACGCAATGCGCGAGCCAGCGTATGCTCCCGGCCGACCTCGTTGACCATTTGAATCTCTGCTGCAGAAAGATCGATGTTGGCTGGGACCAAGTCCAGCCCGTTGACGCTGGTATGCACGATGGCGGAATGCACCGAAACGTCGCTATCCAGCATGACGTCATAGATGGTGTCACCAATCTGATCATGCGTAAGACCCAAACCAGCGGACAGGGCGCCCTGCGGATCCAAGTCAACGAGAAGGACTTTACGGCCGAGCTCAGCCAGACAAGCTCCCATGTTGATGGTCGAGGTGGTTTTTCCCACGCCACCCTTCTGGTTGCACATCGAAATAATGGTGGCGGGCCCATGCTTTTCCAGTGGCTCCGGTTCCGGCAGCTCCCGCAGTGGGCGGCCGGTCAAACCGACCTGTGCCTCCGAGGCCTCAAACAGTCCCTCGTCGCTCACAGTCACACCTGCTTCCTTGACCTACATGGCCTCTCACGTCTGGCCCGCAGCGCATGCCCACGCCGCCTTCTTACATCGTTGTGATTACAGAGTACCCCCTTGGGCACCCGCCCCGCGATTATAGCCAGCAATAATACTGAGATAAAGCCTAGTGACTAGACTTTCGGCCACGTGAGCGCCAGAACACAAGACCAGCGACAAGAGCCACAAGACCCAGGCCGCCAAATGCAGCGATGAGCTTACCAGTGCTGTTTCCCTCACCATCCGGACCTTTTCCTTCGGCATTGTCTTGTCCATCCGCACCCAGTTGCTGGTCAGCCGGAACTCCTTCTGCGATGGCTGTAGTGGGATCTGTCAGCGTCACAACAAGTTCAGCGGACTGTGATTCCTTCTGAACGAACTGCATGATGAAGGGGTTGTCGGGAGTCTTTCCCTCCGGGTAAGTCAAAGTCATTGTCCTAGAAGCCTTGTCGATGTCGCGTTGGACGCCTTCTACGAACTCTCCCTGCGCATTGAGATAGCGCAGAGTCACGCCATCATCGTCGAGGTGCTTGAAGCGGTTATACAGATCCATCGCCTGCTTGAAGCCAAGCTTTGCGGTGATGGTTTGCCCGTCGATGGTGGATTCGAGATTGACGTACTCGGTATGAGAATCATCCACGCCTTCCCAGCCGCGACCCGTATGCGGTGTCTGTGCTTGGCCGTGCCCGGCCTCTCCCCCTTCGCGCTCACCGGAACGCGGATCGGCGTCAGAATCTCCATCACGGTGAGCGCCAGGGGCGGTGCCACCTTCTCCTTCATCAGCCTCCCGCCCTTCGCGCTCACCGGAACCCGAATCTGCGCCAGATTCCCCGTCAGGGTGAGCGCCAAGGGCGGGGTCGCTGCCCTGGCCTAGGTCGCCGCCAGGCGCGGCTGCGCCATCGGGCCCACCTAGGCTTTCTGGATCACCATCGGCCGCGGCGTCATTGAGGTCTTGACCGGTAACGTTCTCATCAGCGACCAACAAGAATGTCATGGTGACGCCTTGGTAGGTCACAGGGACGCTAATTTGTCCGCCAGCGGCGGGAGCGGTGACCGTGGCGGAACCACCGGAAGCGGAGACGGTCCAGCCATCGGCGGCCATGTTGACGTCGACGGGCACAGGCAGAGAAACCGTCGTGGTCTGACCAGCCGGGACCGGAATCGTGGCATCCTGCGCGTGCGCAACCACACCATCACCCCAGTTGGACGCTGCCACGGGAAGCATAGTGAGGCACCCAGCGGCTATGGCGGCAGCGAAACGGCGATGAAACGATGCAAATTGAGGCATAGGGATCTTTCAGTTTGGAGTGGTTCAAAGGAATAGCTGCCGCGATTTTAGGCGCGGGGATGGGCGGTACGCCAAACCTCACGGAGTGAATCGGCAGTAACGTGAGTGTAAATCTGGGTGGTCGTTACTGAGGAATGCCCCAGCAACTCTTGGACGGTGCGAACGTCCGCACCGCCTTCCAGCAAATGGGTAGCAAAGGAATGGCGCAAGGTATGCGGAGAAATAGTGGTCTTAAGCTGGGCACGCTCCGCAGCTGACTTGATCGCGGCCCAAGCGCTTTGGCGCGACAATGATTTACCGCGAGTATTGAGAAACAGCGAATGAGACGTACCTGTAGACAGGACTGGTCGTGAACGAACGAGATAGTCTTCCACCGCCTTGACCGCATGTGACCCCATGGGCACTAGGCGCTGCTTGTCGCCTTTGCCGCTGAGCATGAGGATGTCCCGCACTGAGCGCGGCCCCTCGCCCGTCACGTCATCGACGTTCAAGGAAATAACCTCGGAGATTCGCGCACCGGTGCCATAGAGCATCTCCAGCAAGGCGCGGTCACGGATGTCGATGGGCGTGGCGGCGTCGTCTGTAGGGATGGCGCTCAGGAGCGTATCAACATCGTCCACGCTCAACGTTTCCGGCAGGTGCTGCGCACGTTTGGGCGGCGATACTTCTGCCGCCACATCGCTGTCGATGAGCCCCTCTGCCAGAGCAAATTTGTGTAGACCGCGAGCGACGATGAGTGCACGGCTAGCGGAAGACTGCGCAAGCGATTCACGCAGATAGACCAGATAGTTCTCAACATGGGGACGCTGGACGTGCCGCAGGTCCGTTATGCCGAGCTCAGCCAACCACGTGATGTAGCGGTTGATGTCACGGCGGTAGTTACTCACCGTGTTCTTCGATGCGCCTTTCTCCACCATGAGATGCATAAGCCAGGCGTGCCCTGCCGACTGGGCCGGAGTATCACCGCTCACAGCTTTTTGAGGTCGGGGCCTAAGCGCCGACCGGCCATCGACTGCGGGCGGATATCAAAGGGCGAGTCCACTGACCGTGTCGTTCGGCCAGCACTGACGCAGGCATGCGCGGCTAAAATTCCTGCCACGGCAATGGAGTTCACAATCTTGCCTGACAGGACGCGTTCCACGGCATCTTCAAGGTCTACCCACGCAAAGCCCATGTCGGCTTCTTCATCGCCTTCGGCATCGAGCTTGTCCACTTGGGACAAACCACGGGCCAGAAACACTCGCACTGCTTCCTCGCAGAAACCAGGTGACGTTACCAAGTCGGTGAGTACGCCCCATTGGGAGGCGGCTAGGCCAGCTTCTTCCTGCAGTTCGCGCTGGGCACCGGTGAGTTCGTCCTCCCCTTTGACGTCGAGAAGCCCTGCGGGCAACTCCCACAGGCGCCGGCCCACGCTGTGGCGGTACTGCTCCACCATGGCCACTCGATTGCTGTCATCCAGGGCCACTACGGCGACGGCGCCTAGGTGTTCTACTACTTCGCGCTGGGCGACGACCTCGCCGGGCATGACGACGTCATCGCGGCGAACGGCGATAATGGGAGCGTCGAGAAGCTGCTCGGTACCTACTGTGCGAAACTGATGAGCCATTTACAGGTCCTTCGGCAACGCTGGTGCGGCATTCTGCGCGTTGGCAGCGGCGCCGTATACACCTTGTCCGCCCTCAAGCTGTTCCTTGACCGCAAGAACGGCAGCCATCTGGGACACCGGGTGATCAATGGAATCCACAGTAGTAATTTCCGTCTTGGCCTTACGCAGCTTCTCCAGCGCGCCTCCGTTTCCGGCGGCCTTCACCTGACCTGCGTAAACGGTTGCCGTGCCAACGGAATCGAATCCTTCGAGGAACTTCACTGTCGTATCGATGGCGTACCGGGCCGGAGCATCTTCCTCGCTATCGTTAGCGGTCTGGCGGCCGCCGACAACAATGACCGCTTGGGCAGGCACGATTGTGCCGTCCTCGTAGTCGATATAGCCAGCTTCCCGCAGCGCACGCAAAAGGGTGGCCCGGTCATCCACGGAGGCCAACGGCTCAGTACTCTTCGGATCCAGCATGAGAGCAGCCGCCAAAGCTTCTCCCGAGTGCGTACCGGCGTCAACCGTCTTTTCACTTAGCTTGGCGCCCGCCGGAAGCGTGTTCGTCACTAAGGACAGCAGCTTGTCAGCAGAACCCTGATCGACAAACTTTCTGGTGAGAGTGATGTGGCCGGCGTTCGTCGAATCGGCGGACTTCAGCAAATCCTTCACCGCATTCACGTCCGGTTCTTTAGCGTCCGGAGTACTAATGACCATGACTGGGCGCTGCACCAAAGAACCATCGACGATAAACCGGTTAAGATCGCGCAAGACAGAGTCTGCGGAATCCAGCTGGGCCTCATGAATCTCGTTTTCGACCACTAGCTCGGCATATTTCTCACGTACCTCGTCGTGAGAGCCAGCTTGACCAACGCCTGGAGTGGAGTCCATATTCGGCGCGATAAGCAGTGTGCCCAAAGCTACGCCGAGCGCCGTACCAAAGCCCAGGCCAGCGACGAGAAGCGACTTAGGCGAAGCCATTATTTAAACCACCCCTGGACGCTAAGCGCAAAGTTATTCCAGGTGTCAATGAGATTCTGCAGGAATGACTCATCTCCGCCAAGGCCCACGATGAGGATCACCACAGCGAGGGCGACAAGGATGCCAAGAAGGGCCCACAGCCAGCCCATGGCCCCGGAACTCGGCGCAGTGTAGAGGTTGATAACAGCCTCGGCATCAACTAAGCGGGTACCAGCCTTCATGCGCGACAACAGTGCCGCCGGGGTGGCATTAGGTTTGTCGGCAAAGATGTCATCAAGGTCGAGCGCACCGCCGACCTGCACGATCATCTGGGCATCGTGATAATCCGCCAGCAACAGTGCGAGATCCGTGGCCGAGTCTGTAGCAGCCGGGAACGTCATGGCACCTATGCCTAGGTCTTGAATACGCTCAAGGCCCTCGGCAGTGCCGTCCGGTTCCGCAGGCAGGATTACCTGGGCGCCTCCCCGCAAGGTCTCAGAGCTGACGTCGGAAGGATTGCCCACAATGAAATGCGGCTGGTAGCCCAGCTCCACAATTGTGTCGGCTGCAGCATCAACGCCGATGATGATGGGCTCGTATTCGCGGATGAAGTTACGCAGCAGGGAAAGCTTTTTGCGATGTTCCTCAGTGGGCGAGACAATAAGTACCTTGCGGCCCGCCATGTCGGATCCAGCATCGGGGACGCCGAGGCCGTCGATCAGCAGCGGGCCCTCGGAATGAATGAACTCGATGGAGTTACCGAAATAGGCCTCCATGTGATCAATGAGTTGCTGCTGGGCGGAGGCAAAGTTCTTCTCGGCCCGGTCACGGGTTACGACGGTCCCTGTTGCCAACTGAGTGTCGCCCGCATATACGGTGCCGTCCTCGGTCAGGCGGGCCTTCTTGCCATCCTTGAAGTGTGCCACAAAGTCTTCGCCGACACCCTCGATGAGGGTCACATCGGCGTCGAGAAGCATGTGCGGACCATAGTTGGGGATAGAACCAGTGGAGAATTCAGCCACATTAATCACGGCCGCCGGCTTCATATCGACGAGGGTCTGGGCCTCTTGCCGGGAGATGTTGGCTGCGTTGATGACGGCGAAATCACCGGCGCTGAACTTCTTCATGCCCTTTCCGCCTGGGGTGCAATCACGGAGCGCGCCGTGTTCTCCAGGCAGATCGGTATTACGGGAAAACAGACTCATGAATGACAGTTTCCCCTGTTAAAGGCTCAATGTGTGGAAGGCGCGCGGAAGTCTGCTAGTTCTGCCTGTGCACGGTCGAAGAGCTCCTGTGCATGCGCGCGGCCAGTCGCAGTGTCATCAAGTCCCGCGAGCATTCGCGCAAGCTCCTCGACGCGTTCTTCGGGGCTAAGATCTGCCACGCCGGAGGTGAATTTCTCCTTAGACACGTGCAGATGAGAGTTCGCATAGGCCGCGACTTGGGGCAGGTGGGTGACGCAAATGACCTGATTAGTCGTGGAGAGCCGTGCTAGCCGACGCCCAATTTCCACCGCCGCCCGCCCACCAACGCCGGCGTCGACCTCGTCGAAAACCAAAGTCGTGTCATCGCCGCTGGCCAGAACAACCTCCATGGCGAGCATGACGCGGGAGAGCTCACCGCCCGAAGCTGCCGACGCCAAAGGTTTGCCATTGAGCTGGAATTCGACTTCATCCGCGCCCGTTTTGGAATACTTAGCCTTGTTGACCGTTACCGTCAGAGTGGAATTCGGCATGGCTAGGCCGTGGATCTCTTCGGTAACCTGCGCTCCAAGCTTTTTAGCTGCCTTGGTGCGGGCGGCGCTGAGCTTCTCTGCCTTCGCCACCATGTCCTTTTCCGCCTCCATCACCTTTTTCTTGAGGGCTTCCAGAGCTTCAGTGGACGTGTCGAGCGTCGCGAGCTTCGATTCGGCAGATTCGCGCCAGGCCAACACTCCGTCAATATCGGCGGCATACTTACGGGTAAGCCGCTTGAGGTCTTGTTGGCGCTGCAGCGATTCTTCCAAAAGTCTGGGGTCTGCGGGAAGATCGCTGAGGTAGGTGGTGAGTTCAGCGGCGATGTCCGTGAGCTGCGCCGTGGCCTCACTGAGGCGCGCGGCCAACGACGCGAGTGTTTCATCGCTGCTTCCGGTTAATGCAGATTCAGCGGCGCCCACGAGGTTGACCGCAGTGTCTTCATCGCCGAACCCTTCCCCACCGTCCAGAGCGGTCAGGGCCGTCGCCGCGGCCTCACGAAGAGCATCGACGTCCTGGAGCCGTCGAATGAGGGTGACCAACTCCGCGTCCTCGCCCGGCTCTGGGTCAAGCTCCGCAATTTCGTTAATGGCGAAGTGAAGGCGGTCAACCTCCTGAGCCATTTCGCGGCGCGATTCGGTGCGCTTGCGATAGTCCTTGGCCAAGGAGCGCCAGTGACTAAAAGCTTCCGTATATGAGGTACGCACCTTCTCTATGCCGGGTTCAAACTTATCGATAGCAGCGAGTTGTTGATCAGGAGACAGGAGCCGGAGCTGGTCATTTTGGCCATGAACAGTAATGAGGTGGGAAGCGAACTCCCCTAGTGTGGCTGCTGGTACCGCGCGCCCGCCCAAGTAAGCGCGGGAGCGTCCTGCAGCTGATACCGTGCGGGAGACAATATATTCGCCGTTTTCATCCGGTTCTCCCCCGGCTTCTTCAACCACCTGCGCCACTACTGGTGAGCGCGAAGAAAAGTGTCCCTCAACTGCCGCTTTCGCGGCACCATCGCGTACCCGGGAGGCATCGGCCCTCCCACCCGCTAGAAGGCGCAAGCCAGTAACCACCATGGTTTTGCCCGCTCCGGTTTCACCGGTGAGCACAGTGAGACCATCGGAGAGTTCTGCTGAGGAGCTCTCAATTACTCCGAGGTCAGCGATGCTGATATCAACGAGCACGTAGGTCTTCCTCCTTGTACTGCGTCACTCTAGTAGGGATACTCTAGCGCCTCGGCCCCCGCCAGCCTTCGACAGGCAGACGCAATTTGGAGACGAGGCGATCCGTGAATGGCTGATCGTCGAGGCGCACCCAGCGCACGGGACGACCTCCACGCACGATTTCTACGCGTGCACCGGGTGGCATTGAAATTTCACGGAAGCCATCGAGGATGACTACGGCTGGAGTCGTAGCCGAAGCTGATTCCACTGCCACCTGCGCATCAGGTGAGACCACAAGTGGCTTGGTAAACAGCGCATGCGCATTGTTAGGAACAACGAGAATGGCATCCAGCGACGGCCACAACACCGGCCCACCAGCGGAGAAGGCATACGCCGTCGAGCCAGTCGGGGTGGAAATAAGCACGCCATCACAGCCGAACGACGACACCGGGCGGCCATCAATCTCCAGGATCGCATCAAGAACGCCAGAGCGGTTGAGGTTCTCTATCGATGCCTCATTAAGCGCCCATCCGCGCTGGCGAAGTTCGCCTTCGGCGTCAAAGACGGCAACGTCGATAGTCAGACGGTCCTCCACGTCATAGGACTGCTCGATAACCCGCACAAGTGCGCGATCCAGTGACTCGGCTTCCCACTCAGCAAGGAAACCCACATGCCCTAAGTTGATGCCCAGGACTGGGACATCCACAGCACGAGCCATATCCGCGGCGCGCAGGAAGGTGCCATCCCCGCCGAGGACCAGAACCAACTCGCAGCCTTCCGCTGCCGCTGGTGTGTGCTTGACGTGCTGGAGCCCCGGCAGCACTGTACTAGCGGCACAGACACGAACCTTGATGCCCGCCTCTTGCAGCAGTTCTGCTGCTCGGTGCGTAGCCGCAAGGTTGTCTTCACGGCTAGCGTGCGGGACAAGAAGTATTTCGCGGCGCGCGCTGGCCTCCGCAGCCACAATTCTGCTCACTGTGGTCCCTCCTCAATGGCCGTGTGGATCATCGCGTCTAGCTTATCCTCTGGTGTCGACATCCCGTCTTTGACCAGCCAGAGGAAGTACTCTACATTGCCGCTTGGCCCCGGTAGCGGCGATGCTGCCACGCCCTTCACACTAAGCCCCAACCTCTGGGCATAGATAGCCACGTCCTTAGTGACCTCCGCCCGCAGTTCTGGCGACCGCACGACTCCACCAGAACCGATGCGGTCCTTGCCTACTTCAAACTGCGGCTTGACCATGGGCAAAAGCCACGCACCCTCCGCCATACACTCGGTAATGGCAGGCAAGACCAGTTTCAGGGAGATGAAGGACAAGTCCCCCACCATGGCGTCACACAGCCCCCCGGTCTGCTCCACGGTGAGGTTGCGGATATTCGTACGGTCGAGCACAGTGACGCGGTCATCATTCTGCAATCGCCACAGAAGCTGCCCGTACCCCACATCCACGGAAAGGACTTCAGCAGCGCCCCTGCGCAGGCACACGTCGGTAAAACCACCAGTCGATGCCCCTGCATCCAGCACGCGCCGACCTTTGAGGTCGACGCCGAAAGCATCAAGAGCTCCTAAGAGCTTGTGTGCGCCTCGCGACGCCCAATCGTCCCCCTCCACGGCTTCCACCTTGATGGACACCTCAGGTTCTACCACTGTGGCGGGTTTGGTGGCTTTGAAACCACCTACAGTGACTCGGCCGGCCTTAATCATCTCAACGGCGTGCTCACGAGAGCGCGCAATCTTGCGGCGCACCAGCTCCGCATCGAGGCGGCGGCGTTGTGGGGGCATGGGTTTCTTTCCTCAGTTGTCTTGGAGGGCATCACGCAGCACAGCGTGTGCCCGATCCAGCTGGTTAAGTTCCTCCTCGAGGGAGTCGGCCGGTTCCTGCAGGATCTCGGCCACAGAGGCGTCGAGTGCCTCCGGCGCCAGGACCGCACGTGGATCGTGTGGCTTTACTGCCATGTAGATACTGCCTTCTCTGCGAATTCACTGCGCGGCTGAATGTAGCGCGGGGGCTGCGAGCCGGCCCAGGCCACTTCGAGGACGGTACGCAGCGCTTCAATCGACGTCGACTTCTCATTGCCACCTTGGAGGACAATGTCGTAGCCGTCATACCGCGCCATAAATCCTCCCTGGGCTCCGGGACGCGCCTGGGCCTCTGAAAGAGACAGCTCGTGGAAACCTGATCCAACAAAATTGGGGCGAAGCTCCGTGGGGGCCTCAATAAGCGCGAGCTCCCTGGAGACACCGGTCAATACATGAAAAGTATCCATAGCAGCCGTGTTACCACCGGCAATGTCGGTATCAAGTCGATCTCCCACGGCCAGCGGTTTGGTCGAGCCGACGAGTTTGGCAGCTTGAGTAAACATGGCAGGTTCTGGTTTACCCGCGGATTTTGGTTCCACACCCGTCGTCGACGTAATAGCGGCGACGAGAGAACCATTGCCCACAGCCAGTCCACGTTCAGTAGGCAGCTGCGTATCCAGGTTGGAAGCGTAGAACTTAGCTCCCTGGTTGATAGCAATAGCTCCTTCCGAAAGCTGTTCCCACCCCACGGACTTGTCCATGCCTTGGAGAACGGCTGCCGGTTTCTCGTCCGCGCTGCTCACAACCTCGAACCCTGCATCACGGGCAAGCGCACGGAAGGAATCCGCGCCGATGATGAGGACCTTGGATCCTACTGGAAGATCCTCACGCGCCATACGGACAGCCGCCTGTGCGGAGGTCACGACGTGCTGAGCGTCGGTATCAAGTCCAATCTGGCCCAGCATCTCTGCCACAGCCTGCGGGCTCCGCGAAGCATTATTGGTCACGTACACCGCCGGAATACCGCACGAATTGATGACATCTACGACGCACTGCAGCGCCTGACCACCTTCCCAGACGGTTCCGTCCAGATCCAACAGAAGCGAATCATGGGTTCTGAGAATACTCATTGTTAGCACTCGGCCAGACGCTCAGCAGCGTCGGTCCAGTCTCCTTCATCAATGTCGGTAGCGTGTTGGAACCATTCCTTGGCTTCATCCTTACGGCCGGCCTCCAATAGCGCATTGGCGTAGGCGTAGGACAGGCGGCAGGCAGCTACGCCTGTGTCATCTCTGTTTGGCTGCGCACGCTGAATGGTGACCACGGCCGAATCAGCCTGGCCCATATCAAGTCGTGCACCGGCAACAACGATGGCCAGTTCGATGGAGTCCTCCGGGGCGAGCTCCTTGGCATTATCGCTGCGCCACAACTCAATTGCCTTTTCCGGCCGTCCTAAGCCGCGTTCACAGTCTGCCATGACTGCCAGCAGCCCCGGACCACCGGAAATACGGCGGGCAGCGCGCAGCTCAGCAAGAGCTTCCTTCCATTCACCCGCACGGTAAGCGGCGATGCCGTTCATCTCACGCGCGACTGAGACACGGCCAGCTCGGTCCTTTGCAGCACGTGCATGGCGCAGGCTCAACTGCGGGTCATCATCGAGCCAGGTGGCTGCCATGATGAGATGCTTGGCCACAGCCTCAGAATTCTCCTTCGACAAGGAGGAAAGATCCTGCAGCACCGAGGGATCAAGATCGGTGATATCGATATCGGAGGGCAGATCCGGATCGGTCATGCGTCGGTTAATGCGCTCCTCACGGTAGCCGGAGCGCTGAGGATGGGAGACCTTGTGCTTGTCGCGGTCATGTCCCTTGCGGTCGTTGCGACGATCATCGCGACGGTTGCCGCGACGCTCTTCTCGACGCCCCGATGCTCCCCCACGTTTTTCAAACTTGCGGCCCCCAGAGCGGTTGTTTCCGCGGTTGCTATCCGAGGAACGTTCACGGCCACGGCCGTGGTCGCGGGACTTAGAATCAGACATTAAAGCCATGCACTTTCTGCGGTAGACGCGTCCGTATGTACCGAACCAGTGTACAGGTCACCACGGCAAAAGCGGCAATACGTTCGGCCGCTAGTGAAGTGCCCCACACCCATCGACGTACAGTCACTCAGGCGGTATCAGGAAGCGGCCCCACGTTGTCCAGTGGCCAGCCGTAGCGGACACGATCCAGTCCTGCTGCCACTTGCGGCCGGCCCAGTCCAGTTTCGAGGCTTCCATGCTCCAACGGCTTTCCTCGTACAACAGCAAGAAATGTCCATCCATTATGCTGGTGAGCATCCAGCCGAATCTTATGGCGCTCGCTAGCCAAAGCCACGCCTTGTGCTATCAACCGACGAGGGCTCTCCGAGCGTGCCTCAAACTCTTCGATGGTTCGCGTCTCACCGCTGGGCGCTACCACCATGAGCGTAGTGAGATAGAAGTACTTTGCCTTATCAGCCTTTACATTCTTCTTGTCATAGTAGAGACTGCCGATCAGCGCGGGATAGCAATCAATCCAACCGTTCTTCCACGCGGTAGCGAGCTTTCGGACAAAGAGCCGCCATTTCACGTAGTCAACAACGTGATAAAGGGAGATTCCTACGGCACACAAAATAGTCAGCCACGGTACTTCTCTCCCATTAGCAGTCCACGTAATGAACGAAATGAAGGAGCCGGCTCCCATAATGATTCCGAGAAAGAGAATCCCCTCCAACAATGTTCCACCGTCCGGGACTGGCCCCTGGGATTCAAACACCTTGTGAAGATTATAGGGTGACGGATTCTCGTGCTTATCCTTGTAGGGCACCGACTCCAAATCATTCAGGAAGACCGAGTTATATCTATTGGTAAAGGGAATGGACGTCTGGGTGAACTTCACCGCCTGCTCCTTCGATGCCTCACAGGTGAGCTGTAAAAGCTATTCTAAACCGCCGTCTCTACTCACCGGCCCCTATTCGCCCAGCAATGCGATGCCGCAGTCTGCGCAGTAATCAATGCCTCGCAGTACATGGTCGATCCGTCTTCTGCACGCTGTCACAACCGAGGATCGTCACTCCGCTTTAGCGGCTACTGCGCCAACGCGCTTCTCGTGCTCATCCCAGTAGGCCCTAGAGTTCCTCGCGCCTTTCCACCCCACAAGAAACGCTGTACCGAGCCCAACTACGGGAACGAGAATCGCACCAACTGGGCTAAACAACGAGGCTAGGAACGCTATCGCATGATCAAGCTGCAAGAATTCCAGAACAATTCCGGCCAGTTCACCGCGGCTGTGCATGTCAGGAACGCGCTCGGCGACGGGCGCAAGCACCGGGTCGATCCGTTCACGAATGGCAGGACCAAACATCAAAACGACGAACGAAAGCACGGCAAACACGAGCTTCTTGCTGACCTGATAGCAGCCCGATAATACAGGGTTTTCCATCAGCTTGATGATGCCATCACGACGTTTACCCGGGTCTACTGGGAGAAAATCAACGCTGCTCAAGCCGCTAGAAAGCTTCACGCGAGAGATTCCTCCAGCCGAAAACTCAATCGCTACAGACTCCCGGGCCACTAGGTGCTGCAATGAGTCTTCTTCCCACCCTTTCGAAGGTTCATTCCGGAAAACCAGTGTGTGGTCAACGTCTTTAACGCGCGATACAACGCTTCCCCTAACAAAAAGACATGCAGCATCAACTTTGGAGAGCAAGCCTTGCGGGGCGCCGGCTTCCTCCACCGCGGTGACGATGTCCTCAGCAGTATTGAATCTGGCTCCAGAGATGGTCTGCTTAGTTAAGGATTCAATTGTTCCCCGAGGCGCTACAAGGACATAGCACCAATTACCGCCCCTTGGCAGTTCCCACAATGTGAATCCATCAGGCAAACAGAACCATCCCTTCCCTTCAATCGATTTTGTCACCACGTTACATGGGAGTGAGGCCTCGCAAAAGGGAACGGCACAACTTGCGGTGTTCAATAGCCAGCTCCTCGCGGCCCCTCTGCTCGCAGCTGCGGAATCATCTATGTGTCCAGACGTGGAAGTACCGACCTACAGGTCGCGATATCCCGGTGCTTTCGGTGAGTGTTGCGCCAACTGGCGACCCATTGCTTTTGACTTTTCGGTCCGATAGCCTAGGAACCCCCTATACTTCCCTATCCGAAAGGACCTGACACGATGAAAAAGCCCCTAGCTCTCATCGGCGCCACCGCACTGCTTGTGACAGCAGCCCCCACCGCCAACGCTGAAGACAGCACACTGCACAACACCAACCAGGGCTCGTCCACCGATCTCAATGAGCTCGTCGTCGACTCCCCTATTTACGGCATCATTGCCATTCCAGTCACGCTCTCATCTATCGCGCTTTCGTTCCTCGGTATTCCTCAGTGCGGTTTGCATGACACCCGCGGATGCAAGAAGGGTTAAGGAGCCTAAGCCCAACCTCTAGCTTTCGCCTTAATACAAATAGCCCGCCAGCCCAGCGTTCTTGGGTTGGCGGGTATCCATTTGGCGCGCATTGAGATTTCTCCCGGCGAAGCTCTGGGCGTATCACCACACCCTTTTGTTGAGGATATTCTATGTGTCCAGACGTGGAAGTCCAGACCTGCTGATGGTGGTGTGCTGGGGCTGTTGGGTGGGTGGTACGACAGCTGGGTGTGTCGCCTTTTAGGTCTGGGCTTTTACAGCGGCGGTGGGGTGTGGCGATGATGCTGGGGTCCCGTAAAAACAAAAAAGGAAGGGGTCCTAGACATGGTGTTGTCTAGGACCCCTTGTTGTGTATTGAGTTGTTGTGTTGTTTGGTGTCGGCGGTTTCTTACTCTCCCACAACCTCCCGGTTGCAGTACCATCAGCGTTAGCAGGCTTAGCTTCCGGGTTCGGAATGGGTCCGGGCGTTTCCCTGCTGCTATAGGCCACCGACAAACACTTAGAGCATACTCCTGGTTGCTGGTGTTGTGTCAGATACTGTGTAGTGGACGCGAGCAACAGTGACGTGATTTTTGTTTTGGTGTTTGTTTGTTCTCCAATACCCTGGTTGGGTTTGGTGTGTTTGTTTTGGTCTATTAGTACCAGTAGCCTTCACACCTTGCGGTGCGTCCAGGTCTGGCCTATCAACCCCATCGTCTGTAGGGGACCTCAAATGAAACCTCATCTTAAAACAGGCTTCCCGCTTAGATGCTTTCAGCGGTTATCCCTTCCGTACGTAGCCAACCAGCGATGCTCCTGGCGGAACAACTGGCACACTAGAGGTACGTCCGTCCCGGTCCTCTCGTACTAGGGACAGCCTTCTTCAAGTTTCAACGCGCGCGGCGGATAGAGACCGAACTGTCTCACGACGTTCTGAACCCAGCTCGCGTGCCGCTTTAATGGGCGAACAGCCCAACCCTTGGGACCTACTCCAGCCCCAGGATGCGACGAGCCGACATCGAGGTGCCAAACCATCCCGTCGATATGGACTCTTGGGGAAGATCAGCCTGTTATCCCCGGGGTACCTTTTATCCGTTGAGCGACACCACATCCACAAGTAGGTGCCGGATCACTAGTCCCGACTTTCGTCCCTGTTCGACATGTCTGTCTCACAGTCAAGCTCCCTTGTGCACTTACACTCGATACCTGATTGCCAACCAGGCTGAGGGAACCTTTGGGCGCCTCCGTTACATTTTGGGAGGCAACCGCCCCAGTTAAACTACCCACCAGGCACTGTCCCCAACCCAGATCATGGGCCAAGGTTAGATATCCAATCCGATCAGAGTGGTATTTCAACAACGACTCCACACACACTGGCGTGCATGCATCATAGTCTCCCACCTATCCTACACAAACCGAACCGAACACCAATACCAAGCTATAGTGAAGGTCCCGGGGTCTTTTCGTCCTGCCGCGCGTAACGAGCATCTTTACTCGTAGTGCAATTTCACCGGGCCTGTGGTTGAGACAGCAGAGAAGTCGTTACGCCATTCGTGCAGGTCGGAACTTACCCGACAAGGAATTTCGCTACCTTAGGATGGTTATAGTTACCACCGCCGTTTACTGGGGCTTAAATTCTCAGCTTCGCAGTCAAAGACTACTAACCGGTCCTCTTAACCTTCCAGCACCGGGCAGGCGTCAGTCCATATACATCAACTTCACGTCTTCGCATGGACCTGTGTTTTTGATAAACAGTCGCTTCCCTCTATTCTCTGCGACCCCACAACCCACCACCAACGCAAAGGTTGGCTTAAGTCGTGTGGTCCCCCTTCTTCCGAAGTTACGGGGGCATTTTGCCGAGTTCCTTAACCACAGTTCACCCGAACGCCTTAGTATTTTCAACCTGACCACCTGTGTCGGTTTAGGGTACGGGCCATACATCCACATCGCTAGAGGCTTTTCTCGACAGTACTAGATCACCAACTTCACCCAATCGGGCTACGCATCACGCCTCAGGTTAAACGGTGTGCGGATTTGCCTACACACCACCTCACACGCTTACACCAACAATCCACTAAGCGGCATGGCTACTACACTGTGTCACCCCATTGCTTGAACCACACTTCAGGCCCCACGACATCAACAACCACCCCACTCAAAGAGTGGGCTAATCGTATCCGCGGTGGTTAGTATCAGTGCTTTATCATGGGCGCGGACATACGGGTACCAGAATATCAACTGGTTGTCCATCGACTACGCCTGTCGGCCTCGCCTTAGGTCCCGACTCACCCTGGGAAGACGAACTTGACCCAGGAACCCTTAGTCATCCGGCGGGAAGGATTCTCACCTTCCAATTCGTTACTCATGCCTGCATTCTCACTCGCACACACTCCACGCCTCCTTACGGTAACGCTTCAACACATGCACGACGCTCCCCTACCCAATACACAAAGTATTGCCGCGGCTTCGGCGGTGTGCTTGAGCCCCACTACATTGTCGGCGCAGGACCACTCGACCAGTGAGCTATTACGCACTCTTTCAAGGATGGCTGCTTCTAAGCCAACCTCCTGGCTGTCTTCGCGATCCCACATCCTTTTCCACTTAGCACACCCTTAGGGGCCTTAACCGGCGATCTGGGCTGTTTCCCTCTCGACTATGAAGCTTATCCCCCACAGTCTCACTGCCGCACAACACAATTGATGGCATTCGGAGTTTGGCTGACATTGCTAAGATTGTAGTCCCGCTCAACCAACCAGTAGCTCTACCTCCACCAAGCTAATGCGACGCTGCACCTAAATGCATTTCGGGGAGAACCAGCTATCACGGAGTTTGATTGGCCTTTCACCCCTACCCACAGCTCATCCCCGCAGTTTTCAACCTACGTGGGTTCGCGCCTCCACAACCTCTTACAATTGCTTCACACTGGCCATGGGTAGATCACCCCGCTTCGGGTCCAGGACATGCCACTGACAACACCCCATTAGGATTCGGTTTCCCTACGGCTACCCCACACGGGTTAACCTCGCGACATGCCGCTGACTCGCAGGCTCATTCTTCAAAAGGCACGCCATCACACACAAACGGTGCTCTGACGGATTGTAAGCACATGGTTTCAGGAACTATTTCACTCCCCTCCCGGGGTACTTTTCACCATTCCCTCACGGTACTAAATACACTATCGGTCACACTAAGTATTTAGGCTTACCGGGTGGTCCCGGCAGATTCACAGCAGATTCCACGAGCCCGCTGCTACTCGGGCAACCCAACAACCTATGCATTGAAGCCTTCAACTACGGGACTATCACCCTCTTTGGCGGGCGTTTCCACACCACTTCACCTAACAACAACACACAAGCAAACCAGTGGTAGCTGGTCAACATCAGGGCCCACAACACCGCACACACAACCCCTACCAAGTATCACATGCACACGGTTTAGCCTCATCCACGTTCGTTCGCCACTACTAGCAGAATCATTATTATTTTCTCCTCCTACGGGTACTGAGATGTTTCACTTCCCCGCGTAAACCCCCACAACAGCTATGAATTCACTGAAGGGTAACACCCCATAACAGGTGCCAGGTTTCCCCATTCGGACATCCTCGGATCAACGCTTTATTGACAACTCCCCGAGGCTTAACGCAGCCTTACACGTCCTTCATCGGCTCAGCATGCCAAGGCATCCACCATGCGCCCTCAATAACGAACACACAACCAACACACAAAGGCCACCACAAAAAGCAGCAACCAAAGCATGCCGGCGTGAACTACACAAAACACAAAAGAACAGAAATCACACAAACCACACACCCACCACCATCAACCAACCAAAAAGGCCAGCCAACAAAAGGTGGCAACAGCATGCGGTTTAATGCTCGCGTCCACTATACAGTTCTCACACAACACCCCACACCAACCAACAACCATGCATATCGCATCACGACTGCCAAGCCACGTGTGGGTTGATAACCAGGGGATAATGCCCCAGACACCCAACAATGCACCAACGTACCTTAAAAAATTTCCGTGTTAGTCAATCAACCATCTGGTCAACAATCATTCTGGTTAAGGTGTATCTCCACCCGATTCAAAAAAGGTGGCAGCAAAACAATCGTCTACTCAACCACCACACACAACAAACAGTGTGCAAACACCAACTGGTGTCTTATTAATGCTCCTTAGAAAGGAGGTGATCCACCCGCACCTTCCGGTACGGGTACCTTGTTACGACTTCGTCCCAATCGCCGATCCCACCTTAGACAGCTCCCTAACAAGTTTGAGCCACTGGCTTCGGGTGTTACCAACTTTCATGACGTGACGGGCGGTGTGTACAAGGCCCGGGAACGTATTCACCGCAGCATTGCTGATCTACGATTACTAGCGACTCCGACTTCATGGGGTCGAGTTGCAGACCCCAATCCGAACTAAGACCGGCTTTCAGCGATTCGCTCCACCTCACAGTGTCGCTGCGCGTTGTACCGACCATTGTAGCATGTGTGAAGCCCTGGACATAAGGGGCATGATGATTTGACGTCATCCCCACCTTCCTCCGAGTTAACCCCGGCAGTCTCTCATGAGTCCCCAACCAAATGCTGGCAACATAAGACAAGGGTTGCGCTCGTTGCGGGACTTAACCCAACATCTCACGACACGAGCTGACGACAACCATGCACCACCTGTACACCAACCACAAGGGAAACTACATCTCTGCAGCGATCTGGTGTATGTCAAGCCCAGGTAAGGTTCTTCGCGTTGCATCGAATTAATCCACATGCTCCGCCGCTTGTGCGGGCCCCCGTCAATTCCTTTGAGTTTTAGCCTTGCGGCCGTACTCCCCAGGCGGGGCGCTTAATGCGTTAGCTACGGCACAGAAGACGTGGAAGCCCCCTACACCTAGCGCCCACCGTTTACGGCATGGACTACCAGGGTATCTAATCCTGTTCGCTACCCATGCTTTCGCTCCTCAGCGTCAGTAACTGCCCAGAGACCTGCCTTCGCCATCGGTGTTCCTCCTGATATCTGCGCATTTCACCGCTACACCAGGAATTCCAGTCTCCCCTACAGCACTCAAGTTATGCCCGTATCGCCTGCACGCCCGGAGTTAAGCCCCGGAATTTCACAGACGACGCGACAAACCACCTACGAGCTCTTTACGCCCAGTAATTCCGGACAACGCTCGCACCCTACGTATTACCGCGGCTGCTGGCACGTAGTTAGCCGGTGCTTCTTATACAGGTACCGTCACAAAAAGCTTCGTCCCTGTCGAAAGGAGTTTACAACCCGAAGGCCGTCATCCCCCACGCGGCGTCGCTGCATCAGGCTTCCGCCCATTGTGCAATATTCCCCACTGCTGCCTCCCGTAGGAGTCTGGGCCGTATCTCAGTCCCAATGTGGCCGTACACCCTCTCAGGCCGGCTACCCGTCGACGCCTTGGTAGGCCATTACCCCACCAACAAGCTGATAGGCCGCGAGCTCATCTTGCACCGAAAAAACTTTCCAACCACCACACTAAAGACGGTTCCTATCCGGTATTAGACCCAGTTTCCCAAGCTTATCCCAGAGTGCAAGGCAGATCACCCACGTGTTACTCACCCGTTCGCCACTCGAGTACCAGTGCAAGCACTGGCCTTTCCGTTCGACTTGCATGTGTTAAGCACGCCGCCAGCGTTCGTCCTGAGCCAGGATCAAACTCTCCACAAAAAAAGGCCGTGAAAAGCCCAAACCTAGACAAAAAGACAAACCAACACAAACAACACCACAACGATGCTGCCTGAACTGGCAAATCCAAAAATTACATAAAGAAAAAACTTCAACCAACCCCCAACCCGACGGGGCACAAAAAGAGGATTGGCCTAGTTAGAAGATTTCATCAATACGCCCAAACAACTTACTGTTATTTACAATGACGCCGCTTGAAAAAGCGCCATCCGGCATACACCAACCGCGATACACATACGGCGTACCGCAGCCAAAATGAATAAAATCAACCAACACAAAAAAGTACATTGGCACACTATTGAGTTCTCACACATCATCCGCACGTTCTTCGCAGGTGAAGTATCATTTTCACTGCTCTGAGCGGCTGGAGTTCATACTCTAGCTAACAAGTTTATTCTTTGTCAACTAGGAGTTAATCTCCGTGTCATCCGCTTGTCGCGGCGACTGGGATAAATATACGCACGACTACATCTTTCGACAAATCTCCTGTTCAGAACCGCTATCTGGCAAACGCCTTCCACGCACAACTGCCGTCAACGGATCTCTCTGCGCATCATCCGATGGGTCACCGCGCTGA
The DNA here is from genome assembly GCF_016889765.1 of Corynebacterium minutissimum. Classification (NCBI taxonomy): domain Bacteria; kingdom Bacillati; phylum Actinomycetota; class Actinomycetes; order Mycobacteriales; family Corynebacteriaceae; genus Corynebacterium; species Corynebacterium minutissimum. The sequence continues at coordinate 104,780 of NZ_CP069533.1, forward strand.
AAACGACGAAACCCGCTGCGGATGGCAGCGGGTCATGGGAAAGCGGGCCTGCATAAGGAGGCTCGACTATTTACGAGCGCTAGTTAACCAAGCTTGGCACCGGCAAAGTTCTTCTTGCCGCGACGAAGGACCAGCCAGGTACCGTGAAGTAGATCCTCCTCGGTTGGCTCCCAGTCATCAGCTTCAATGCGCTGGTTGTTGACGTAGGCGCCGCCCTCTTTCACGGTGCGCCGCGCAGCTCCCTTGGAATCAGCCAGGCCAGCAGCGACCAGTAGGTCGATAATGGTACGCGGTTCCCCGGGAGCAATCTCGGCCACGGTAGTTTCAGACAACGCACCGGCCAAAGTCTGTTCGTCGAGTTCAGCAAGCTCCGCCTTGCCGAAGAGTGCTTGCGCAGCTAGCTCGACCGACTTCGTAGCCTCCTCGCCGTGAACAAGGTTGGTCATCTCCTGGGCAAGACGGCGCTGAGCTTCACGGCGGAAAGGTTCATCGGCAACCTTCTGCTCGTACTCAGCGATTTCTTCCTGGCCCAAGAAGGTAAACCAGCGCAGGTAGTCGATGACGACGGAGTCGCCGGCGTTGAGGAAGTACTGGTACCAGGAGTACGGGGAAGTCTTCTCTGGATCGAGCCATAGCTTGCCGCCACCGGTGGACTTGCCAAACTTCTGGCCCTGTGCGTCTGTCACAAGCGGAACCGTGAGGCCGTGGACCTTGGCACCGCTGACTCGACGGTTGAGGTCAACGCCCGAGACGATGTTGCCCCACTGATCACCACCGCCAATCTGTAGGACACAATCATGCTCATTGTAGAGGTGTACGTAATCATTGGACTGCAAGAGCATGTAGGAGAACTCGGTGTAGGAGATGCCATCAGACTCCAAGCGGCGCTTCACGGTATCGCGGTCCAGCATGGTGTTGAGGGAGAAGTTCTTGCCTACATCGCGCAGAAAGTCAATGACGGACATCTGCGAAGTCCAGTCAGCATTGTTGACCATGGTGGCGGCATTCTCGCCCTCAAAGTTAATGAACTGGCGCAGCTGCTTCTTGATAGCGACCATGTTGTCGTTGATGGTCTCCTGCGAGAGCATGGAACGCTCCCCCACATCACGCGGGTCACCAATCTGACCCGTTGCACCGCCAGCCAAGGCAATGGGATGGTGGCCAGCTTCCTGGAAGCGGCGCAACATAATCATCGGGACGAGGTGTCCGGCATGCAGAGAATCGCCAGTGGGATCAAAGCCGCAGTAGAGGGTAATGGGCTCTTGGCAGGCCTCGCGGAGTGCGTCAAGGTCAGTGGACTGGTTGATAAGTCCGCGCCACTGCAGCTCATCAATGATGTTCATGAAGTCTCCTTTGGATGTTAATTCTGTGCTCTCAAGGGTTACTTTTCGGCCGGCCACGGGGTTGCGTGGTCTACCAGCATGACAGGAATGTCGTTCTCAATGGGATAGGCCACGCCAAGGCGTTCGTTCACCAAGACCTGTTCTTCGGCCAGATAATTCAACGGACCTTTATCCTGCGGACACACCAGTATGTCGAGCAGCTTCGGATCGAGACTCATAACCGCTAACCCTACACCTCCTTAGATTCGACGGAGGGAAGTATCCCGCCATACTCGAGTTTGAGCGCCATGGAATGGTTGCGTAGGTTGCGTACCGAGTTTTGTGAGATGGCGTCGCGAATCTCCCCCATCTCCCGCGCGAGAATGTCGAGCGATTCGCTCATCTCTTTCACCGCTGCCGGGTTCTTCAAATCCGTTACCTCAAGGTAGGACTTGACCAGCTCTGTGGAGTGCTCTTCAATCATGTCCCGCACCAGCGCTTGCTGGTGTGGCGCGTCATTGAGTCGGCGCCAATTGTTCAGCACCCACAGCGCCGAATCATCAAACGAGTCCCACGCGCGTTGCACGGGGCCTGGCACTTGGCGACGCCCCAATGCATACCGAACTCCCTCCAACGTACTGGTGAGCTCCCCCGGGCCCGACTTTGGAGCTTCGATAGCCTTTGCCTGCTTCGGGGGCGTTACCAGTCCTGCTGCAGCTCCGGCACAGACGGCCACGACTGGCCAGAGAAAGCCCAAGCCACCACCGGTGAGAACATGCAGGACCACGACAAGTGCGGTCACCACAACACCGACGGCGATTTTGCGTGAGTTAAGGGCGTTCATGGGATTGAGATCCTCCTGGGACTAAGCGGAGTGTGTCTACTGGTAGGCGCGAATTTCTTCGAAGGCCGCAGCAAGATCACCGTTGAGCGCATCAAATGTCTTGCCGCCGGTAAGTTCTGCCAGTTCTTGCATCTCCTGGATATTGGCTTCACCATACAAGATGACGAAGACAGGAATCTCCTGCTTCTCCGGGGGAAGTTGCTCATAATCGTTTTTAAACTGGGCGAATGTACGCCCGCGCGTGACTTCCCCGTCTGTCATAAGGACCACGGTTCCAATATCACCGTTGGTGGTGTCTACCTCGTCGAGCGCATTGATAACAGCTTCGAACGTGGCGGTATCGCCATCAGCCACGAGGCGGTCAACACGGTCAGCGAGCTCCTTGGTCGTCGCCGGATTGTCCTTGTCTACACGTGCGCGCGTGGGCTGTTGTGGCTCGGAAGAATACGGGATGAGCTTAATCTGTTCACGGTTTCGGAAGGCTACTTGACCTTCACCATCTGGGGCGCCGTCAGCGGAGCCGTCGATAAGCGGGCGCAAGCTGCTCTTCAGGAGTTCAATGCGCTCGCCTTCCATCGAACCCGAAGTATCAAGAACCAAGGCAGTACTACCGGGGTTTCGCAGTTCGTGAGCAAACGCGTCACCCAGGGCGTCCACGGTCTTCTCATTGGCCGGATAAGGCAGCTCAAAGACCGTGCCAGGTAGATCCGAGTCATCGACTCGCAAGTGGTAGTCCTTGAGCTTCTCTGGGTGCTCACCAAACCATTCAGCGAGCGCCTGTACCTTTCCTTCGGCGTCGTTATTTTTCGAGCTAGCCAGAGCAGACAAAGGATAATCAGCAGAGATGACACCATCGGAAGGAATAACCACTTCGAGGTCCACGCCTTCATCTTTCAGCTGGTACAGCACAGACTCATAATTGAAAATCGCATCTGCCTGCTCAGGATGCTCGCGGAAACGATCCGCCAACCAGCCTGAGGACCCTGACGTCAACGTCTGGTTGCTGAAGAGCTTCTGGACTTTGCCCGTGGCCTGGCGGATGTCCTTTTCTGACAGGGCACGGCCGGTATCAGCAAACGCAGTTGTCGCCGCAGACAGCGCTGAAAAGCCCGAATTAGACGTCGTCGGATCCGTCATTCCGAAGGTAATGCCAGAATCTGCGATGTCCTGCCATGTCGGCTGCGCGGTGGTCCAGCCTTGCTCTTTAGCCACGGAGGACTGCACGCCAAGAGCCACTGGGGAACGCGCGACACTGAATTCCTTGCCCAGTTTGCTATCAGCACCAATGATGCGTGCAAAACGGTTGGTGGCAAACCACGTAGCGTCGTAGGAACCATCGAATCCGCCCTGCTTGAGAGTGCGGGAATTGGCGAGCGTGCCGTCTTCGGTCGTCATAGAGATGTCGAAGCCGAGGTCTCGGGAGGCGTCGTCAAGCACCGGCTCCAATGGCTTCAGCTCCGTTGCCGCTACGATGCTGAGATCGCCGTTAAAGGAAGAACCGGATCCTGGCGTTAATGGCTCGTCGAGCAAATCCTCCACACCGCATGCTGTCAAGGCCATCGCGCTCATCACAGCAATCAGCACTTTTACTGGGCGAAACATTCGCATCAACCTTCCTGATGATGTCACTGCCGGTACCTATCCGAATTCCTGCAGGAATCCCTCGTAATAATCCCACATTTTAGGACTGTCCTCATTGACTATCACGGGAATGCCATAATCCTGTTTCTCGGCAAATTGGGCAAAGAATCTGGCTGTCTTTGTCCTCAGGCCCAACTGGGCCGCCGCCTCCTGCGCCTTGTCATCCCCCAGTGCATCAGCAAGCACAGCACCCTTCTCCGTGCGAGGAACCACCGTGCTGATGAGCGACGCCGGCGGGCTCAACAGCAACGGCGTGTACTGCGACATGTCTTTGCCACCGCTAACTTGGCGCAGATACTGTTCCTCAGTCGTCAGCACCATCGGCATCTCCCCTTTGTCCACACGCAAGAAAGCATCAAGCATTCCCTGGGACGTGGTCTCGCCGTAGCCTTGGTCCGCGATAAGTCGATGCATGCTCTCCTGAGCTAGCTCGTCCAGCTGTGCGGTATCTCCCTTACCATGCTCTTGTGCGGCCACTGCCATACCCGCCAAACGCACCACACTGGCATAGCGCAGCGCCGCATTAGACTCGGTTATCCGAGGTACCGCTACGTCCACCACTCGGGGTGACCCAAAGGATGGGCTAATATCCCGCCACCGGGTTCCGTTCTGGGACATCTCTACGAGTGTGTACAGGTTCAACGATTTCTGGCCGCCGGTATCCTTCACCAGGTCGTGCGCCTTCATGTCCTCGACGAGGTCGCTATGCACGAGTGCAATAAGCGGAGTGGAAAAGACCTCCTTCGAGGGGCCGTCTGGCTTAGTGTTTGCCGAATTCACGTCCCACACTTCAAGGGTGCGAGCTGCTCCATCGAGCTCCGGCATATAGAAGTCATACTGTTTGCCTGAGCCATCAATAAGCCCCATCATCTCCTGCGCTGGATACACATCCAATTCAAGCTCAATATCGTGCTTCTTCAGAGCCTTAATCGTGTCCGGATCCTGGAAAAAGATCTCCTGCTCCGGGCTAATAGCACCCGTAATGTGCTGCACGTCCCCTGAGGTACCAAAACTCGGCATCGAGATTCCCCCACGCCCGATGACGATTGATGCCACAGCAATCACAAGGAAAACCACGGCGGCCACGAAAGACTTGCTGCGTCCTTTCGACGATGGGCTGCTCATGACCTAAATCATAAAGAGTGGCGGGCACCACCGCTGAACTTCACACGCACTCACCCCCACAAAAGTCCCCCAATACACGAACCGCATGGCCCTGAGACCATGCGGTTGCAGAAACTGTTGTGCCTAGCGCAGCGGCGTTGTTGCCCAGTCACGAGCTTCAGCGGAAAGCTCCTTGACCCGCTCGCGCTGTTCGGCTACACGTACACCGGCGGTGCCGCCCTTGGTAGCGCGCGATGCCACTGCCCCATCAATGGTGAGCACATCGCGGACTTCGGGGAGCAGGCGCTTGTCGACGCCCCTCAGCTCCTCATCTGTGAGATCCACCAAGTCCACGCCGCGGGCTTCCGCGAGCTGGACGCAGGCGCCGGAAGCCTCGTGAGCTTCGCGGAAAGGCACACCCTGGCGCACCATCCACTCAGCCAAGTCGGTAGCCAAGGTGAAACCACGCGGGGCCAGCTCACGCATGCGATCCTCGTGGAACGTCAGCGTGGCCACGAGGCCAGTCATGGCCGGAAGGAGCAGGTTAAGCTGCGCCACGGAATCCACGATGGGTTCCTTGTCTTCTTGCAGGTCGCGGTTGTAGGCCAAAGGCTGTGCCTTAAGCGTGGACAGTAACCCGGTGAGATTGCCAATGAGCCGGCCGGTCTTGCCACGGGTCAGTTCCGGAACATCCGGGTTCTTCTTCTGCGGCATGATCGACGAACCCGTAGACCAGGCATCATCCAGAGTGACGTAGCCGTACTCCGGGGTACACCAGTAAATGATCTCCTCCGAAAGGCGAGACATGTCTACGGCAATCTGGGCGAGGACAAAAGCGGTCTCCGACGCGAAGTCGCGGGAGGCAGTGCCGTCGAGAGAGTTCTCGGCCGACGCATCGAAACCTAATTCTTCCGCAATGGCCTCAGGGTCCAAGTGCAGCGAGGACCCCGCCAACGCGCCGGAACCATATGGCGAAACCGCCAAGCGCTTGTCCAGGTCCTGCAGGCGCTCAATATCGCGCAGCAGTGGCTGGGCATGAGCAAGCAGCTCGTGTGCCAGAAGAATCGGCTGTGCTGCCTGGGAGTGTGTCTTTCCCGGCATAATGGCATCCGGATGAGCCTCCGCCTGACCCACGAGTGCATCGACGAGGTCAGCGACCTGAAGGGCGATATCGCGCACAGCATCACGGACCCACATGCGGAACAACGTTGCCACTTGGTCGTTGCGGGAGCGACCGGCGCGAAGGCGGCCGCCGACCTCAGGCCCAACGATGTCGATAAGCCCGCGCTCCATAGCGCCGTGGACATCCTCGTCGGTGGGCAGCGGGCTGAATTCGCCAGAGGCCACCTTCTCCCCTAGCTCGGTGAGGCCGCTGAGCATGGTGTCCAGGTCAGCGTCGGAAAGCAGCCCGGCTTTATGCAGCACCTTGGCGTGGGCCTTGGAGGCCAGAACGTCATACGGGGCAAGGACCCAGTCGAAGTGGGTAGATACGGACAGGGCGAACATCGCCTCAGAGGGGCCACCAGAAAAGCGGCCGCCCCACAGGGCACCCTCGTTGGTCTTGTGCATTATTTCCTTACTTACCGGTGGGGAAACCGCCGTCGCGGTCACGCTGGTTAGAGATCTGGGTGGATAGGCCGTGCAGCTGGACAAAGCCCTTCGCTGCGGTCTGGTCAAAGGTATCGCCCGTGTCATAGGTAGCCAGGTCGAAGGAGTACAGCGACTGGCCGGAACGACGGCCATTGACGGTGGCGGTACCTGCATGGAGGACCATGCGGATATCGCCGGTCACATTCTCCTGGGTGGATTCGGTGAAGGCGTCCAGCGAACGCTTCAGCGGGGAGAACCACAGGCCGTCGTAGACTTCTTCGGACCAGCGGGCGTCGGTCAAGCGCTTGTAGCGAGCCAGTTCACGCTCAACGGTGACGTCCTCGAGAGCCTCGTGGGCCTTGATGAGCACCATGGCGCCCGGGGCCTCATAGACCTCACGGGATTTAATGCCCACGAGGCGGTCTTCCACCATGTCGAGGCGGCCAATGCCCTGGGCACCGGCACGGCGGTTGAGCTCCTCAATGGCTTCGAGCACGGTTACCGGCTTGCCATCAATGGCGGTCGGCACACCTTTGTCGAAGGTGATGGTGACCTCGTCCGGAGCATTGCCCAGGTCCGGCTGCTCGGTGTAGGCGTAGAGGTCCTTTGTCGGCGGGTTCCACAGGTCCTCCAGGAAGCCGGTCTCGACCGCGCGACCCCACACATTCTGGTCAATGGAGAACGGAGAGGCAGCGGACTGCTCGATCGGCAGGTTAATTTCCTCGGCGAAGGCGATGGCCTTATCACGGGTCCAGGCGTAGTCACGAGCCGGCGCGATGATCTCCAACGCCGGGTCGAGTGCACGGAAGGACACCTCAAAGCGGACCTGATCGTTGCCCTTACCGGTGCAGCCGTGGGAGACGTGGGTGCCGCCGTGTTCCTGCGCAGCCTCAACGAGGTGCTTAACAATGAGGGGGCGAGAGATGGCAGATACCAGCGGGTACTGCTTCATATACATACCGTTGGCCTTGATAGTAGGCAGGCAGTACTCTTCGGCGAACTCGTCCTTGGCGTCCACGACGATGGATTCGACAGCACCACAGTCAAGAGCACGCTGGCGCACGGACTCCATGTCCTCGCCGCCCTGGCCCAAGTCGAGGGACACGGCAATGACCTCACCACCGGTCATCTTGGCCAGGTAAGGGATGGCAACGGAAGTATCCAGTCCGCCAGAGTAGGCAAGCACAACACGTGCAGTCATAGTGAGTTGCTCCTTCGAGTCATACAGAGTGCTATGAAGTCGATCAGATTTATATTATACAAACTTACGTATAAATGTTAAATGCTGCGGCTGGTAAGTTTCTCCGCCAGTTCGCGCCCGCCGACGTCCTCACGCGCGAGAATGAAGATAGTGTCATCACCGGCGATACAGCCCACGACGTCGGGCAAGCCAACACGATCAATGAACGAAGCAAGGTACTGCGCAGCACCAGCCGGCGTGCGCAGCATGGCAATATTCCCCGAGTAGTCATGGGAAACCACAAGCTCGTCGAGCATGCGACGAAGCTTCTCCCTCGGGCCATTGAGCTGGTCTTCGAATTGCTCCAGCTCTCCGCCCACGACATAGAAGGAGCGACCCCCATCCCGCTTGACCTTCTTGGCGCCCAGCTCATCTAGATCGCGTGACAAGGTGGCTTGTGTGATGTCAATGCCTTCGTCGAGAAGCAGCTCTGAGAGCTGCACCTGACTGGTCACTCGGGTACGGTCAAGAATCTCCAAAATCTTGGCTTGGCGTGCATTACGCGTCGTGGGCGTTGTAGTCATAAGAATTAATTCTCCTCCTGGTGAGCCAGAAGCCATACCAATAGCGCCTTCTGGGCGTGAAGGCGATTCTCCGCCTCGTCGAAGACACGGGACTGGGGGCCATCGATGACCTCAGCAGTCACCTCATTTCCGCGGTACGCCGGCAAGCAGTGCAAGAAGATAGCATCCTCTTTGGCACGGGCCATGGCCTCAGCGTTGACCTGATATGGCAGGAACGGGGTTCGGCGATCTTTTCCATCGTCCTCCTGCCCCATCGATACCCACGTATCCGTGATGACGACGTCAGCGCCCTCAAGTGCCGCGAGGGAATCTGTCACTGTCACGTCACCGCGCTGGCGTGCACGGTCAACAAACTGCTGCTGCGGCTGAAAACCTTCCGGAGCAATGATGACCATTTCCATACCAGCGGTGGCAAAGCCGAGCATGTAGGAGTTCGCCATGTTGTTGTTGCCATCGCCCAAGTACACGGCCTTGCGGCCGGCTAGGTCCCCGAAGTTCTCGCGGCAGGTCACCAAATCCGCCAGAATCTGGCACGGATGCAGGTCATCAGAGAGAGCATTCACGATGGGAACAGTGGAGGTTTCCGCCATGTCAAGGAGATTCTGGTGCGCATAGGTGCGCCACACGATGGCCTCCACGAAGCGGGATAGCACCGCAGCGGTGTCCTGGTAGGTCTCACCTTTGCCCATCTGGGTGGACTTGGTTTCGGTGACGATAGCGTGACCACCCAATGCGGCGATACCCGCCTCGAAGGAAAAACGCGTGCGGGTCGACGTCTTATCGAACAGCACCGCTACCGACTTCGGCCCCTCAAGCGGACGCGCGGAAAAGGGGTCCTGCTTGAGTTTCAGGGCAAGGTCAAGAACCTCGACCTGCTCCTGCGGTGTGAGGTCGTCATCAGCCAGGAAATGGCGTGGACTCATCCAACTTCCTCCAATACTTTATGCAGGCGGCCAACTGCCTGCGCGAGTTCGTCATCAGTAATCACCAGCGGCGGGGTCAATCGAAGGACCTCGCTGCTCGGGGCGTTGAGGATGAGTCCGTGCTGTAATCCCACGGCCGCAGCCTCCTTCGCCACCGGTTTATTTAATACAACACCTAGCATAAGCCCTCGCCCACGCACAGAAGAGACAACCGGGGAGTTTCCCACCTCGTGTGCCAACCACTGGCCTTTCCGCGTGACCTCGTTGAGGAAGGACTCATCAACACAATCCAGTACCGCCGCCGCGGCCGCGCAGGACACCGGATTTCCCCCAAAGGTGGTCCCGTGACTTCCAGGGGTAAATAGTCCCTGTGCGTGTCCTCGCGCAATCGTGGCCCCAATCGGCATACCAGCGCCCAAACCTTTGGCCATAGTAATAACGTCTGGGAGAACATCCTCGTGTTGGAAAGCAAAGAAATCCCCGGTACGTCCCACGCCGGTCTGGACCTCGTCGACGATCATGAGGATGCCGTGCTCGTCACACAGTTCACGCACAGCAGTCAAGAAGCCCTCAGGCGCCGGAATCACGCCGGTCTCGCCCTGTATAGGCTCTAGGATGATGGCGGCAGTGTTCTCTGGATCCTGCTCTACCAACGTAGTGAGGTAGTCAATATCACCATAGGTGTAGAACTCCACTCCGCCCGGAAAAGGTTCGAAGGCCTTACGCTTGCCCGGCTGACCAGTCATAGCCAGCGACCCCATCGTGCGGCCATGGAAACCGTGGTGCGCTGCGAGGATGCGGCGGCGCCCAGTCAGGCGTGCGAGCTTAAAGGCTGCTTCGTTTGCCTCAGCGCCCGAGTTAGAGAAAAACACGCGGGCATCGTTGTCCCCCAGCTTTTCGAGGAGCTTGGTGGCGGTTTCCACTACCGGTGCACTGGCAAAGAGGTTAGAAACATGCCCCAGCGTGGCTACCTGCGTACTTACTGCCTCCACGATGGCGGGGTGGGCATATCCCAATGAGCTCACCGCGATGCCCGCCAGCAGGTCGATATAGTCCTTGCTGTCCTCATCGGTGACTGTGGAGCCGCGACCGGACACCAAGGCAACCGGCGGAGTGCCGTAGGTGTTGCTCAGAACCTCGCCCCACCGTTCGGTAAGTTTCTTGTGCTCAGTCACTGTGTATCGTCCTTCCTAAAGACCGTCCCCTCGGGATAGTCCTCGCGCTTATACTCATTGGGCAGCACCATCGTTCCGATGCCGCCCATGGTGAGCAGCTCCAGAAGAACGGCGTGGGCAATGCGGCCGTCAATGACATGGGAGGCATTGACACCGCCCTCCACCGCCATCAGGCAGGACTCCATTTTGGGAATCATTCCAGAATCTAGTCCCGGCAGCAGGGTTCTGAGTTTCGCAACTTCAATCTTGGACACCAATGAATCGCGGTTAGGCCAGTCGGTATACAACCCTTCCACGTTGGTGAGAATGACGAGGCGCTCCGCGCCCAATGCCGTGGCTAGCGCACCTGCTGCACTGTCCGCGTTGATGTTGTAGACCTCGCCATCCTGGCCGGGCGCAATAGTGGAGACCACCGGTATCCGCCCGGCTTCGATAATGTCCATAACGGCTTCGGGGTTAACGTCCACAATCTCGCCCACCATTCCGATGTCAGTCGGCACGCCATCGACGTCCACGAGGCGCTTGCGGGCACTAAACAGTCCAGCATCCTCACCGGATGTTCCCACGGCATAGGGGCCATGGGAGTTGATGAGATTAACCAGACCGCGCCCCACCTGGCCAAAGAGCACCATGCGTACCACGTCCACAATTTCCGGCGTGGTGACCCGGAACCCACCTTTGAATTCGCCCTCAATGCCCAGCTTGCCCAGCATCTCGTTGATCTGCGGCCCACCTCCGTGCACGACGACGGGCTTCGCTCCTACGGTGCGCAGGAACACCATGTCAGCGGCAAAGGCTGCCTTCAACGATTCATCCACCATGGCGTTGCCGCCGTACTTCACCACGACAATTTTGTCGCGGTAATGCTGCAGCCACGGTAGTGCTTCCGCGAGCACAGTGGCGCGGTCCGCACTCGTCAATCCTTGAATCATCACTACTCCTCTGTTGGGCTCTACGAGCTGTACGCGGAGTTGATCTCCACGTAATCGTGGGAAAGGTCAGTAGTCCGCACGAAGGCCGAACCTGGGCCACCGGTGCCTAGATCTACGCGGACATCAATATCCGTCCCGGAAAGGTCCACATCGCGGGCACCGGGGGCACCGGTGGACCCAAGACACACCGCCTGGTCGTTGAAGAAAACCGAAATATTGTCTGGATCCATGTCAGCGTCTGCCATGCCGACTGCTGCAAGCACGCGGCCCCAGTTCGGATCAGAGCCGAACATGGCGCACTTGAAGAGGTTGTCGCGCCCTAAGGTACGCGCAGCGTTGAGTGCTTGTTCGTCATTAGCCGTGCCTTCCACCGTGATCGTGACGCGCTTGGTCACGCCTTCGGCATCGGCCTGCAGTTGATCCGCAATATCGGAGCACACAGCAAGAACCGCAGCGTCCAATTCCTCTTGACTTGGTTCGACGCTCGATGCACCCGAAGCCATAATGATGACCGTGTCATTGGTCGAGGTCGAACCATCCACATCCAACGTATTAAAGGTCAGGTCACATGCCTTGCGCAGCGCTGACTGAAGGGCTTGTGAACTGGCGGAAGCGTCGGTAGTCAGGCACACCAACATGGTGGCGAGGGACGGCGCCATCATACCTACGCCTTTGCCCATCGCACCTATGCTCCAGCCATTGCCGGAAAAGGTTGCTTCCTTGACCACCGTATCGGTCGTCATGATGGCCTCCGCGGCCGCGTTTCCATGTGCCTTTTCCGCACCGAGGTTGCCTGCCACATCTTCAATACCAGCCAGGACCTTGTCCATCGGCAGCACTTCACCAATCAGACCCGTCGAACATGCAGCGATGTCAGCAGCCGGGATAGCAGTTCGTTCGGATACCGCCGCCACCATGGCCGCAGCATCGTTATCGCCCTGCACGCCGTTGCAGGCGTTAGCATTTCCGGAGTTATAAATGACCGCCTGAAGTTGACCATTTGCCACCGCCTCACGGGAAAGCTTCACGGGGGAGGCAACCACACGGTTTCGGGTAAACACGGCTGCGGCATCATAATTGGGACCTTGGTTAATGACGAGCGCCATATCGGGCTTGCCAGAGGGCTTAATTCCAGCAGTTGTTGCTCCAGCAATGAAACCAGCGGGAGTGGTAATCATCAGTGTGTCTCCTTGAAAATGTGAGAGGTAGTACTCGAGGCTTTGCGGTGGGGCTTAAGGCGCCACGGCCGCTTGCGGAAGACCAAGAGTTTCATCCCACCCCAGGGTCAGGTTCATGCACTGGACGGCCGCACCCGCAGTGCCTTTGCATAGATTGTCCAGCGCGGCGGTAATAATCAGGCGCTGTGCTTTCTCATCCACGTGCGCTTGGATATGAACCATGTTGGTGCCGACGACGTTCTGCGTTTCCGGCTGCTTTCCTTCGTCCAACACGTGACAGAAGGGCTCGTCAGCGTAATAGTTACGGAAGACCTCATGGACGCTGCGCTTATCGACGTCCCCCTTGAGCGGCGCCGTGATCGTTGCCAGGATGCCGCGGGGCAGCGGGGCAAGGACGGGTGTGAAGCTCACCGATACAGTGTCGTCGGTGAATGGCTGCAAGTTCTGGACGACCTCGGGTGTGTGTCGATGGGTTCCTCCAGGCTTATAGGCTTTGAGGTTTCCCATGGTTTCCGCGCCCAGCTGGGCAACTGACGCCTTCTTTCCAGCTCCGGAAACGCCCGTAATCGCGATGATGGAAAGCTCTGGCTCAATGAGCTTCTTCGCCACTGCCGGCAAGGCGCCTAGGGTTATCGCGGTGGGGAAACACCCCGGCACGGCAACTCGGTTGCTGCTCTGAAGTTTCTCACGGTTGCCGGGGACCTCCGGTATGCCATATGGCCATGAGCCGGCATAGTCTCCGCCGTAGTAGGCATCCCAATCAGCTTTATTGCGCAGCCGGAAATCCGCTGCACAGTCGATCACAGTGACGGACTCCCCTAGCTGCCTGCCAATCTCTGCTGAGTGACCATGGGGCAGGCCGAGGAATACGATGTCGTGTCCGGCGAGAGTTTCTGGCGTGGTGTCCTCAATGACGCGGTCTGCCAACTGCGGCAGATGCGGCATGAGTTCAGACACGTGTTGCCCCGCGTTGGAATGCCCGGCAAGTGTGCCGATACGCAGTTCGCCGGAGAGATAGGCCGGGTGAGAGAGCAACAGGCGCAGGATTTCACCGCCTGCGTACCCTGTGGCTCCTGCGATTGCTACTGAAATAGTCATGGAGCTCACCCTAGCAAATAATGCAGTGGACCGTATGTTATTCAGCGAATCGGATCCCTGTTTATCTCATCTTAAGATCACCAACACCCGGAAATCACCACTTTGAGCGTGGATCTTTCCGGGTGTTGGTGAAGGAAAGGAAAGTCGAAAAGGGATAGGGAATGTATAAGGGGCGACTTAGAAGGCGCGGGAGGAGATGGAGCCCATACCTTCAGGGCCCGAGACCGCCTTCTTGCCGGCGTAACCCAAGTAGCCCTTGGGGCCCACAAAGTGCAGGCCGCCCTGGTTATCGGCCACGACGGTCACCTCGTTGAACTGGTGAATCTGGCCCGGCTGCAGGTGCTTGAACTGTTCAGCCACCATGCCTTGGTTCCAGCATCCGGCGTGAGAACGGCCGGCGTAGTAGCTGAACTGTGGAACCAACTCGTTCGGCGGGTTGCACTCTGGACGGGTTTCTCGTGCACCAGAGGAAAGGCAGCTGATGTAGGTGCCGTTGACGTTGGTGGCATCGCAGGTTACTGTGCCATCGGCGTTTGAAAAACCGTGTGTGGGGTTGGCTGAGGCCAAAGGCGCGACAGCCAAAGCACTGCCGATTGCGGCAGTGGCGGCAAGACGAGAAACAAATCGCATAGCGAGGATAATCCTTTCAGTGTGGGAAACGCTGTGCCGCTTAGCTTATGGCCCAGCCCACACCTGCGCCATGGGAAGGGGATCGCTCCCCGACCCTCGGCGTCCTCCGAGATTCTCCCGGCCGCCCCATACCAGCCGCTAGGGTTAAGCGTTAGGCGCGCATCTCAGCACCCAAGCGCTGCTTTGCCAGCTCAGCAGCGGCAAGTCGGTGCTCGTTAACCTCATCATCCGTCAGCGTGCGGTCACCGGCACGGAAGAGCAGCTGGAACGCTAGGGACTTTTTGCCCTCACCAAGCTGCTCGCCACGGAAGACATCGAAGAGTTCCACAGACTCCAGAAGCTCACCGGCGCCCTCTTCAACCACCAGGCGAACCTGCTCAGCGGGAGTCTCCTCATCGACGACCAGAGCAATGTCCTGATGCAGCGCCGGGAACGAGGACAGTACCGGTGCCGGGAACTTCTCATCCAGAGGCAATGCGGTGACGTCAAGCTCCATGGCACAAGTACGCGGCGGAAGCTCAAGCGCCTCGAGGACCTGCGGGTGCAGCTCACCTGCGTAGCCTACGATGTTCTCTTCACCGTCTTGTCCGGCCACCACGATGGCCGCACAGCGGCCCGGGTGCCACGGCAGTTGCTCCGCTGCCTTCACAGTTACATCGACGCCAGCGGCACGAGCCACCTGGCGGGCGGACTCGATGGCATCGGCATAGCTGTAAGCACGTCCTGCTCCCCACGGCCCCTCGTGCTCAATATTGCCGGTGGCCACCGTTGCCACGTGCAGCGGTTGCTCCGGCAAGGTATCCAGCAGCTCAGCCACAACCTCGTCAGACGGGCGAGATTCGACCGACGGCATCGGCGAGGCTTCTGCGCGCCTAAAGGCCACCTGTTGGAGACCAAAAAGCGCAAGGTCATGGCGACCACGGGCAACGTTGCGGGCAATCGCCTCCAGCATGTTGGGAAGCAGCGTTGTGGACAGCACTGCCTTGTCTGCTTCCAGTGGGTTCTGAACGGCAACGGTCCGACGGCGAGCATCGTCCTTATCCAGACCCCACGTATCAAAGGTGTCGTTGGCGACGAACGGTGACGGCAGCACTTCGGCATAACCTGCATAAGCCAGGCCGTGGCCGATAGCGCGGCGGCGCTTTTGTGCTGGGGTTAATCCGCGACCACCTGCCGGGGTAGGAAGAACGGTGGGAATATCCTCCAAACCTTCGAGGCGCAGAATTTCTTCGATAAGGTCCACGTCCATGCCGATGTCAGTGCGCCACGTCGCCGGGGTGACCTCGAGGGTCTCACCGTTATCGATGACAGTGCAACCGACCTCCTCAAGACGCGTCACGACGGTCTCGCGGGAGTACTCCACACCGGCGTACTCGCTGGGCTTGGTGGTACGTAGGGTAATGGGCTCGCGCTTGGCGATGTCCCCCACGAGCGTGCGGCCGGCTTCGATAGTGCCACCGGCGATCTGTTGCAGCAACGCGCAGGCTACGTCGAGGGCGATCTCCACAATGGCGGGGTCAACACCACGCTCAAAGCGGCGGGAGGCCTCCGACGACAGCTTGTGGCGACGCGAGGTACGGGCCACAGTAATCGGATCCCAGATAGCGGATTCGAAGTAGACGTCCGTGGTCGCATCGGAGACCTCGGAGGTCGTTCCACCCATCACACCAGCCAGGGACTGGATACCGTTGTCATCGCAAATCACCACATCACCGGCGGACAGCTCGCGTGTGACGTGGTCGAGTGTTTCGAACTTCTCCCCTTCCGCAGCATTGCGGACCACAAGATCTCCGCTCACGACGTTGGCGTCGAAGGCATGCATCGGGGCACCAAGGAGCAGCATGACGTAGTTAGTGACGTCGGTGGCAACGTTGACGCTGCGCTGACCGGACAACATAAGCTCGCGCTCCATCCAGAACGGGGTGCGTGCAGTCGGATCGATGTTTGACACCTTGCGCAGGCCAAAACGCTGGGCCTTAGTTTCGTCGCGCAGGTCAACGTCGATAAGCGTGCCCTGTGCCTCCGGAACTGCCGTGGTATCAACACCGGCCACGCTCGGGTCCTGAGCCACGTCCGGGAAGGTGAGATCGAAGGCCGAGGCAATTTCACGGCTAAGGCCACGGGCGGACAGCGCATAACCGCGGTCTGGGGTGATGTTGACATCGAAGACGGTGTCAGCCAAGCCGATAATCGGGCGGGCGTCCTGCCCTACCTTGTCCGCGACCTCATCACCAAGGACAATGATGCCATCAGCCTTCGGGCCGAAACCGAGCTCGGCGGCGGAACACATCATGCCATTCGAGATGTGGTCGTAGGTCTCACGTGCGGCAATCTTAAAGCCACCCGGCAGCTCAGCTCCCGGCAGAGAGACCACGACATAGTCGTTGAGACGGAAATTGCGGGCACCACAGATAATGCCCTGCAACTCACCAGTGCCGTTTGCCTGGCCAACGTTGACCTGGCAGTAACGGATTGGTTTCTTGAACTGGGTAAGTTCTTCAATCTCGACAACTTGGCCAATGACAAGCGGACCAGTGGTCTCCGGGAGCGCCTCGTAACCTTCGGTTTCAAAGCCCACGCGGACGAAGCCGGAATCGAGCTCCTCAGAAGACACGGTCCAATCAGAATGTGCGGAGCCTAGGATGCGGGTGACCCAGTCTTGGGAAATAAGCATTGTTTCTTCTCTATCCTTTCTGGGTTCTTATGCCTGCACACCGAAGGGCAGGGTGAAGCGGACATCGCCTTCGACCATGTCGCGCATATCGGTCAAACCATTGCGGAACTGCAATGTACGCTCCAGGCCCATGCCGAAGGCGAAGCCGGTGTATTCCTCCGGGTCGATGCCCACGGCACGCAGCACGTTGGGGTTGACCATGCCGCAGCCGCCCCACTCAATCCAGCCGGCGCCGCCCTTCTTGTTGGGGAACCACACGTCAATCTCAGCGGAGGGCTCAGTGAACGGGAAGTAGTTCACGCGCATGCGAGTGGTGGTCTCCGGGCCGAAGAGGACCTTGGCCAAGTGCTCCAGGGTGCCACGCAGGTGGGCCATAGTTAGGCCCTTATCCACGGCGAGGCCCTCCACCTGGTGGAAGACCGGAGTGTGGGTAGCATCCAGCTCATCAGTGCGGAAAACTCGCCCCGGGCAAGCGATGTAGAGAGGTACATCGCGCTCCAACATGGTCCGTACCTGCACCGGAGAAGTGTGCGTGCGCAGCACCTGCTTGGAACCTTCCTGGCCCACGTGGAAGGTGTCCTGCAGTGTACGAGCTGGGTGGTCCGGCTTGAAGTTGAGGGCGTCGAAATTGAAGTACTCAGCTTCCACCTCAGGGCCGTCAGCGATTTCCCAACCCATGCCCACGAAAATGTCGGCAATGCGCTCGGACAACGCGGTAATGGGGTGGAGTGCACCGGTCTGCGCGCGGGTCGTCGGAATCGTGACGTCAACCTTCTCCGCCTTGAGCTGGGCGGCGCGGGCCTGCTGCTCAAGGACTTCACGAATCTGTGAAAAGGACTTCTCTACCTTGCCGCGGGCCATGTTCACCGCGCGGCCAGCATCCTTGCGCTGATCCTTGGGCAGTTGCCCTAAGGACTGTCGGGCCTGCGGAATATAGCCGCTGTCTCCGAGGTGCTCGCGGCGGGCAGCGGTGAGCTCCTCAAGGTCATGTGCAGCTTCAAAGGCGGTGATGGCCTTCTGCGCGGCTGCCTCGAGGGCCTCTTCGGTCAATTCGATCTGAGGTGTGTCGGACACGTGCCTAAATTACCTTCTTCTCGCACGAAAACTAACGGCAGCCATCTTACCGTGCTGCCTGACTCGTGTGGCCACCAGCCCTCCTGCGATAACGAGGCTAGTTTGCCTGCTGCTTGGCGGACTCGTAGAGGCAGATGCTGGCTGCCGTAGCAAGGTTCAAAGACTCAGCGCGGCCGAGGATGGGAATGCGCACGCGCATGTCCGCCTCATCCTTGAGATCCCCCAAACCATGCGCTTCGTTGCCAAACAGCCATGCCGTGGGCTGTGACAGGTCTGCATCAGCTAGGTCTACCTCGCCATCGGCAGCCGTAGCTAGCACCTGCATCCCGGAAGCACGTAGTTTACCCAGCACGTCCTTGATGTTGGGGTCACGGGCTACAGGAATGTGGAAGAGCGAACCTGCTGAAGCGCGCGCTACCTTGCAGCCTAAAGGATCTACGGTTTCACCGGCGAAGATAACTCCATCAGCGCCCATCGCATCAGACGTTCTGATCAGGGTTCCCGCGTTACCGGGCTCAGAGGTCAGTACCGGGACAGATACCAGCTTCGGTTTTCCTGCCAGAATCTTGCCGGGGGTCCACAGAACTGGGCGGCACACTGCAAAGAGTCCAGTGCTCGTCGCCGTATCCGAGAGGTGTTTCGCGGCCTTGTCAGTAATCGGATGCACGTACACATCCATGTAGCTGCAGGTGGTCACGATGTGTGCGAAGCGTTCTGCAGCTTTCTCCGTCACGAAGACATCCGTCGCCGCCCCCGTTGACACGGCTGCGTCCACAGCGTTTTCGCCTTCAATGATGAAACGATCAGCCTTCCTTCGGTTGGCTGCGCGGTGTAGTTTGGCGGCGTTGACCACGCGTGGGGTGCGTTCAGTAAACGCGGACGAGAAATCTAGTTCCATAGCTTTGACGGTACCCACCGACCTTGGCATTGAAAAGTCCTTCTCTGCTCGCCTGGACTGCGCAAGAGCACTGGGAATGAGGAAGGGGGACGGTGCCGAGAACCGTCCCCCTGTGCAATCACACGTCAGGCTTAGCGCAAACCGACGCGCTGAGCCAGTTGTGTCAGTGCCTTTACGTTGACGTTAACCAAGCCTGTCTGCTGCGCAAACGCAGCGAGTGCGGCTACAACAGCGGCAAGGATTCCCATGCCTGTTGCCACACCGGCACCGAAGTTCTTGCTGCTTCCAGCATCCTTCCCTGGCTTTGGCTCCTTGAAGGGCTCGGAGGGCTTGTTGTCTTCAGACGGTGCGGGCTGAGGAGATTGCTCCGTCGTGGAATCCTCGCTCGGCTTGGCAGCGTCATTGGACCACCACTCATCAAAGACCAGATTGGCCACCGTGGTGTTGTCAATGAAGTCACCACGCACCGGGTCAGTTCCAGCAGCATGTGCCTTGATGTCCTCGGCACCAGCACCCTTGAAGAAGAATGGGACGAGCTGGTTAGTGTGCTGACCGGAGTACCAGCCGTGACGGGCAACCTCGTCCTTGGCACCTTCCATGGCGTTGAACTTGTTATCGGCCTGCGGGTTCTTCTCCGTCGGCACCTCATTAGCACCAGAGAGGTAGCCGGTTTCATGGTCAGCGGTGACGATGAGCAAGGTCTCCTCCCAGGAGGAGTTCTTCTCTACCCATTCGATGGCCGCATCAACAGCCTTGTTGAAATCCTGAGTCTCTTCAATATCGCGGACTGGGTTGTTGCCGTGACCAGTCCAGTCGATGGCACCGCCCTCAATCATGACGGAGAAGCCATCCTCGTCTTGGCCCAGAGCATTAAGGGCACCCGTGGTCATGGTGGGAAGATCAACGACATCATTGAGCTCATCCGAATAGGGTGCCTCTGCCTCGCCCGTGCGGGAATTCTGAAGGGTAGAACCTATCGGCGCGATGACCCAGTATTTCTTGTCGGGTTCAACATCGCCTTCGGCCATGCTCTTGAAGTCATCGTTGGATTCGAAGTAGTTCCAGTCCAGCTTGCCTTCAGAGAGCTTGGCGTAATCCTCCTCGTAAATGAAGCTGTAGTCTGGAGTATCAAGCTTCTCGTGGTCATTGTTGTAGAAGGGGTGGCCGGCCGCCATCACGAGGTCAAGATCACTGTTCAGCATCTCCTTGGTGATGTCCTGCAGCTTGTCGCGGTCCATGTTGTGTGCTGCCCATGCAGCAGGTGTGGCCTCAGAGTAGGCAACACCAGCAGACTTCCCCTGCTTCTTGGCGCGCTCGGACATGTTTTCTTCCTTCATGCCGTAGTGCGACATGCCGGGTCCTCCGCACAACGCACAAAGCCCACCGCCTCCAGACAATGGGAGCGGTGGGCTCGATAATGCTTCTACGGCAGGCGCTTAGGCAGCCTTCGGAGCGTTGACGTCCTCCGGCAGTGCGGCCTTTGCAGCCTCACACAGAGCGGAGAAAGCCTCGAAGTCGTTGACAGCCAGCTCAGCGAGCATCTTGCGGTCAACCTCGATCTCAGCCAGGCGCAGGCCGTGGATGAGGCGGTTGTAGGTGATGTCGTTCATACGAGCAGCAGCGTTGATGCGCTGGATCCACAGCTTGCGGAACTCGGACTTACGGGCGCGACGATCGCGGTAAGCGTAAGTCATGGAGTGCAGCCACTGCTCCTTAGCCTTGCGGTAGAGGCGGGAACGCTGGCCACGGTAGCCCTTGGCGGACTTCAGAATCGCGCGGCGCTTCTTCTTGGCGTTAACTGAGCGCTTTACTCGTGCCACAGTAATACTTCCTTATCTTGATTGTGAGTGTGTGGGGATGGGGAGTTCGGCGCTGACTATGCGCGGCCGAGGAGGCGCTTGATGCGCTTGGTGTCTGCCTTGGCAACGTCCTCGGTGCCCTTCAGGCGACGGGTACGCTTGGACGGCTTGCCCTCGAGGAGGTGGCGGCGGTTAGCCTGCTCGCGGCGCAGCTTGCCGGAGCCGGTCACCTTGATGCGCTTGGCGGTGCCCTTGTGAGTCTTCTGCTTCATGAGAATTAAATCCTTAAATCCTAAGTGGAGCGTGGTCTACTTCTTGCCTTTGCGGACAGGTCCCAGGACCATGGTCATGTTGCGACCATCCTGCTTGGGGCGCGACTCCACAACGCCAATCTCTGCGACGTCGTCAGCCAAACGCTCCAACAGGCGGAAACCAAGTTCCGGACGCGATTGCTCACGGCCTCGGAACATGATGGTCACCTTGACCTTGGAACCCTTCTCCAGGAAGCGCACCACGTTGCCCTTTTTGGTCTCGTAATCGTGATCATCAATCTTCGGACGGAACTTCTGTTCCTTCACCACAGTTTGCTGCTGGTTCTTACGGGACTCGCGGGCCTTTTGAGCCTGCTCGTACTTAAACTTGCCGTAATCCATGATTTTGGCTACGGGCGGCTTCGCGTTCGGTGCCACCTCGACCAAGTCAAGGTCGGCTTCGTATGCGAGCTTGCGAGCATCGTCAGTGCGGACGATGCCCACCTGTTCACCACCGGGGCCAACAAGACGGACCTCGGGTACTCGGATGCGCTCATTAATGCGAGCTTCAGCGCTGATTGTGGTTCTCCTCGATTGTGGGGGGCTAGTAGTGCGCCTACCGTGACCACAAACGAATAAATCCCGGGTGCCACTGGCAACCGGGAGTCTCTAACAAGCACGCACCACTGTCGTGGTGCCTACTCTTTTACCTTTATCCTGCGCTCACACTGAATGTAATCTCATGTGCAACGCGGCTTCGGGTGGGAGAAACTCCGCTTGCGGCCCAAGTACCTCCTGGAGGAGGCGCTACGGGCGGTAGTGCCCATAACAGTAACACCCGCAGAGTTAAGAACCAAATCGCGGTGTCGAAGTGCGTGTCGGCGTGCTCGTAGCGGTGCTACGTGCGGACGTGGAGCTGGTCGGTACCCCGCTGGTCGCCGTCCTTCGTATCGAGGCAGAGCTAGTCGTCGCCGCGGATCCACCCACTGTTGCTGTGCTGCTCGTCGTAACGCTCGCGGAAGTCTCAACCTTCGGCTCGCAGTCCTTTACGGCAGTGAGTGCTCCCCCTTCAAGGGCCTCGGTAACGGCACGATCCACGCCGGCCGCCAAGACGTTTAAGGCGGGAATGGCCTTGTCGGCACTCTCACCGGGCATGGTGACTTCGATGGCAAGGCCAATCGAGCCGCCGTTACCGGTATCGCGCACACCTACCTGGCGGTGCGTATAGCCGTTGTCTTCCTCAGACAGTCCCCAGCCACCTTTGGCACGCGTGTTGGGTAGCTTGTCCAAACCGTTGTCCTGCCAGGCCACGATCTCATCCATGGCATCGTAGACATATTCAGCTTCAGGTATGCACGGCAGTTGTGAGCCAAACACCGCTTGGTCCTTGAGCAACCAACGCGAATATCCAAATGGCTCCTCCAGCTCACCAGTGGAGCCATAATCATCCAGAAGTTCCTTCAGCGCACTGCTGGCATCGCCCTCATTCCATTGCACGTGGGACCACAACGCGTAGGCGGCATCATTGTCCGATTCTTTGATGGCCAAGTCCACAAGGTCGGGACTTGCGCCGTCGCGCAGCGCCGCGATGGCAATCGGTACCTTGACCGTGGACCACGTCGGCTCCTCCCCTGGCAATCCTGCCTGCACCACATCAGTGCTATCGGCCACCGCGACACCAGCCTGGATGTCATACTCCTGGTACTCATTCTCAACTTCGCTGATCACGTTGCGCAAAGCAGCTTTCAGGTCATAATCGGAGGCTTGATCTGTTCCCTTCGCTCCCCGCACTGAGGTTACTTCAGCGCTTTGTGAGTTCTCCGCTGGCTTGGAGCAACCGCTAACCATCGCGCCCGTAGCCAGGCATACGGTCAGCAGCGCGGCGCCGAGGCGTCGGCCGCGTTCCGTTCCTTCAAAGGTCACAAAACCTCCTTGAGGAAGCTGCCGGTGTAGGAACCTTCAACCTTGGCAACATCTTCGGGGGTACCTTGAGCCACGACAGTGCCGCCGCCGGAGCCACCCTCCGGCCCCATGTCAACAATCCAGTCAGCAGCCTTGATGACATCGAGGTTGTGCTCGATGATGATGACTGAATTGCCCTTGTCGACGAGGCTTTGGATAACGAGCATCAGCTTGCGAATGTCCTCGAAGTGCAAACCAGTAGTGGGCTCATCAAGGATGTAAACCGTGCGGCCCTTCGTGCGTTTTTGAAGCTCAGAGGCAAGCTTCACGCGCTGTGCTTCACCACCCGACAAAGTCGTGGCTGCCTGTCCCAGGCGCACATAGCCCAATCCCACCTCGACCAAGGTGTTGAGGTAACGGTGGATAGAGGTGATCGGTTCGAAGAACTCGGCCGCCTCCGTAATGGGCATGTCGAGGACCTCGGCAATGTTCTTGCCCTTGTAGAGAACCTCGAGAGTCTCACGGTTGTAGCGTGCGCCCTGGCAAACCTCACACGGAACGTACACGTCCGGCAAGAAGTTCATCTCAATCTTGATGGTGCCGTCACCCTGGCAGGCCTCGCAGCGCCCGCCCTTGACGTTGAAGGAGAAACGTCCCGGCTTGTAACCGCGAACCTTCGCCTCTTGGGTCTCGGCGAAGAGGTTACGGATCTTGTCAAAAACGCCCGTATACGTTGCGGGGTTGGAGCGCGGTGTACGGCCAATGGGGCTCTGATCTACCTGCACCAGCTTATCCAGGTGTTCAGTACCTTCCACACGCTTGGCGCGGCCTGGTACCTGACGGGCACGGTTGAGCTTGTTCGCCAGGGTCTTGGCCAGAATCTGGTTGACTACGGTGGACTTACCCGAACCAGACACACCCGTGACACACACGAGGACGCCCAGCGGGATCTCCACGTCAATCCCCTTCAGGTTATTCTCGCGCGCGCCGACCACCTTGAGCATGCGGTCACGGTCAATCGCACGGCGTGAATCCGGTACGGCGAGCACTTTCTGCCCAGAGAGATACTGGCCGGTGAGAGACTCCTCCACCTTCTCAATGCCGGCCGGTTCGCCTTGGTACACCACTTGCCCGCCAAACTCACCGGCACGGGGTCCGACGTCAACCAGCCAATCCGCCTCCCGAATGGTGTCCTCGTCGTGCTCAACCACGATGAGGGTGTTGCCGATATCGCGCAAGCGTTTGAGGGTCTTAATGAGACGCTGATTATCGCGCTGATGCAGGCCAATAGACGGCTCATCCAGCACGTAGAGCACTCCTGCTAGGCCCGAACCAATCTGGGTAGCCAGGCGGATACGCTGCGCCTCACCGCCAGAGAGCGTAGAGGCGCCGCGGTCCAACGTGAGGTAGTTCAAGCCCACGTCAAGCAGGAACCGCAGACGGGCCTGAATCTCCTTGAGCACAGCACCGGCAATGATTTCCTCCCGGTGACCCAGCACCAGCGAGTCGAGGAACTCAGCGGCGTCTTCGATAGACAGCGCGCTCAAACCAGCGATGGACTGCTCACCATGCGCAGTGGAGGCCAAGCGCACAGCAAGAATCTCGGGCTTCAGACGGGTACCACCACAGGTCGGGCACGGCACCCGGCGTGTGTATTGCAACAGGCGGTCCTTCTGCGATTCGGAATCCGTCTGTTCCAATTTGCGCTCTAGGAAGCCAATCGCGCCTTCGAATGGTGCGCTCCAGTTGCGCTGGCGGCCGTAGCGGTTCTTGTAGCGCACCGTCACTTCGACGTCGGATCCGTAGATCAGTGCGTGACGCTGCTCCTTCGTGAGCTCCGAAACTGGAGTTTTCGGATCGAAGCCTAGGGTCTTACCCAGCCCTTCCACCAGCTTGACAAAATAACGCGAATTCGGGCTCGAGGTCCACGGTTGAATAGCCTCCACCGCTGGGGCATCCGGGTCCGGGATAAGCAGGTCAACGTCCACCTCAAGGCGCGTTCCTAGGCCATCACAGTCCGGGCAGGATCCAAAAGGAGCGTTAAAGGAAAAGGCGCGCGGCTCGTACTCTTCCACGGTCAGGGTGTGGCCATTCGGGCAGGCGGCCTTTTCCGAGTACGTGTGAGTCAGCTCTTCGCGGTCGACAAAGTCGAGTGTCACGAGGCCTTCGGCAAGCCGCAGCGCCGTCTCTACCGAGTCCGTAAGGCGTTGCTTCTGAGAAGCCTTGACTTGCAGTCGGTCCACCACAACGTCGATATCGTGCTTGATTTGCTTCTTGAGCTTGGGCGGATCGCTCAGTTGATGCAGCTCACCGTCGACACGCACGCGGGAGTAACCTTGCGCCGCTAAGTCCTTAAACAAGTCCACAAACTCGCCCTTGCGGCGGCGTACGACGGGTGCCAGAACCTGGAACTTCAGCTTTTCCTCGTGGCCTAAAACCTCGTCCACGATTTGCTGCGGGGTTTGGCGCTCAATAACCGCGTCACATTTCGGGCAGTGTGGGGTGCCCGCACGGGAGAAGAGCAGGCGCAGGTAGTCATAGATTTCCGTAATCGTACCGACGGTAGAGCGCGGATTGTGATTCGTGGACTTCTGGTCAATGGAGACCGCCGGGGACAATCCATCAATAAACTCGACATCCGGTTTATCCATCTGTCCCAAGAACATGCGCGCATAAGAGCTCAAGGACTCCACGTAGCGGCGCTGGCCTTCGGCAAAAATGGTGTCGAAGGCCAGGGAGGACTTGCCTGAGCCAGACAAGCCGGTAAACACCACGAGCTTGTCGCGCGGGATATCGATATCCACGCCCTTGAGGTTGTGCTCGCGTGCGCCTCGTACGACCAAACGATCAGCCACTGATTGTTGCCTTCCTACACAAGAGAATGTTGGCTATGGGAGTTCTGGATCAGAATCTACCCGTAAGGTGGGGTACATGAACAACGCGGTTGAACTTCATAAAATTTCCGTTTCCGAGATGGACAACCAGTGTTACCTGCTCTGTGCAGGTAATGAGGCCTTGCTTATCGACGCCTCAGCGGACGCCCCTGCACTCCTCTCCCTCGCTGAAGATCACGGAGTCACCATCACCGCTGTTCTGACCACGCACCGTCATTGGGACCATGTCCGCGCGCTAGAGGAGGTCTTGGACAAAACTGGGGCGACTCACTACGCATCTTTCCTTGACTCCCCAGCTTTGCCGGCGCCTGTCGACGTCGAACTGGAGCACGGTGACAGTCTCCCCTTCGCCGGGCACGAGTTCCCCGTCCTCATACTCCGGGGCCATACCCCCGGTGGCGCCGCGATTGCCGTTGAGATCGATGGCGTAACGAACCTTTTCGTTGGCGATTCGCTCTTCCCTGGCGGCGTAGGAAAGACGACGTCGGAGGGAGACTTCGTGCGTCTGTACAAGGATGTCACCCAAAGGATTTTTGATGTCTACCCGGACGAGGCAATTGTCCATCCCGGGCATGGAGACTCCACCACCCTGGGCGCAGAGCGCCCGCACTTGGAAGAGTGGTGGGAGCGCCGGTGGTAACAGCGATTGTTGTTTAATCCGCGTACTATAGTGTGGCGAACGTCTTTACATATCTAATGAATGGAGCACGTCATGATTCGTAAGCTCGCCCGTCCTATGCTGGCCTCTGTGTTTGTCTGGGATGGTGTGGATACCCTCCGCAACACCTCGGAGCACGTCGCGGACACCGAGTCCGTGCTCAAGCGCCTTCGCAAGGTGCTGCCCCGAGAGTACGCAGGCTACATCCCCAACGACCCGGAGCTCGTTACCCGCGCGCTGGGCGGCGCCAAGACCGCTGCCGGTACCACCCTGGCTCTGGGTAAGGCTCCGCGCATGTCGGCTGCTGTGTTGGCGTTGACCCACGTGCCGAACCTCACGGGTAATGCTTTTTGGTCCGCTGATTCCAAGGAAGAGAAGGAATCCAAGCGCACTAGTTTCCTCACCAACACTGCACTGCTTGGCGCCCTTGCCATCGTCACCCAGGACACCGAGGGCAAGCCTTCCCTGCGCTGGCGTACCGCTAAGGCCTCCGAGCGCGCCAATAAGAAGATTCAGGCCGCACTGCCGGGTAAGTCTGAGCAGCAAAAGTTCGCCGAGGACGTGTCCAACCGTGCCAGCGACATTTCCTCTGAAGTGACTTCTAAGGCCAATGACTGGTTCGAAACCGCCAAGGATTATGTCGAGGACAACCGTGATGACTGGGAGTCCACCGGCCGCGACTTCCTCGATAACGCCCGCTCCTTCGTCGAAGAGACCGCTGAGACCGCTCGTGAGTTCTTCGATGACAACAAGGATGACTGGCTCAATGCGGCTCGTGAAAACACCGAAACCGCTCGCAAGGGTTTGGTGAAGGCCGCTGGCAAGGCACAGGATCGCGCTGATGCTGCCCTGGCACAGGTCGACTCTGTCGACAGCAAGCGTGCCCAGAAGAAGGCGCGTAAGCGTGCTGACAAGCTGCAGAAGGACGCCACCAAGAAGTTGGACAAGGCCTTCAAGAAGTTTGGTGACCGTTTCTAAACATCACGCCTAAACTGCGGATAGTCTCCGCACAAACACTGCACTTCTCGTTGCAGTAGAGAGGACAACGGCTCAGCGAGTATGCTGGGCCGTTGTCTTTTTTCATCTCCCTCTCTGTGCCTCTGTTCCACGAGAAGCCGTCGTACGCATCCAAGGAGCCTTGTGTCTGAATCTTCCTCTGCCACTCACACCGAGATGTGCGCCGAGCAGTCTTATGTCGATAGTCTCTTTGCACGGCTCGACAACGAGGTGCAGGCAGCGAATGAGCGCCTCAACGAGGTACAGGCAGCTGTGGACCCGCATACGCCAGATGCAGATGCTCTAGTGCGCCGCGAAACGGAGTATCACGGTCTGCAAGCGAAGCTCGACCGGCTCAACGTCGCTCAACTCGGCCTCGTGTTCGGCCGCATCGACATCGATGCGCCTGGTGATAACCCCACACCGGAAGGCCTGGATCGCCGCTATATCGGCCGCATGGGTCTTGATGCCCGCGAAGAGAACTATCGCACGCTTCTTCTGGACTGGCGCGCACCGATGGCCCGCCCCTTCTACCTCGCCACCACCGCGCACCCAGAAGGCGTGCACGTGCGCCGTCATATCCGCACGACCGGCCGGACCGTCACCGGCATTAGCGATGAGGTTTTGGAAGGCGAAGCCGCAGGTGAAAGCAGTGATGTAGCTAGCGAATCTGCTCTACACCACGTGATGCAACGCGCTCGCACCGGGCACATGCCATCCATCGTGGAGACCATCCAACGTGAACAGGATGAAATCATCCGCGATAACACTCGTGGCGTCATGGTCGTCGAAGGCGGTCCGGGCACCGGCAAGACAGCGGTGGCGCTCCATCGCGCGGCGTATCTGCTGTACACCTACCGCGAACAGCTCGCCGCTACTGGTGTGCTCATCGTGGGTCCCAACTCCACGTTCCTCGACTATATCTCCCGGGTGCTGCCAGAACTTGGTGAGACCGGTGTCGTACTCTCCACTATTGCGTCCCTCTTCCCTGGAATCGACGCGACCCACGCGGAGTCTTTGCTGGCACGCGAGATCAAGGGTTCTGAGGCTATGGCAGAGATTTTGTCGAACGCCGTCAAGGATTACCAGTGTCTTCCGGACGAACCTCGTACTGTCGACATCGATGGCCTTGAGCTCACCGTTACCGCCGACATGGTCAAGGCGGCTCGTACCCGCGCCCGACGCTCCCGCAAGCCCCATAACGACGCCCAAGGAGCTTTTGCTGAGCATCTCATCGAATCCTTGGCGCAGCACATGGCGGAGCGCATCGGCGCGGATCCGCTGGGTGGGGAGAACCTGCTCTCTCGCGCGGACGTGGACCAGCTCCACGACGATTTGGCTGAAGAGCCACTCATCGCGGAACTTATCGAGGAGTACTGGCCGCACCTGTCCCCCACGGAGGTCCTTGCCACGTTGCTTAGCAGCACTGCCCGTATAGACTCTGCTGCTAGCGCGTATGATGATGAAACCCGTGAGGCTCTCTACCGTGAGGAGGGCACCGCGTGGACATCGTCGGACGCGGCGCTTCTCGACGAACTCGCGGTCCTTATCGGAATGCCGGACCCGGAGGCTGAACGCGCTGCCGAAGACAAGCAGTGGCGTGAACAGGTCGCCGAAGCCGAGGATGCACTCGACATTTTGAGTTCCTCTGATTCGACAGACAACGATGATGACATGTTCGAGGCAGAGATTCTCTCCGCGCACGACGTCATCGATGCCGAGCATCTCGCCCGCCGCCAGGAGGTGCGTGATTCTCGTACGACTGCGCAGCGAGCCCGGGAGGACTACACCTGGGCCTATGGCCACGTCATTGTCGACGAAGCACAAGAGCTCACCCCCATGGAGTGGCGCATGATCTTCCGCCGCAGCCCATCGCGGTGGATGACGCTCGTGGGCGATACCTCTCAGACCGGATCCCCAGCAGGGGTCGATGAGTGGGCAGAAACGCTCGAGCCGTTTGTGGGCGATCGCTTCCGACAACACGGCCTCACGGTCAACTACCGCACCCCACGCCCCATCACGGAGCTAGCAAATCAGCTGTTGGAAGAGATCAACCCGGATGCCGCACCGAGTATTGCGGTGCGCGATGGCGTCGACGTCATCTGGCACCGCGGGGAAACGAGTGCGGATACAGTACAGAACACACCAGGAACGTTTACGGACGCTCAAGGCCGCTTGCATGCCGTGATCACCGCGGACACTGTGGAGGACATCAAAGGCCTCGAGTTTGACCACGTCGAAGTAGTTCATC
Organism: Corynebacterium minutissimum; assembly: GCF_016889765.1. Lineage (NCBI taxonomy): Bacteria > Bacillati > Actinomycetota > Actinomycetes > Mycobacteriales > Corynebacteriaceae > Corynebacterium > Corynebacterium minutissimum. The sequence goes on from NZ_CP069533.1 coordinate 134,378, forward strand.
CCGATGACATCGTGGCAGCCTCGCCCCAAGGAATACACAACCTCTATGTGGCGTTAACGCGCGCAACGCAGTCATTGACCATCTCTGGCCGCTACTCGGAGGTTTTCCGATAATCTGGTGCGCATGGCACTTTCCGATATCGCCCGCAAGATCGAATCTTCCACCAACTCCTTCACATTGAAACGTTCGGCACGTCAAGGCTGGCGTCCGTCCGTCACTGGTTACTCCGGGTACGGCAATGCCGAATTCGTGCACGTGTTAGGCCGAGTGCTGATGCACGATCCCGAATCGGAAAATTCCAGAACGTGGGCGCAGCGCGGCTACCGCCAGTTCTTCACCATCCAGGTACCACGCCATGAGGTGGAGGTCACCGTCGGCGGAAAAACAGTGCCAGGAACGACCAACCACAACGGCTATATTGATGTCCTCGTCCACAATCACGGTCTTGAACCCGGTTGGCACGAGGTCACCATCCGCGCAAAGGGCGCGGATGAGGTTACTGCGGACGTGCTCATCGTGGGGGAAGACGTAGAGCTTGGTGTGGTAAGCGATATTGATGACACCATCATGGTGACGTGGTTACCTCGCGCGATGATTGCTGCGTGGAACTCGTGGGTCAAGCGCACCGATAAGCGCGCTCCTGTAGCAGGTATGGCCAGCTTTTATCGGGACATCGCGGAGAAGCACCCTGGAGTGCCGTTCATCTACCTCTCCACCGGTGCGTGGAACACGTACGACACCTTGGTGACCTTCATGGAGGAAAACGGCTTCCCACGCGGCCCGCTCTTGCTCACGGACTGGGGCCCTACCCCTACCGGACTCTTCCGCAACGGTCAGGAACACAAACGTGTGCAGCTGCGTAACTTGTTCATTGCCTTCCCGAAACTACGGTGGCTGCTCGTTGGCGATGACGGCCAGCACGATCCCTTGACCTACGCCGATGCAACGGCCGAGCACCCGGACCGGGTGGCAGCGGTAGCGATTCGCAATCTTTCTCCGCAAGAGCAGCTACTCTCCCACGGTTCACTCGCTCCGCTGGTCAAGGCAAATGAGACGGGATCCTTTGACATCCCGCTCATTCAGGGCGCTGATGGTCATGTTCTCGCTCGTGCTCTGAGCAAACTCCATCTGTAGGCTTTGCGCCCAGAAAACGACACAGCGCGCGGCCTCCCTAGTCAAGGGAACCGCGCGCTGGATGTTGCGTCTTAGTTGACGGTGTGGACGATCATCACGTCGCAGTCAGACTGGCGAGCCACATCCGCCGGGACGGAGCCCAGCAGACGGCCGGTCAGGGAGTTGATACCACGGTTACCCACGATGAGCAGGTCAGCCTTGTTGTCGTTGACGATGGACATCAGGGCCTGCACCGGGGTGCCCGGGCGAACAGCGGTCTCGACCTTCGTCGCACCGAACTGCTCTGCGTGCTCCTTGCCAGCGGTGAGGTTGGCCTGAGCCTTCTCATCACCAAGGATGGTTACGGAATCCTGGCGCAGAGTCTTGGACGCCTGCTCCTGGTTCTCGTAGTAGGCACAGCCGATAATGAGGGTGGCATCGAAGGCTGCGGCGATCTTGGCGGCGCGCTCCACTGCAAGCAGGGAGGACTTGGAACCGTCGGTACCGACCACGATCTTGTTGTAATCGCTCATGATGACCTTTCTTCGCGAGCCCTCACGCACACGGGGCTCGGTTGACAATCAAATAAAGTTTTCGCGCACCCGCTAGTCTAACAACGCGGGCGCCACCACGTCGATCGGAACCCCTAGTCCTCGGTGGTGTTGACCACAACGACGTCAGCATGCGCCTTGCGGGTCAGCTCCGTAGCCACTGAGCCGAAGACTCGGCCACGCACGGAATGGATGCCCTTATTACCCACGACGAACAGGTCAACGTTGTAATCGCGGCCCACCTCGATGAGGGCATTCACAGGGTCGCCCGACTTTGCGATGATTTCGATATGCTTCGCTCCCTCATTGTGAGCAATTTCAGCAGCGTTGTTGAGGTAGCTTTCGGACATCTCCTCGCTCACCACTGGTAGGCGAGCATCCTCCGAGTTCGGGGCGCCCAACATGGAACCGGAGTGGTTGTAGAACGCAGAAACGATGATCAAGGTGGCGTCGTAGGCGCGCGCCATCGATGCGGCGGACTGCACCGCACGCAAGGACGTCTTCGAGCCATCGGTGCCGACGGCGATAACGTTATAGCTCAGCATAATTCTCCTTATAAGTAGCGTTTAATCTGTTTCTAGTATGACACGCCAACCCACAACAAGGGCGCTCATTTTCACCTAAATTCCCGCTTCCCTGAGACCGCGCTGTTCCTTCTTCAAATCCGCAATCTCGTCGCGCAGGCGCCCCGCCAACTCAAACTTGAGCTCGCGCGCGGCGTCCCGCATTTGGGACGTGAGATCGTCGATAAGCGCCTGCACTTCATCGGCTGCCATGGAGGACACATCGCGCTTCTCGACGATTGCCGTCGGATCCCCATCCGCACCATCCTCGGCGCCGTCACCGTCCTCATAGACTTGGTCGAGAATATCCGCGATCTTCTTGCGCAGTGGCTGAGGATCAATGCCGTGCTCGGTGTTATAGGCAATCTGCTTCTCGCGGCGGCGCTCGGTTTCCTCGATAGCCTCCTGCATTGAATCCGTAATCTTATCCGCATACATGATGACCTCACCGGAGACGTTTCGAGCGGCACGGCCAATGGTCTGAATGAGCGATGTTGTCGAGCGCAGGAAACCTTCCTTATCAGCATCGAGGATGGCCACGAGGGACACCTCCGGAAGGTCAAGCCCCTCACGCAACAGGTTGATGCCGACGAGCACGTCGAACTCGCCCAAGCGCAGCTGCCGCAAGAGTTCCACGCGCTGCAGGGTATCGATATCAGAGTGCAGGTAGCGAACCTTGATGCCGTGCTCCAGCAGATAGTCGGTGAGATCCTCCGCCATGCGTTTGGTCAAGGTCGTGACAAGAACGCGCTCCTGCTTGGCGGTGCGGGCACGGACCTCATCAATCAGGTCGTCGATCTGTCCCTTCGTGGGCTTCACCGTCACCTTCGGATCCACCAGGCCGGTCGGGCGAATGACCTGCTCCACGAACTCGCCGCCGGAAGCCGTCATCTCAAAATCACCCGGGGTCGCAGACATGTACACGGTTTGCCCCACGCGATCCTCGAACTCGTCGAAGGTCAACGGGCGGTTATCCACCGCCGAGGGCAGGCGGAAGCCGAACTCCACGAGGTTGCGCTTGCGGGCCATATCGCCCTCAAACATTCCGCCAATTTGCGGAACGGTGACGTGGGACTCGTCGATGATGGTGAGGAAGTCCTCGGGGAAGTAATCCAACAGCGTCGCTGGTGCCGAGCCCGCTGGACGGCCATCGACGTGGCGAGAGTAGTTCTCAATTCCGGAGCAGAAACCGACCTGCTCGATCATTTCCAGATCGTACTCAGTGCGCATGCGCAGACGCTGCGCCTCGAGCAGCTTGCCGCGGTTTTCCAAGTCTGCAAGACGCTCCGCCAGCTCTTCCTTGATGTCCTCGATGGCGCGAGCCATGCGTTCTGGACCGGCGACATAGTGGGTCGCTGGAAAGATGCGAATCTCGTCGACCCGCTCGATGACATCTCCGGTCAGCGGGTGAATGTAGTAGAGCTCATCCACGTCATCGCCGAAAAACTCGATGCGCACCGCGCGCTCCTCATAGGCGGGAATGATATCCACAGTGTCACCTTTGACGCGGAACGTACCGCGGGTAAAGCCCACGTCATTGCGCTCATATTGAATATCAACGAGCAAGCGGAGGAAGCGATCACGGTCGATCTCCTCGCCTTCTTCAAGCACCACAGATCGGTCAAGGTAGGACTGCGGGGTACCGAGACCATAGATGCACGAGACAGACGACACCACCACGACATCGCGGCGCGAGAGCAACGCCGAGGTGGCCGAGTGACGCAGGCGCTCCACGTCCTCATTGATAGAGGAATCTTTTTCAATGTACGTATCGGTCTGCGCGATATAGGCCTCAGGTTGGTAGTAGTCGTAGTAGGACACGAAATATTCGACCGCATTATGAGGTAGCAGCTGGCGTAGCTCGTTTGCCAGCTGCGCCGCCAGTGTTTTGTTCGGCGCCATGACCAAGGTGGGGCGCTGCTGCTTCTCAATCAGCCACGCGGCGGTCGCGGATTTACCCGTACCCGTGGCACCCATGAGAACAACATCGCGCTCGCCGCGCGTGAGGCGCTCATCCAATTCTGCAATCGCCGCTGGCTGGTCACCAGCGGGTTGATACTCTGATTCGACCTTGAACTCGCCGGAACGGCGCTCGACTTCACCGACGGGGCGGTGTTCAGAAACGGGCAGGATGGGATGTTCAGCAGCGAAAGCCATGCCGACCAGTCTAACGCGTCTTTAGGGCAAGGCGGCACGGGTCGAGCGCAGCCAGTCCTCCAGCTCACCCGTGGTCTCCCACAGGGCATAGACCGGGGATGAATCAGGTTCCATCGCTCTATTCATTCGCTTGCGCAACCAGGCTTTAGTTTGCGGGGTGCGCAGCATGTGCACATCGTCAACACTCAAGCCGGCGGGAAGCTGATCAGGCGGCGTCGTGGCCAGGGCCCCAAGAGCAATGATGACCTCCGCATCATCGACGTCAAGCGGTGTATCGACACAGGTGCGTTTGAAGTTTTCGAGATCGAAGGAGCCATCACGAATCTCCGCGAGCACTGCGCACGCGGCATGATTATCGAATGGTCCAACATCCCAAGTTCCCATGGAGGATGAGATTAAGCAGTGAAGATGAACGAGTCGGGAGCGAAAGGTAAATTTTGTCTACCAAGTCCTTTAAATGTTGCTGCTCTGCTTTAGAATCGGCAGGCATGAAGTTTCGTTCCCTTGCTAGCGCGGTAACCGTGACCGCTCTCCTCCCCGTTGCCCTCGTTGCCCATGCCCCACAGGCCCTCGCTGCTCCCTGCACGCCATACTCCAAGTCCGGAAGCTTTACCTCGAAGCCTGTCGGCCCTTCAGGTGGATCCTCATTGGGCGGACTAAGTGCGCTGTTCAATGGCTCGTCCAAGCCATCGCAGTCGGAGCGCTCCACTACTGGCCAGCGCAGCAACTATAACCAGCGCCAAATCACCGGCGGCCCTACCCAGATCATGCAGCTCATTACTGGCGCCGGCTCGCCCAACCGTACAGACCTTGACTTCGATGTTTCCGGTACAGACCTCGGCATTGCCTACGCGGATGGTGGTGGGCGTTCCTACTACGTCTTTGGTGACACCATGGATTGCGTCGGCGAAGGTGATGGCTGGCGCTCCAATGTCATCCTGCGGACCACCGACCAGGATTACGGTGACGGTCTGCGCCTCGATGAAGCACTGACCAACCGCGGCTGGTCAGGCTCCGGCCGCGCGAAAGAATTCATTCCTTCGCAGAAGGTCGGCGATGCCGACACGAACGGTGAGCGCACGACCATCCCTACGGCGGGCATTGCGGTCGACGGCGTGCACTATATCGATTACATGTCGGTACGCTCCTGGCATGACCCGGAGACCGGCTGGTCCACCAACTATGCCGCAACGGTGAAGTCTACCGACGGCGGTGTTACCTGGCACGCGGTTCCGGAGGCTACCCGCACCAACGCCAGCCACGGTGCGAATGCGCCCATTCCGGGCGGGGCAAACTACCAGGACGGCTTTGAGAAACTCCAGCAGTCGGCATACGTCGAACACGGCGACTACGTCTACCGCTTCACTACAGGTCAAGGTCGCCGCGGTCCGGCCTACCTTTCCCGCGCGCTCAAGTCCGAGTTCCCCAACGAAGATGCCTTCGCCTACTACGCTGACGGGTCCTGGGTCGAGGATCCTTCCCAGGCGAGCGTCGTGCTGGATGGCAAGGTCTCCGAGCTTTCCGTTGCCTACAACGATTACCTAGGCAAGTTCGTCACGATGTACGGCGTCGAGGGCGAGGGAATTGTCATGCGCACAGCAGATTCCCCCGAGGGCCCGTGGTCCTCACGCCGAAAGCTTGTCGACGCCTCCACGGCCAAGGTCATTAGCGGTGAGCCCCTCAATGACACGTACGCTCCCTACGTGCTGCCACACCAAGATGACCAGCACCTCTACTACACGCTGACCTCATGGCGCGATTACAACACCATGCTCATGCGCACGGATCTTGACTTCGTGGGCGAGGACATGGAAAACAACGATCACATCGCTGTCTCTGACGTCGTGGCGACGCGCTAGCTAAAAGCGACGCTTCAGCTCCTCAACGGCCGCCGCAACCTGCGCATCCAGCGCCTCGCGGGGGCCGTTGTTGTCAATGAGGACGTCGGCTGCTGCGCGACGAACATCATCAGGAATCTGCGCCGCAATGCGGCGGCGCGCGTCGTCTTCCTCAAGCCCCCGAAACTCCACGAGGCGGCGCACGCGTTCTTCCACATCGACGTCCACGACGATGGTCGCGTCCATGTCCTTATGCAGGCCATTATCCACCAACAGAGGCATGTCATAGACCACAAACTCCTCGCCAGCACGGCGAGCAGCGGCGAATTGGGCCTGAGCTTCCTCCTGAATTCGTGGATGCGTAATGGAGTTGAGAAGGTCCGTCTTCTCCCGGCTCGCAAAGGCACGCGAGGCAAGCAGGCCTCTATCGAGCGAGCCGTCTGCGCGCAGGATATCCTCCCCAAAAGCCTCTGCCAGCTCCGCTAGTGCGGGCTGACCAGGTTCGACGATGTCGCGGGCGATCCGGTCGGCGTCGACAAGCGCCCAGCCCTGCTCCACCAACAACTGTGCCACTGTGGATTTGCCGCTACCGATACCGCCGGTGAGTCCAATGAGTTTCATACCGGCCCACGATACGCTACACCAACGACTCAAGGCCGCCCCTCCCGCAATGGGGAGAGACGGCCTTATGAACTCAGACGCTCACGCGCACGACACGTGGGGCGTCAACGAGTCGGGTTTAGTTGCCTGCGAGCTTGTCGCGCAGAGCAGCAAGCTGCTCATCGGATGCGAGGGAACCGCCAACCTCTGCCTCGGTCTCGGATGCCGGAGCTGCATCCTGGGACTCGGAGGAGTAGTTGGAGTTGTTCGCAGCGGACTCAGCGGCCTCAGCAGCTGCTGCACGGTTGCGCTCGATCTGAGCGGTGTGCAGGTTGAAGCGACGCTCGGACTCGGCGTAACGAGCCTCCCATGCCTGGCGCTGCTCGTCGAAGCCTTCCTTCCACTCGTTGGTCTCCGGGTCGAAGCCCTCGGGGAAGACGTAGTTGCCCTGCTCGTCGTAGGAGTCAGCCATGCCGTACTTGGACGGATCGAACTCGTCGGTGTAGTCCTCATCTGCCTGCTTAACGGACAGGGAGATACGACGACGCTCGAGGTCGATGTCGATAACCTTGACCATGACTTCCTGGCCAACGGTGACAACCTGGTCCGGGACCTCCACGTGGCGCTGAGCCAGCTCGGAGATGTGGACGAGGCCCTCGATGCCCTCCTCGACGCGAACGAAAGCGCCGAACGGAACGAGCTTGGTGACCTTGCCCGGGACGATCTGGCCCACAGCGTGGGTGCGGGCGAAGACGCGCCACGGATCCTCCTGGGTTGCCTTCAGGGACAGGGACACGCGCTCGCGGTCCAGGTCGACGTCGAGAACCTCGACGGTGACCTCGTCGCCCACGGTGACAACCTCAGACGGGTGGTCGATGTGCTTCCAAGACAGCTCGGAAACGTGAACCAGACCGTCGACACCGCCGAGATCGACGAAGGCGCCGAAGTTGACGATGGAGGAGACGACGCCCTTGCGGACCTGGCCCTTCTGCAGCTGGTGCAGGAACTCGGAGCGGACCTCGGACTGGGTCTGCTCGAGGTAGGCACGGCGGGACAGGACGACGTTGTTGCGCTGCTTGTCCAGCTCGATGATCTTGGCCTCGAGCTCCTGGCCGATGTACGGCTCCAGGTCGCGAACGCGGCGCATCTCAACGAGGGAAGCCGGGAGGAAGCCACGGAGGCCGATGTCGAGGATGAGACCACCCTTGACAACCTCGATGACGGTACCGGTAACCGGCTCTTCCTTGGCGTGCAGCTCTTCGACGGCGCCCCAAGCACGCTCGTACTGTGCGCGCTTCTTGGACAGGATCAGACGGCCTTCCTTGTCCTCCTTGGTGAGAACAAGTGCGTCGATCTCGTCGCCGACCTCGACAACCTCATCCGGGTTGACGTCGTGCTTGATGGAAAGCTCGCGGGACGGGATAACGCCCTCGGTCTTGTAACCGATGTCGAGCAGGACCTCGTCGTGGTCAACCTTAACCACGGTGCCCTCGACGATGTCACCATCGTTGAAGTACTTGATGGTGGCGTCGACAGCTGCGAGGAAGTCCTCTGCGGTTCCGATGTCGTTGATCGCAACCTGAGGGGTGTTAGAAGTTGGCATGTAGTTATGCTCCGAAGTGACGTAGGAGATCGTGATTGGACAGTTACGCGTCTCTTGAAAAGCGTCATTAAGCAGCGTAAATACGCAAGGCTTAAGATGGATTTCAATCCCGACTCGCGGTCCGGCTGAACTCTCCTACAGTAGCCCAGTTCGTCCCGAGTCATAGACACGCTCGTCCAACACTACATCCATGCAGCTACAAGGGCAAATGTGCCACGCGAAAGGACCTATGTTTTCTGTCTCGGCGGCCAACCGCGCTTTTTGGGACTCCGATGCTGACTCGTATCACGCTACCCACCCGGAGTATCTTTCATCCTTTTATTGGTGCCCGGAGATGCTTCATGAGTCGGAGGCGCAGTTGCTTGGCGATGTCTCCTCGGCCACCGTCCTCGAACTCGGTTGCGGCTCCGCGCCCTGCACGCAGTGGCTGCAGGGACGCGCGGAGTTCGCGACGGGATTCGACCTCTCCGCCGGGATGCTCTCCCATGCCGAACCCGGGCTGCCACTAGTCCAGGCGGATGCCCTGGCACTTCCCTACCGCGATGAGGCCTTTGACGTGGTCTTTTCTGCTTTCGGGGCACTGCCCTTCATTGCAGATTTGGATGCGGCGCTCGCTGAGGTACACCGCGTCCTGCGTGCCGACGGCCGATTCGTCTTCTCCGTGCCGCACCCGATGCGCTGGGTCTTCCCCGACGACCCGACCAGTCTGACAGCAGAGCTGTCCTACTTCGACCGCGCGTACCTTGAGCAGAACTCTGACGGTGAGCTCACCTACGCCGAGTTTCACCGCACATTGGGTGATTGGCTGCGCGCTCTCCAGGTCCGCGGGGGTTTTAAGATTCTTAACCTGATAGAACCAGAGTGGCCAGAAGGCCTCGACATCACGTGGGGGCAGTGGTCGCCTGAGCGAGGCGCACTCTTCCCCGGAACCGCGATTTTCGTCTGCCAGGCCGTCGATACCCTCCCGTAACTCCCCACAGCAAAGACAGGAGGTGCGGGGACGTAAGCTGGCAGACATGGTTCTAGAACGCCTCGGCATTGTGCTGCGCCGCGTGGTGGCGTGGTGGATCGATGCTTTCCTCGCCGCCGCTATCATCCTCGTCATCAAGTGGCTAACCAACCTAGCCACCGATGGCATACTGACTGGGCGCGCCGGCGAAATCTACGACATCACGGCCCTCGCTGTGGTTTTCTATACCTACCGTGTGTGGGTCGAAACTACGAAGCAGACTTCGCTGGGTAAGTGGTCGCTCAAACTGGAGGTTATTGCGCAACGCCCCGGCATTGCCAGCGCCGCTATCCGCAACAGCTGGCTGTTGCTCACGCTGCTAGCGCTCACCGGGCTTCCCATGGTCGAAGGCATCATTCTTGCAATCTTGGGCCTTAGCGTGGTGCTGATCGGCCAAACGCCCTTCGACCTGTTGGCGGGCTGCCTTGTGGAGCGCCGCACGCCCACTGAGGATGAACGTGCGGTGGGATTGACCTAATTCCTAGTGTGCGGCCGCATCCCAGTTCTTGCCCTGGCCCACGGAAACCTCCAGCGGCACCGTTAACTCGATAGCCTTATCCATCTCGCGTTCCAAGATGGTATGCACCTTTTCCACCTCACCGGCTGCGACCTCAACCACAAGTTCATCGTGGACCTGGAGCAATACGCGCGACTCCATGCCCTCAAGTGCCTTGTCCACGCGAATCATGGCCACCTTGATAATGTCAGCCGCCGTGCCCTGAATCGGGGCATTGAGCGCAGCGCGCTCAGCATTCTCGCGAGCTACACGGTTGTCGGAGTTGAGTTCTGGTAGGTAGCGACGGCGACCGAAGACTGTTGAGGTATAGCCGTCCTTGCGAGCTTGGATCACCACCTCATCGAGGTAGCGCTTCACGCCTCCAAAGCGCTCGAAGTAGCTCTCCATAATCTGCTTTGCCTCGCCGGCCGGAATTCCCAGCTGCTGCGATAGGCCATAGGCCGACAAGCCGTACACCAGGCCATAGGACATGGCCTTGACGCGACGGCGCAGCTCCGGAGTAACCTCATCGACGGGCACATCAAAGACCCTTGACCCCACATAGTTGTGCAGGTCCTCGCCTTCTCGGTAGGCCTCGATGAGTCCCGGGTCGGCTGAGAGGTGCGCCATGACGCGCATCTCAATTTGGGAATAGTCGGCAGTAATCAGCGTGTCAAAGCCCTCGCCCACCACAAACGCGGAACGAATCTGGCGTCCGGCTTCCGTACGCACCGGAATGTTCTGCAGGTTAGGTTCCGTCGATGACAAACGTCCAGTGGAGGTCACCGTCTGGTTAAAGGTGGTGTGGATGCGGCCATCCGGGTGGATCGTCTTGATAAGTCCTTCCAGCGTGGTCTTCATCTTCTGGTACTCGCGGTGCGCCAAAAGATGGTCGAGGAAAGGATGCGGGTGGCTAGCCGCCAGCTGCTCAATTTCCTTGGCAGCGGTGGAATAGCCGGTCTTGGTCTTCTTCGTCTTCGGCATATCGAAGGTCTCGAAAAGCACCGCCTGCAGCTGCTTCGGCGAATTCAGGTTGAGAGAGTCATCCCCTGCCAACTCGCGTGCAGCGCGTTCCTGTTCATTGACCTGCTCGATGAAGGCATCACGCTGGGTTTCCAGGATGTCCTTGTCCACGGCGATGCCGGCGGCCTCCATACGAGCCAAAATAGTTACCAGCGGTAGCTCAAGATCGGTATACAGCTCGAAGGAATCGATCTCTTGCAGTTGGGTCGTAAGCTCTGCGGCGAGCTCCATAATTGCCCCAGCTTGGTCTACCAACGGGTTGTCGTCGAGGATAGAGAGCTGCTCGCTTGCCTGCCCCAAAGACTTCTTCAGGTGACGCTGGTAGACGTCACTCAGCTCGTACGTGCGCTGGCCCGGCCGCAAGAGGTAGGCAGCGAGGGCAGTGTCATGTGCGATGCCTCGCAGCTCGATGCCACGGCCGGCCAACATGTGGAAAGCGGCTTTGGCTTCATGGAAGTACTTCGGCGCGTCCGAGGACAGCCACTCAGCAAGGGCAGCATCATCCTCCGCGCTGAGATCAGCAAGTTCGAGCTGGAGGCCTTCAAAGGATTCGTCGACAAGCGCCAGCGCTGAGGCATCACCCGCACCCGGAGTTCCATTTCCTTGCACAAAAACCGCAACGTTCTTGCGCACACTATCGCCGTCCTTGAGCCACTCCGCCACTGTTTGGTCAGTAATGGACACTGCGACCTCAGGCGACTCTTCCGCCGCTGCGGCCTCAGCATCCGCGTCGTGCGGAATGGCACTCAGTACACGTTCGCGCAGGTTAGTGCCAAATTCCAACTCGTCAAAACGCGCGGCTACCTCACTAGCAACTGCCCCTTGGAAAGCCAGGTCTGCCGGCCCCACCTCAAGCTCCATGTCGGTCACCATCTGTGTGAGCTGTCGGTTCAGCTTGACTTGCTCGATGCGGTCACGGAAATTCTGACCGGCCACGCCCTTAATCTCATCAGCATGATCGATGAGTTCGTCGAGGGACCCATACTGCGTAATCCACTTCGTAGCGGTCTTCTCCCCCACCTTCGGCACACTAGGCAGGTTGTCAGAGGGATCTCCACGCAGGGCCGCAAAATCCGGGTATTGCTGCGGAGTCAGACCATACTTTTCCTCGACTGCTGCCGGGGTAAAGCGATGCAGGGTAGACACGCCGCGCATCGGGTACAGAACCGTCGTGGACTCATCGACTAACTGCAAGTAATCGCGGTCACCCGTCACCAGCAGGGTCTCGTAATCAGATCCGGCTTGCGTGGACAAGGTGGCCACAATGTCGTCGGCCTCAAAGTTGTCACGGGACAATGTCGTGATACCCAGCGTGCCCAAAACTTCACGTATGAGCTCTACTTGGCCGCGAAACTCCTCCGGGGCTGCTTCTCGTTGAGCCTTGTAGTCTGGGAACATCTCGGTACGGAATGTCTTGCGGCCAACATCAAAAGCCACGGCCACGAAATCAGGCTTCTCCTCGTTGAGAATATTGGCCAGCATGGACAAGAAGCCATACACCGCGTTGGTGTGCTGACCTCCCGAGGTGGAGAAATTCTCCGCGGGAAGTGCATAAAATGCGCGGAAGGCCATAGAGTGGCCGTCGATAAGCAAAAGTCGGGGCTGAGAAGTAGTCACCCAGCCCATCCTAACGTGTTGTGTGACGCGCCACCGCTCGCCCTCATTCCGCGCCCCAAGGTCTTCTCCTACCGCCTTCAAACCGCCCTCAAACCGCGCGCGGGCAGGCAATTAGGTCTGCGTTAGTCGGCTGCGCTAATATCTTTCCCAGTGCGCCCCTGTAGCCCAATTGGCAGAGGCAACGGATTCAAAACCCGTCCAGTGTGAGTTCGAGTCTCACCAGGGGCACCATTACACCCCACGACAGAGTATGTTGTGGGGTGTTAGCGTTTCCCCTATCTTCCCTTCCGAAAGGTTTCCCTCCCTATGCGTCGCACCATCATCGCTCTCAGCACCGCAGCTGCCCTCACCTTTTCTGGCACGGCCGTAGCCACCGCCGCTGAGTCGAGCGTGAAGACTACCAACTCCTCCACTATCTCTTCCAAAGCTGAGGACTCTTCCTACTACCAGAAGCTTCGTGAGTCTGCGGCGTCCTCCAACGACCCGGACCTCAACCGTTTCTACGTTGTCCTCCTCGACGGGCTCATCGGTCTCGCCGCCTTCGCCGTCATTGGTTCCCTGTACGGCGAGTTGGCCAAGCGCCTGCCCTTCTAACGCTCCAGCGCATATCCTTCCTTCGAGTGAATAATTTGCATACGACTGCCGTTCGGTGAAAGAATAGGGAGTCATCTGCTCATCTCCTTCCCCTCGGCACGGCATTCCCACCGCAGGGGTAGTCAACGATACTTTCGGTTTATGCACTTTATTCTTAACGCCATCCGCGGCGCCCTCATTGGCATGGCCGAGTTGGTCCCCGGAATTTCCGGTGGAACCGTCGCGCTCATCGTCGGAATTTATGAACGCGCTCTGCGCAACGCCAATGATCTCATTTCCGGCCGCTTCACAAAGGTCGAATGGGGCTTTCTTCTATCCGTTGCCGCTGGCATGTTTATTGCTGTCTTCGGTTTCTCCACGCTGCTCCACAACTTCGTGGAGGGCCAAGTTTCCCTCTCCCGCGCACTGTTCCTTGGCATGGTCGCTGTGTCCATCATCGTGCCGCTGAGCATGATGTCGCGCTTTTCGCCGGGAGCCATCGTCGCGTTTGTCATCGCCACCGTCGCGATCTTTTTTGTCACAGGCTTTACCTCCAGCCCCGTGGAGGATCCCAGCCTCGTCGTGGTCTTCTTCGTCGCGATGGTCGCCGTCTGCGCTCTCGTTCTGCCCGGTGTATCTGGCTCCCTCATCCTCTTAACGATGGGTCTCTACGAGCCGATCATCGGCGCAGTATCTGACCGTGACATGGGCACCGTCGGTGTCTTTGCGCTGGGTGCCGTGTGCGGCCTTGCGGCCTTTGTCAAGATTCTCAACTACCTTCTGGATAATCACCGCAATCCCACCCTCGCAGCCATGGCAGGTTTCATGCTGGGTTCCTTGCGCGCACTGTGGCCCTGGGGCGCTGAGCAAGACGCATCCACGCCGATGATTCTGCTCATGCTCGTCGTTGGCGCTGTCATCGTGTCCATTTTCATCGTTGCGGACAGGCGCAAGGCCGCAACCTATCAAGAGAGTTAAGCCATGAAGAAGACCACGGCCGTCGTGAGCGCTGCCGGGCTAGCGGTGACAGCCATGCTCTCCGGCTGCGTCACCAACGAGGAACCCGCGCTTCCGGAGGGGTGGACCGCGCCCAACGTCGACGAGGTCCCTGAAATCGCTGCCATGTATGAGGACGCCGACGGTGTCCTCACGGTGGGCACTAACCCACCTTTCGCACCTTTTGAGTTCAAGGACTCGGACGGCTCCATTATCGGGTTAGAAATGGACCTGGCACATGCCGTAGCCCAGGTATTGGGCTTAGAGTTTCAGCCAGTAGAGCAAGACTTTTCCATGATTCTCCCGGCTGTCCAGTCAGGCCAAGTTGACCTCGGCGGTTCTGGTTTTACAGATACTCCCGAGCGCCGAGAAAACTTTGACTTCGTCGATATCCTCTATGCCGGTATCCAGTGGGCCGCCCTTACCGATGGACCCCGCGACGTCGACCCCTCCAATCCCTGTGGCCTCACAGTTGCGGTTCAGCGCACCACCGTGTCGGAGACTGATGACCTCCGCCCTAAGCAGGAAGCATGCAACGGTGACCTCACTATTTTGCCGTATGACACGAGCGACAATGCCGCCCTCGCCGTCCTCATGGGCCGCGCCGATGCGCTTTCTGCCGACTCCCCCGTTTCTGCTTGGTCGGTGAACCGCTCGGACGGCCGCATGGAGATGGTCGGCGAAATGTTTGATGCCGCCCCTTACGGCTTCGCAGTGCCCAAGGACTCCGACTTGGGCCCAGCTGTGGCCGCGGCGTTCCAGCACCTCATCGACACCGGCGCGTACGCAGAGATTCTTCAACAATGGGGTGTCGACGAGGGCCTCGTCGAGCACGCCATGATTAATGAAAGGCCGATCAATGACTAACTCTTCCTCTCCGGCAACGTCTACACCCCCGCCTAAAATCGAGGCCCGTCCGCTCCGCCACCCATGGCGCTGGGTTTTCGCGGCTGTTCTTATCCTCTTGGCCGTCTGGTTCATTATTGCCTCGGCCCGCAATGAGGCCTTTGGGTGGGGCACATATGCGCAGTATCTCTTCGATACCCGCATCGCCACTGCGGCCCTGCACACCATCGCCATTACTATCTTGGCCATGATCATCGGTGTGGTGGGTGGCGCCGCCCTCGCCGTTATGCGCATGTCCCCTAACCCGGTGCTCAGGGGCGTGTCCTGGGTCTTCCTGTGGCTCTTCCGCGGCACTCCTATTTATGTCCAGCTGGTGTTTTGGGGCTTGCTGTCTGCCCTCTACCAGTCCATCAACTTGGGCTTTACGGAGATTTCTCTTACCGCCGTGCTCACCAACGCTTTCCTGCTCGCGGTACTGGGCTTGGGCCTCAATGAGGCTGCCTACATGGCCGAGATTGTGCGCTCCGGTATCTCCTCGGTTCCGGAAGGCCAGAAGGAGGCCTGCAAGGCGCTGGGAATGGGCTGGTGGATGACCATGCGCCGCACGGTTCTGCCACAGGCCATGCGCATCATCATCCCGCCGACCGGCAACGAGTTCATCTCCTTGCTCAAGACCTCTTCTTTGGTTGTGGCCATCCCCTACACGGCAGAAATCTTTGGCCGTGCCACGGATATCTCGGCGGCTCTCTTCGAGCCCATTCCGCTCCTCATGGTCGCTGCCACGTGGTACCTCGTCATCACTTCCCTACTCATGGTGGGCCAGTACTTCCTCGAGCGCCGCTTTGAGCGCGGAGCCACGCGCGAACTTACTGGCCGCCAGCTTGCTGCGTTGGCTGACGCTGAAGGCACCATTCCCCGCAACGTGTCCGTCATCCCGGAGGTTAAGAAGTAATGACGACTCCCATGATTTCCGCACAGAACGTGTACAAGTCCTTCGGCCAGCTGGAGGTGCTCAAGGGCATCGACATCACCGTCATGCCTGGTGAGGTGGCATGCCTGCTGGGCCCGTCTGGTTCGGGTAAGTCCACGTTTTTGCGCTGCTGCAACCACTTGGAAAAAGTCACGGCGGGGCGTCTCTACATTGACGGAGAGATCATTGGCTACCGTGAACGCGATGGCGTGCTCTATGAGATCTCCGAAAAGGAGGCCGCCACTCAGCGCCAAGACATCGGCATGGTGTTCCAGCAGTTCAACCTGTTTAGCCACCGCACGGTTCTCGAGAACATCATTGAAGCACCTATCCAGGTCAAGAAGCAGAATCCCCAACAGGCTAAGGAACGTGCCATGGAGCTGCTCGACAAGGTCGGGCTAGCCCACAAGGCTGACGCCTACCCGGTGCAGCTGTCCGGTGGCCAGCAGCAGCGCGTCGCCATTGCCCGAGCTGTGGCCATGGAACCCAAGCTGATGCTTTTCGACGAACCCACCTCCGCCCTCGACCCCGAGCTCGTGGGCGAGGTCCTGCGCGTCATGAAGGAGCTTGCCGCCGATGGCATGACCATGCTCGTCGTGACCCACGAGATGGGTTTCGCTCGCGAAGTTGCGGACAAGATTTTCTTCATGGACGGCGGTACCGTCGTCGAGTCTGGCACTCCGGAGCAGGTCCTAGACAACCCGCAGCACCAGCGCACCAAGGACTTCTTGTCCTCGCTGCTCTAAGCGGCATAAAACGACTGAAGTCCGGCTAGATCGTTTTGATCTGGCCGGACTTTTGCTTTTAAGAATCGGAAGAATTCGACGTCTCTTCTGTGCCCTCATCCTCGGCTTCTTCGGATGAAGAAGCCATTGGGTTATCAGCAGACTGTGCTTGGATAACATCATCCAACACCGCGTGGATATAAGGCGCGGCCTGATTGTTGGAGTACTCCGAAGCAAGCTCTACGCCTTCGACGAGTGCCGTGGCGTTCGGGACGTCCTCGTTGAAGAGAATCTCCCACACAGCCACGCGCATAATCGCACGGTCAACTGCTGGGATACGCTCCAGTGACCACTCATCAGAGAGGTAGCGGGCGATCGCCTCGTCGATGGCGTCGAGCTCCTCAGCAGCACCCGTCACAATGACGCGGGTGTAGTCAGCGATAGGAGCAACACCGTTCTCTGGGTCACGGGCAAGAACCACGCGGTCTTCGACGATGGCGACAGGGTCAACGTCACGTGACTCAGCTTCGAAGAGGATGTCGGCGGCACGACGGCGCGCACGGTAGCGCGCGGTGTGGCGCTTATAGTTTGGCTCAGGCTGGGTCATCTTAGTTGTTGACGCGGGAGAGGTACTCGCCAGTACGGGTATCGATCTTCAGGATGTTGCCGATCTCGATGAAGAGCGGAACCTGGATCTCAGCACCGGTTTCCAGGGTGGCCGGCTTGGTGCCACCGTTGGAGCGGTCTCCCTGCAGACCCGGCTCAGTGTGCTCGACCTTGAGGTCAACGGAAATCGGCAGCTCGCCAAAGAGAGCCTCGCCATCGTGGAAGGAGACCTGCACGCGCATGTTCTCCAGCAGGAACTTGCCGGCGTCACCGAACTTGTCAAACGGCAGCTCAAACTGCTCGTATGTCTTGTCATCCATGACCACGTAGTTCTGGCCATCGTTGTACAGGTAGGTCATGTCGCGGCGGTCTACGTTAGCGGTCTCCACCTTGACACCAGCGTTGAAGGTCTTATCCGTCACCTTGCCGGAGACGACATCCTTGAGCTTGGTGCGCACGAAGGCAGGGCCCTTGCCCGGCTTTACGTGCTGGAACTCAACGATCTGCTGCAGCTTGTTGTCGATCTTCAGAACGAGGCCGTTCTTGAAGTCAGTGGTATCTGCCATGAAATGACTCTCCTGAACACATTGAAGTAGAAACTATGAAAACAGTGTTTAAGCATACCGTACGGCATATGAGTACTGTAGGTAGGGCCGCTGGAATGTCTCCAGCTCCTCCCGGCTGCCAGGGAGCCTAAAGCACCTGCAGGTCCTTCGGGTAGGCAGTAATAATCTTCGGTGCACCGGAGGTGATGATGAGGCTGTCTTCGATGCGTACTCCACCTTTACCTGGGACATAGATGCCCGGCTCGATGGTCAGGGTCATACCTTCGGCCAGTTCACCCGTCCCGGTCTTCGCGGCCGACGGCCCCTCGTGAACATCGAGGCCAATACCGTGGCCGGTGGAGTGGACGAAATACTCGCCATAGCCGGCTTCGCTAATAATGTCGCGGCAGGCCGCGTCGACGTCGACAAGCGAAGCTCCCGGCACCGACGCCTTCACGCCCGCTTCCTGTGCGCGCAGGACGATGTCGTAGATCTCCTGGGCGAACTCAGTCATTTCACCGATCACAAAGGTACGGGTGCAGTCTGAATTAAACCCACGGAGATGGGCGCCGAAATCGATGGTGACGAGATCGCCATTGCGTAGCTCACGGTCATCAGCACCATGGTGAGGTTTCGCGGAGTTCTCACCAGAAGCCACGATGGTATCGAAGCTGACGCGCTCCGAACCGAGCATGCGCATGCGGTATTCCAAATCCGCAGCAACCTGGCGCTCAGTGCGGCCAGCGGCAACCTCACCTGCCTCGATGAGCTCGGTAAGAGCCTGGTTAGCCAAAGCGGCGATTTCTTCGAGCTTCTGCAGCTCGATGTGGTCCTTGATGAGGCGAATATCTTCGATAACCCCGCTTACTGGCACCAACGTGACGCCTTCAGGCGCAGCCTCTTCCATGCGCTTAAGCTGTGACACGGTCACATAATCCGCCTCGTAGCCCACTCGCATTTCGCCGTCCAGTTGGCTAAGAAGATGCGGTCCTACGTCGCGGCCCAACACGGCCTCGATATCCGGAACCTCATCTGCGATCTGGGTGGTGTAGCGGCCATCGGTGGCCATCAGAGCGGAGAGATCCTTGCGCAGCAGCAGCCCACCATTGGAGCCGGAGAAACCCGTTAGGTAGCGCACGTGTGTCAAGTGCGTAATGACAACGCCGTCGATGCGCTGACCAGCCAGCGTTGAGGCTAGCCTGCGGCGGCGGTTGCTAAAACGAGTATCGGCTAGTGCCATGAGAGAACCACTCCAATCTTCCTAAAGGCGATACTCCATGATAGCTAATCCGCCACGAAGTACCTCAGAGCCGCGATGTAGCCATAGGAACCCAGCCCAGCGATGACGCCACGGGCGATGGGGCTGAGATACGAATGCTGGCGGAAGGATTCGCGTGCATGCACGTTGGATAGATGCACCTCAACGAAACCTGCGCCATCGGCGACCTCCGCCAACGCGTCGCGCAGGGCCACTGAGGTGTGGGTAAAGCCGCCGGGGTTGATTATGACCGGCCAGCCCTCATCTGCGGCGCGGTGCACGTAGTCGATGAGTTCACCTTCGTGATTGGACTGGAAGAATATAATCTCTTCCTGCCCGGCTGCTGCGCGCATACGCTTCTCGATGTCCTCGAGAGTTTCACTGCCGTAAATCTCCGGCTGGCGCTTTCCCAAGCGGTTGAGGTTGGGGCCGTTGAGCACAAGGATGGGCATGATGTTCTCCTGCGGATGCGATGGTTGAGGTCTTAAGCGCTGAGCTGCGCGTAAGCGGCACGCAGTTCGTTGTTGCTAGCGTCTTCAATGCGGGTTGTCTCCCCGATTCCAGTCAAGGCTACAAAGCGGATCTGGCCGTCGCGATTCTTCTTGTCATGGCGCATAGCGTCAAGCAATTCCTCGAAGTGCCCTTGCTCATACGTCGTGGGCAGCCCTACAGAGGTGAGGATATCGCGATGCGTCTGGACCAGCTCAGCGCTGATGAGACCGCGAGCGCGCGATAGATGGGCAATGAACATCATGCCCACCGCAACTGCGCGTCCGTGACGCCAGATGTAGTTTTCACGGCGCTCCACGGCATGGCCGAAGGTATGGCCGTAGTTGAGGGTTTCCCGCAAGCCAGATTCCTTGAGGTCTTGGCCCACAACGTGTGCCTTCACGGCGATGGAACGCTCAATTAGTTCAGGCAGGAAACCGTGCGGATCAAGGCAAGACACTGGATTATCGAGGTATCGCTCGATAATCACGGGATCGTGAATGAAGCCGGTCTTGATGATTTCAGCTGACCCCGCCACGATTTCATCCTCCGGAAGGGTGCGCAAACGGTCGAGATCCACGAACACCGAGTCAGGTTCGTGGAATGCACCCACGAGGTTCTTACCGGTGGCGGTATTGATGCCGGTCTTCCCTCCCACTGCGGCATCCACCATGGCCAAGAGCGTCGTCGGTGCCTGAATGACAGGGATACCGCGCATCCAGGTCGCTGCCGCGAAACCGGCAAGGTCTGTCACGGCTCCACCGCCAAGACCCACGACGGCGTCGCGGCGGCTAAATCCGGCCTTGCCCAACACGTCCCAGAGGTGTGCCAAGACGTCGAGCTGCTTGGCCGCTTCGGCGTCGGGAACCTCGGCCACAGTGGCCTCCAGCCCATGTTCGGCTGCAGCGGCGGCTAAAGCTTCGGCGGCAGCAGTAAGCGGAGGCTGATGGATGATAGCTATCTTAGCGGCGCCAATGGATGCGGCGCGCTCCACGATGCTCTGACTCAAATCCGTGCCGATGGTGACGTCGTAGGGCGATGGTCCGTTGACTGGGATGGTGTGCATGGTGGGAACGCTCCTTGTTGAATGCGGGCGCGGGGAGAGGATTACAGCGATTCGAGGAAGCTCAAAATGTCGCCCACTACCTGCTGCGGGGAGCGCACGCCGGTGCGCACCTTGAGGTCAGCGACCTCCGCGTAGAGCGGACGGCGCGTTTCGAGCAGCTGGGCATAATGTGCAAGCGGGTCTGCGGAGTCGAGAACCGGGCGGTTGCTATCACCCAAGGTGCGTGCCACGCCTTCTTCTGGGGTGACATCAAGGAAGACAACGTTGAGGTTAGCCAGCAGTGTGCGCGTGGACTCAGTCAGCACGGCGCCACCGCCAAGGCTGACGACGCCTTTGGTCGTCAATGCTTCTCGGACAACCTCGGCCTCGACCTCGCGAAATGCAGGTTCGCCCAGCTCGGAGAAAACCTTTCCACAAGGTTTGTCATAGCGCGCCTCGATAAGCTCATCTGAATCCACGAGGTCGCAATTCAATGCCCGGGCAAGGCGGCGGCCGATGGTGGATTTCCCGGCACCCGGTGGGCCGACGAGGACAACGTGTGGGGAGCTCATGCCTCACCCCACTCGAGGCGGCGCGCCACATACTCCTGGTATGAGGCAATGTTGCGCTTGGTCTCCTCCAGGGAGTCACCGCCGAATTTCTCCAGCACAGCGCGCGCGAGTACGAGTGCCACCATGGCCTCAGCCACGACGCCGGCTGCCGGCACGGCACACACATCTGAGCGTTGGTGAATAGCTGTCGCGGCGTCACCGGTAGTCATATCGACAGTCTTGAGTGCGCGCGGCACAGTGGAAATCGGCTTCATCGCCGCCCGCAGACGCAGGGTCTGACCATTAGTCATGCCACCTTCCAGGCCGCCCGCGCGGTTGCTTTCGCGCTCCACGCCTCCATCCGCAGGCACCATCTCATCGTGAGCTTCGCTGCCGCGACGACGAGCCTCCTCGAAACCGTCACCGACCTCGACGCCTTTGATGGCCTGGATACCCATAAGAGCTGCCGCAAGCTGTGCATCAAGGCGGTCCTCACCGGACGTGTGGGAGCCCAACCCAATGGGGAGGCCCTCGACGATGACCTCCACGATGCCGCCGAGGGTATCGCCCTGCTTCTTGGCGGATTCGATCTCAGAAATCATAGACTCCTCGGCAGCCTTATCGAAGGCCCGCACCGCGGAGGCATCGATATCCTCTAAGGCATCAAAGCTGGGGTGCGGTCCCTCGTAAGGTTCAGAGGCGCCGATGGAAATGACATGGGAGAGCACTTCGACGCCGAGGGTCTCGCGCAGAAAATTGCGGGCTACGGTCGCGGCCGCCACACGAGCAGCCGTCTCACGGGCAGAGGAACGCTCCAGGATAGGACGCGCCTCCTCGTGTCCAAACTTCACCATGCCGGCAAAATCAGCGTGCCCTGGGCGCGGGCGCGTCAAAGGGGCGCCGCGGCCGGAATTCATCGCCTTGGCTACCTCCGGATCCTCCATATCCAGCGCATCTGGAGACATGATGGTGGTCCACTTCGGCCACTCAGTATTGCCAATCATGATCGCAATGGGACTGCCCAGAGTTCGACCGTGGCGGATGCCGCTAAGCAGGGTGAGATCGTCAGCCTCAAACTTCATACGTGCGCCGCGACCATAGCCAAGGCGCCGCCGAGAAAGCTGGAGAGCGATGTCATTCTGAGAGACAGGCACCCCCGCCGGCATGTGCTCCATCATGGCGATGAGCGCTTGGCCGTGGGATTCACCTGCGGTAGTCCAACGAAGCATGCGCAACATTATCGCACGCCAGGTGTGGATTTGATGCCACTGGGCTGTGTATCACACCGTGTCGGGGCTGAAAATCAAGACAAGCCCTGTGGCGATGAGCATTCCAGGGCCGTGTGCCGGTGCGCGATCCCGCATCACGAGGCCCCACAGCACCGTGCTTATCGACGCCCCCATGATCGCCCCCAGAACCCCTATCACTCCCCCAACGTGGGCTGTTGCCATGCCGAGCGGGATCGCGAGCTTAAGATCCCCGCCGCCGATGCTGCCGCGCTGGGTGGCAAGCGCCAGCGCGATATAGAGCCCAGGCCATATCAACCCAACTGGGCTGAACCACCACAGCGATATCAGCGCTGCAGGAAGAGTGAGGTAATTGGGCAGCCGCTTGAAACGGATGTCATAGATGATTAAGGCGCACCCCCACGCCAGGAATACAAGAACCCCCATGGGCAGCGAGCTTACCCTGTACCAGTTCTGCGTGCGCGCCAGAAGGCTAGTGCTAGAAAGCTGCTACCAGAAGGCTAGGCCAGCGCGGCATTGAGGGCCGCGAGCATCTCCGTGCGCGGAGCGGTATGGCCAGTAAACTGCTCGAATTGCGAGAAGGCCTGGTGTGCCAACATGATGTGGCCGCCAACAGTGGCAAAACCATCGGCAGCCGCATACACGGTAAGCGGCGTGGGCCAGGGATCATAGATGACGTCAAACACAGGAGCCTTCGCTAGCTGTGTGAGATGGCTATCTAGGGCCGCCGAGGGAACGGTCGAGACAATGAGATCGACCGAACGGGCCACGCCCACCAGGTTCTCGGTGAAGGTGATGGCTCGGAGGGTGAGCCCAAGGGCGTCGGCAAGCGGGCGCAACTCCGCGAGGCGATCCGAGCGGTTGAGCACCGTGACATCCGTGACGCCGCGCTTGGCCAATCCCCACAGGACTGGGCGTGCAGTGCCACCTGCGCCAATAAGCAAAGCCGTCGTTGGTTGAGTCGCACCGAGCAGTTCCGCAAGCGCGCCGAGGACGCCCTCGGTATCGGTATTGTCCGCTCGCCACCCGTCATCAGTACGCACGAGGGTGTTGGCTGAGCCAATGAGCTCAGCGCGCTCACTCACGATGTCTGCATAGGTCAGGGCATCAAATTTGAGCGGCATCGTTACCGAAAATCCGAGGTACTCCTCACCCACCGTCTCCAAGAAGGCCGGCAAGTCAGTGACGTCGAACTTCGTGTATTCCCAGTCCTCAAGCTGCAGGGCGGCATAGCCCCCGTTGTGGAGAGCCGGGGACAGGGAGTGGGCAATGGGGCTGCCCAGGACTGCGGCGCGAGGCATCGGACTTACTGTTCCTCTGCAGCGGCCTCGTCTGGTGCAGCACCAGCGCCCTCGGCCTCACGCTGGCTGTCGAGGATGCCGGAGCGTACGGCGTCGTCGACGTTAGCTAGGTGCTCATCGTAGTTATCTGTAAACACCGTAGTTCCCTCACTGTCAACGGTGACGAAGAAGAGCCAGTTGCCCTCGGCCGGGTTCTCCATTGCTTCGATGGCCTCATTGGAGGGCGAAGCAATCGGAGTATCCGGAAGACCATCCTTAGCGTAGGTATTCCACGGCGTTTCGCGGTGACGGTCATCGTCGGTGGTTGCTAGCTCAACGTCCTCAAGGCCATAGTTCACCGTGGAGTCCATCTCAAGGCGCATAGGCTCGTCAAGACGGTTGAGGATGACGCGGGCAACCTTGTCGAATTCACCTGCCGGGGACTCGCGCTCAACCAAGGACGCAGAGGACAACAACTCGTAGGGAGTCAGTCCGATCGCCTGGGCTCGCTCAACAATATTAGTGTCGTTGTACTTCTTTGTTGAGCGCGTAATGAGGTCAGTGAGGATCTCCTGGGCATCCATGTTCGGATCGAGAACGTACTGGCCAGGGGCAATAAGTCCCTCGAGGCGCTTCGGGTCCTCGCCGCGGGCACGAACAGCGTCCAAGGCCCACTCCGGGGCTCCTAGCTCGGCCGGATCCACGGTTGCGGCGATCTTCTCCAAATCTTCAGCGGAAACGCATTCGCCCTCCTTGCAGGAAACTTGGGAAATCAGCGAGTAGATACCAAAGCGGACATCGCCGCCGACCACGTTGACGTCGAGAAGCGTGGCTCCTCCTTGGACGTCGAGCAGGTCGACCATGTTGGCGTCATCCAGCAGCGCTTCCACCGCTGACTTCGCACTCATCTCTTCCTGAAGTCGGTAAAAGCCCGGCTTGATCTGGCCAGCGCGCGGATTGCTATTGGCAGCTGATGAGAAGGCTTCCGGGGTCTTGACCACGTTTCTTTCCGCAAGTTCTGGGGCCAACTCACCCATCGATGAACCTTCCGGAACCTCAACGAGCTGTACCACGCCATTGCCTTGGCCTTCGTAATCCAAGCTGCTGCCTCCTCCTAAAATGCGGAATCCGATGTAGCCAAGAGCGCCGATAATAAGGACCAAGCTGGCGATGAGCACAGCCATTCCGCGTTGGCGGCGTTTAACGTGGTGGGGCTCCATCGAGCGTCCGATGCGTGAAGGGTTACGGCTCACGTACTTCGTCTCCTAGTTGTGAAGGCTGGTGGCCGTTCAACGCGACATCGCGCGCATCCAGCCAAGATTGCAAAATTTCCACGGCAGCCGCCTGGTCAATAACCGAGCGGCCACGTTTCTCTGATACACCAGAGGCCCGCAGCGCAGAGGTGGCCACCACCGTGGTGAGGCGTTCATCCACCATGCGCACGGGCGGAGGTGTCTTCATCGTGTCATCTTTTGCCAAGCGGCGGCGGATACGAAACGCTATTTCCTTGGCATGTTTCACGCTTTTGGAGCCATTGCCCTTGAGATCGCGCGGCAAGCCCACGGCCACCTCCACAACCTCGTACTCGCGGATGAGCTGAAGAAGACGGTCAATATCACCTTGATCGCGGTCCTTAAAGCCGGTTTCGCGCCGCACGGTTTCCACTGGCATGGCTAAGCGGGCTTCGCGGTCTGAGACGGCCACGCCGATACGCACAGTACCGACGTCAAGGCCCAGACGGCGGCCTGGGCCCGGGTCCTCTACTCCAGGTTTATCCGGCTCAACGGCCATGCAGTTCCTCCTCTGGGCTGGGACGGCGTTTACAGGGCAGACAGCTCGTCGCGTACGGCGTTGAAGGCTGCCTCAAGACCTGCAGCGTCGGCACCGGAGCCCTGGGCCATGTCGGGCTTGCCACCACCCTTGCCGTCGACATAGCCAGAGATGGTCTTCACCAGGTCTCCTGCCTTAACTCCGCGTTCATTGGCGGCCTTGGTAGCGCCGACGATGAACGGCATCTTGCCGCCCTCATTCTCAGAGGCGAGCACCACGATGCCTGCGGCATCACCCAGGCGGTTCTTGATATCGGAGGCCAAAGTGCGCAAATCACCACCGTTGACGCCGTTGGGTAGCTTGACAGAAATAACGGAGAAACCGTTAATGTCGGTCGCACCCGCAATCATGTCCGCAGTTTGGGACATGAGCTGGGCCTTGTGAAGGTCAGCGATCTGCTTCTCTGCTGCCTTAAGCTTCTCGGTGAGCTGCGCAATACGTTCTGGGAGATCCTCCGTCTGAACTTTAAGCTCGCGGGATACGCCTTCCACCAAAGCGGTTTCCTTGGAGTAGTAGCGGAAGGCATCCAAGCCCGAATAAGCCTCGATGCGGCGCGCGCCAGAGCCCACGGAGGATTCTCCCAGTACGGAGACAGGGCCGATTTCGGACGTGTTGGTCACGTGAGTACCACCACAGAGCTCAATGGAGAAAGGCCCGCCCATCTCCACAACGCGGACATCGGAACCGTAGTTTTCCCCAAAGAGCGCCATGGCACCCATGTCCTTGGCTTTATCCAGGGTGGTCTCGATGGTGTGGACTGGGAAATGCTGGTCGACGGCCTGGTTGGTCACCAGGGCGATCTCCTCCAGCTGTTCCGGGGTGAGCTGCTCGGTGTAGTTGAAATCGAAGCGCAGGTAGCCTGGTCGGTTCAAGGAGCCAGCCTGGACTGCGGTGGGGCCAAGCACCTGGCGCAGGGCAGCGTGGATGAGGTGGGTTGCGGAGTGCGCCTGGACGGCTCCGTGGCGCCACTGCTCATCCACCTCAGCGGTAACACCGCTGCCCAGTTCGAGTCCGCCGGAGGTCACAGTGGCCTTGTGAACCCACAGCTTCTTGCCTACCTTCTGGACATCATTGACCTCAAGCAGGGTCTCCCCCGCGAGGATGCGGCCGCGGTCAGCGGTCTGGCCGCCGGCCTCGGCGTAGAGCGGTGACTGGTCCAAGATCACCTCAACGGTATCTCCCGCCTGAACCTCGGAGACCTTTTCGCCATCGCGAACCAGACCGATGACCTTGGCATCGGACTCAAGAGTCTCGTAGCCAGTAAAGACGGTCGGGTTGTTATCGACCCAGTCGCGGTAGAGCGAGAGGTCAGCGTGGCCGTGCTTCTTAGCTTGGCTATCGGCCTTGGCGCGGCGGCGCTGCTCACCCATAGCGGCATCAAAGCCGTCCATGTCCACGCTGAGGCCGGCTTCTTGAGCCATCTCAAGCGTCAGGTCGATGGGGAAACCATAGGTATCGTGCAGCTCAAAGGCCTTCTCTCCGGACAGCACCTTCGGGGTTGCCGCACGGGAGGTGTTCTTGAGCTCATCCACGGCTTCGTCGAAAAGCTTGGTGCCGGACTCCAGGGTCTTAAGGAAGGCCCTTTCCTCTGCCACGGCTACGCGCAGGATGCGCTCGCGGTTGTCTGCGATCTCGGGGTAGGACGGAGTCATGGTGTCCATGATGGTGTTCATCAAGCGTTCCATGGTCTCGCCCCGGGCTCCGAGCAACTTGGCGGACCGAATGATGCGGCGCAGTAGGCGGCGCAGGATGTAGCCACGGCCTTCATTACCCGGGGTCACGCCGTCGAGGATCAGCATCATGCCGGTACGCGAGTGGTCAGCCACCACGCGGAAGCGGATGAGGTCCTCCTTCGGTGCATCCGGAACGTACGTCGCACCGGTAAGCTTCTCAGCTACGTCGATAACCGGGCGCAGCAGATCCGTCTCATAGACGTTATCCACGCCCTGCAGGATGCAGGCCACGCGCTCGATGCCCATACCGGTATCGATGTTCTTCTTGGGCAGCTCGCCGACGATCTCAAAGTTTCCCTTACCGATGCCCTCACCGCGCTCGTTCTGCATGAAGACCAGGTTCCAGATCTCCATATAGCGGTTATCGTCCTCGATGGGGCCGCCGTCTTTGCCGTACTCCGGGCCGCGGTCATAGTAGATCTCAGAACACGGACCACAAGGTCCGGGGATACCCATGGACCAGTAGTTATCCTCCATTCCGAGGCGCTGAATGCGTTCGCGGGGAACACCAATCTTGGTGTGCCAGATATCGGCTGCCTCATCGTCATCGAGGTAGACCGTAACCCACAGGCGCTCTGGGTCAAGGCCCAAACCGCCCTCGTCAACGGAGTTTGTCAGCAGCGTCCAAGCGTGGGTAATAGCACCTTCCTTGAAGTACTGACCGAAGGAAAAGTTACCCGCCATCTGGAAGAAAGTGTTGTGACGGGTGGTGATACCTACCTCTTCGATGTCCAGGGTGCGCACGCACTTCTGGATGCTGGTAGCCGTGCCATTGGCAAAAGGTGGGTTCTGCTGACCTAGGAAGTAGGGCTTGAAGGGAACCATGCCGGCGTTGACGAAGAGCAAGTTCGGGTCATCCAGGATCAACGACGCGCTGGGCACGGCTTCGTGGCCGGCCTTGACGAAGTGCTGGGTAAATCGTTCCCGGATCTCATGAGTCTTCACGAGCAAAAGTCCTTCACTGTTGAGTCGTTTCTAGTCAGCGCTCAACTTTACCCGTCGTGGGGCATGCTTATCGACGCCGCCCCCGAATGATGTCTCGCAATCTTCCCAAATAGTCACGCACGCGCGTTTCCGCACCGTGGTCAGTGGGGTGATAATACGTGGCGTCACCAAGCGCATCCGGCATGTATTGCTGCGCGACGACTCCCCGGGGATCATCGTGCGGATAGATATAACCCACAGCGTTGCCGAGGCGCTTCGCCCCTTCGTAATGGCCATCACGCAGATGAGCGGGGACGTGGCCAATCTTGCCAGCTTGGACATCGGCTTGGGCTGCATTGATGGCATTAATGACGGAATTGGACTTCGGCGCGGTGGCCAGGTGAATGGTGGCTTGGGCCAGCGGAATGCGGGCCTCCGGCAGTCCGATGAGCGCTGCGGCCTCCGCGGCAGCCACCGCGGTGGGAAGGGCCGTGGGATCCGCCATGCCGATGTCTTCAGAGGCATGGATGATAAGCCTGCGAGCAATAAACCGGGGGTCTTCCCCTGCCTCGACCATGCGGGCAAGGTAATGCAACGCTGCGTCGACATCAGAGCCGCGGATGGACTTGATAAAGGCGGACACCACGTCATAGTGCTGGTCGCCGTCGCGGTCATAACGAACGACTGCGCGATTAACGTTCGCGGTGAGAACCTCACTTGTCAGTTCCCCGCCATCCGGTACGGCCTCCGCTGCGGCTTCCAAGTAGGTCAACGTGCGACGGGCGTCTCCCCCAGCCAGCAACACGAGCTGATCCAAGGCTTCGTCGCTTGCGGTGATACGCCCATCCAATCCCCGCTCGCTGGTGAGCGCACGTTCGGCAAGGGTACGAAGGGCAGCATCATCAAGCGGCTGCAAATGGCACAGAAGGGAGCGCGATAGCAACGGCGCTACGACTGAAAATGAGGGGTTCTCCGTGGTCGCAGCCACAAGGAGAACGGTGCGGTTTTCGACGGCAGCAAGCAACGCGTCCTGCTGGGTCTTTGAAAAGCGGTGAACCTCGTCGATGAAGAGGACGGTACGGCGGCCTTCGATCAACTCGCGACGAGCGTGCGTAATAACCTCACGGACTTGCTTGACTCCAGAATCCAGAGCAGAAAGGCCAATGAAGTTATCTCCTAGGGCGGACGCGATGAGTGACGCCAAGGTGGTTTTACCCGTTCCGGGAGGACCATAGAGAATAACGGAGGCTTCCCCGGAGCCCTCCACAAGGCGGCGCAGCGGAGTGCCCGGTTCCAGAAGGTGCTCCTGCCCCACTACCTCATCAAGGCTCTGCGGGCGCATACGAGCAGCGAGGGGCGAGCCGGAGTGCGTAGCAAACATGTCTGCGCCCGCCGCAGCCGGGCGGAACGTGGCGGTATCATCGCCGAAAAGGGAATCCTGACCCATTAGGAATCCTGCAAACGATGAGCGACGCGGCCACTAAACTCCGCAACGTCTGCGCACATGTCATTGGGACACAGCGCGGCAAAACGTGACAGCGCTTCGAAGGTCTCGTACAGGTCGCGCCGAATGAGGTGTTCATCCTCAGTGAACGGGCCCCGATCCGACGGCCGCAGGAGTGAGCGCTGCGGGTCATGGTTGATGTCCGCATTGCCCTCCGACAACGCCACCACACCTTCGATGCCGCCCGCGTACATCGTTGTGACGCTGGAAAAAGCCCAACCAATGAGGCAGGCGACGAGCAGCTCATGCAGTGTTTGCTCATCCGCCAACTGCGGCCAGACATCGACGATGCGTCGTTGCCAGGCGTGGATAAACACCTCTGCTTCCTCATCGCTAATGGGGCGCGTAAAGAGGAACTGCGGGAAGCCGGCCACCACACAAGCCACGTCAAAGCCGACGTTGCGGAAACCTGCCCACTCGTAGTCCAAGAAGGTCAGGGTGTGTCCCACAATGATGTTGTCTGGGGAGAGGTCAAAAGGGGTAAAGGCGCGGATTCGTCCCGAGCTCAGGTTCCCAGTAGCTGTGCGGGCCAACTCCAGCACGTGTTCCGGGGGTTCTATACCGGCTTCGGTGAGGATATCAGCGCCGATGAGGATAGAACTTTGCAGAGAGTCATCACGCAGCGCTTGGTGCTCGGCATACTCTGGGTGCTTGCGCAGCTGACGATTGAGCAACGCATCATAATCCTCTTTGCGGCTTGCCGTTCCGACATGCATTTTGCCGAGCGCGCTGCCGAGCCTGCGAAGCAGATCGCGGCGCTCGTTCTCATCGCTTCGCGTGAGAGTATCGGCAAGAGTATCGCCATCGCCAGCATCTGACAGCACGAGAATGCGCTTGTCGACGTCATGCGCCAACAACACCGGCCCCGGGCGCACCTCTTCCGACAGAGAGGTGGTGAATTGATACGCCACTACCTCGCGCAAGAGGGCGGCATCGTCGATAGTGTGGCCGGTAACCGGGTTGTATTTGATGACGACCGAGCGGTGAGGAAAGAAGGCACTTGGCGTGGTTCGTGCGCGCAGCACGACGGCGTTGCCGGAACCACCGAGAGATTCAATATCACTCAGCTCCGGTTCACCGCCGAAGCGGCGGGACAGCATCTGCGATGCTTCCTCGACCACGCTGTTTTCGACTGATTCCTGCTCCACAGCATTCACTGGCTCGTCTGCCTCCACTTGTCATTGGCCCAATCATGATACTCGCCTCTCGACCACGCGGCACGGCGCCCCCTCATCAAGGAGGCGACGCGCACGCACACGTGGCTAGAGGCAGATCATGTGATTGTGGACTGCGTTCATAGACCAGATAAAGGCCTATTCTGCCTTGGCCTCAGCCTTTGCAGCCTTATCAGCCTTTGCGGCCTTCTCCGGCTTGAAATCGACACCCGTCTCCTTACGCTGTGCCGCTGGGATGGTGCCAGGGGCGTCGGTCAGCGGATCCACGCCACCACCGGACTTCGGGAAGGCAATGACGTCACGAATGGAATCAAACCCGCCCAGAAGGGAGACGATACGGTCCCAGCCGAAGGCGATGCCGCCGTGCGGCGGTGCACCGAACTGGAATGCGTCGAGCAGGAAGCCGAACTTCTCCTGGGCTTCTTCCTCACCAATCCCCATCACATCGAAGACACGCTTCTGCACGTCCTGGTTGTGGATACGGATGGAACCGCCGCCAATCTCGTTGCCGTTGCAGACAATGTCGTAGGCATACGCGAGGGCCTCGCCCGGCTCCTTATCGAAGGTGTCGAGGTATTCCGGCTTCGGGGAAGTAAAGGCGTGGTGGACAGCAGTCCACTTCGAGTGCCCCAGAGCAACATCACCGGATGCCGTGGCATCTGCGGAAGGCTCAAAGAGCGGTGCGTCGACAACCCAGGTAAAGGCCCAGTCGCCGTCCTTGATGAGATCGAGCTTCTTAGCAATCTCGCCACGCGCCGCACCCAGCAGTGCGCGGGAAGACTTAGTGTCGCCCGCAGCGAAGAAAATAGCGTCACCCGGCTTGGCACCAACGTGCTCCGCGATGCCCTCGCGCTCGGCATCGGTAATGTTCTTGGCCACCGGACCACCCAAGGTACCGTCCTCAGCGATGGTGATGTAGGCAAGGCCCTTGGCGCCACGCTGCTTGGCCCATTCCTGCCAGGCATCGAACTGGCGGCGTGGCTGAGAAGCGCCACCTTCCATGACGACAGCGCCGACGTACTCGTTCTGGAACACGCGGAAAGTGGTGTCCTTGAAGAAGTCGGTGCACTCCACGATCTTGATGTCAAAACGCAGGTCCGGCTTGTCAGAGCCGTAGTACTTCATCGCATCGGCGTAGGTCATGCGCGGAATCGGGGTCTGGATCTCATAGCCAATGAGCTTCCACAGAGCGGAAACAATCTCTTCTGCCAAGGCGATGACATCGTCCTGGTCAACGAAGGACATCTCCACATCGAGCTGGGTAAACTCCGGCTGACGATCAGCACGGAAGTCCTCATCGCGGTAGCAGCGAGCGATCTGGTAGTAGCGCTCCATGCCAGACACCATGAGCAGCTGCTTGAACAGCTGCGGGGACTGCGGCAGGGCGTACCAGCTGCCCGGCTTCAGACGCGCCGGAACCAGGAAGTCACGAGCACCTTCCGGGGTGGAACGGGTCAGAGTAGGAGTCTCAATCTCGGTGAAGTCGTGGCTATCCAGCACCTGGCGGGCTGCACGGTTCGCTGCAGAACGCAGGCGCAGGGCATTGGCCTGGCGCTCGCGGCGCAAATCCAAGTAACGGTACTTCAGACGAGTCTCTTCGCCTACCTCACCGGAGGAAGAGGGGTCATCAATCTGGAACGGAAGCGCTGCAGACGTGTTGAGCACCTCGAGCTCGGTGACGTTGACTTCAATCTCACCAGAGGCAAGGTTCGGGTTTGCAGAGCCGTCCGGGCGGGGCTCAACCACGCCTGTGACCTTCACGCAGTACTCAGAGCGCAGGTCGTGAGCGCGTTCGGCCACCTCGGTTTCGCGAAAGACTACCTGGGCAACGCCGGAGCGGTCACGCAGGTCGATGAAGATAACACCGCCATGGTCGCGACGACGGGCCACCCAACCAGTCAGCGTGACGGTCTCCCCCGCCAGCTCCTTGCGCAGTTCGCCTGCCAGATGTGTACGCAGCACGTTCGTTCAATCCCTTCTTATTGTTGACGCTCATGCCCACCCACGCCACGCGTAAACAGCACGCGCCGAGGAGCACAAGAATTTGAACAGCCCAAGTCTACCGCTCCCTCCAGACGCGCTCAGCGCGGGGGCCAGGCACCGTCTCCACGCAGCTCCCCATGAAGCACAGCCAAGCCACTCTGCGTGTGGCAGAATCTGTTTCATGACTTTCAAATCTGGCGCAAGTTTCGACGGCAAGCGAGCCAGCTCAGGCGGTGGCGGCCGTGGCGGAATGATTGCTACCGGCGGCGGCGTGGGCTCCCTCCTCCTTATTGGCCTGTACCTCCTGCTGGGCGGCGACCCGGGAGCGCTCACCACTGATCAAACACAGCCTGACCAAACTCAGGTAAGCCCCGAAGAAGGCGGCGAGGATGCCTTCGCACACTGCCAGACTGCAGAAGACGGCAACAAGTACGACGATTGCCGTGTCATGTTTGCGGCACAGTCAGTAGATAAAGTCTGGGCGAAGCAGCTTCCGGAGCAGGCGGGCCTGGAGTATTCCGAGCCAGGCCGCGTCATTTTCAACAACACGACGGTCTCTGGTTGTGGCCAAGCTTCCGGCGCCACCGGCCCCTTCTACTGCCCTGCCGATGAGTCTGCCTATTTCGACACCGCGTTCTTTGATCAGCTTCGCAACTTCGGAGGCGAAAATGCGCCGCTGGCACAGATGTACATCGTCGCTCACGAATTTGGTCACCACATCCAAAAGCTTGAAGGAACGCTGAGCCTTTCCAACTACAACGACCCCGGCGAGGACTCCAATGCGGTCAAGATCGAGCTGCAGGCAGATTGCTACGCAGGCCTGTGGGCACACTACGCAGACGAAGGTGATGATGCCCTCCTAGAAACCATCACTGAACAACAGGTCACTGATGCTGTTAACACTGCTCGTGCGGTGGGCGATGACAACATTCAGCGTCGTTCTGGCGGCGAGGTACGCCCGGATACGTGGACGCATGGCTCCTCCGAGGACCGCGCCAAAGCCTTCTTGGCGGGCTACGAGTCCGGCAAAATGGCGCAATGCGACACGTTGGAGCGTGGAGTCTACAAGTCCTAGCTGTAGTTAAGTTGGCGCGCCAGCAGCCTTGCCTTCCCTCTCACTGTGCACATCCTTGTTCATACAGGGCTGTGCACATTTTTCGTGTGAAACGAGGATTGTCACAAGGTGTGGCAACCACGCACACCTCCAAAGGCATTTACTCAATAAGATTTAGGACTGCCGACATAGCTCGTTCACTTTCTGGCCACCTAGGTTTCTTACGCTATCCAAGTTCCCGCCGGCTCGTGGTGGGTACCGCTCTATCTTTTATTACTTCATTGAGCCTGCGATTTACCTCGCTAGGCTCTGTTCTCAGAAAGGAACGACGTTTTGAGCACCGCCACACCCACGATGCCGGACCTCGAGACCGTAAACGGCAAGAACAGGGATTGGATCTGGCACCTGTTCTTCGGCGTTCTCACCGCCGGAACTCTCATCTTCTTTATTATCTGGGGCAACGGCGAGGTTGCCGAGGGCGCCAACCGCATCCTTTTGGTCACCGCCATCGTCTTCGCCCTCTTCATGGCCTTCAACATCGGTGGCAATGACGTAGCCAACTCCTTCGGTACCTCCGTAGGTGCCGGCACCTTGTCCATGAAGCAGGCCTTGGCCGTGGCAGCCGTCTTCGAGGTCTCCGGCGCTATTCTCGCCGGTGGTGAGGTCACGGATACCGTACGATCCGGCATCGTTGATCTAGACGCCATCGACGGTTTGGACCCAATGGAGTTCGTGTACATCATGATGTCCTCGCTCCTCGGTGCAGCCATCTGGCTTCTCGTCGCCACCCGCATGGGCTGGCCAGTGTCGACGACTCACTCCATCGTCGGCGGTATCGTCGGCGCTGCGCTTACCGTTGGCTTCATCACCGGCAAGGGCGGTATGGACATGGTTCAGTGGGGCGGCATCGGCACCATCGCCTTCTCGTGGGTTCTCTCCCCGGTCCTCGGCGGTATCGCAGCCTTTCTGCTGTTCAAGTGGATTAAGAGCTCCATCCTCGTCTACAACGAGGCAGCTGATGAGCGTCTGCGCGAAATCAAGACCCGCCGCGCAGAGCTGCGCAAGGAGCACAAGACTCGCTTCGAGCGCATGAACGAACTGCAGCAGATTTCCTACACCAACGCCATGGCTCGTGACGCAGCACTGACGTCCGAGGATGATTACGACCCCGATGCTCTAGAGTCCGAGTACTACCGCGACCTGCACGAAATCAACAAGGACTTGGATGATGTTCACGCGCACAAGGCCCTAGAAAATTGGGTCCCGCTGCTCGCTGCTCTGGGCGCCATCATCATTTCCGCGATGGTGCTGTTCAAGGGCCTCAAGCACACCGGTGTCGACTTCACAACCCTGCAGAACCTCCTCGTCATGGGCATGGTCGGCGCGGCAGTCTGGATGGCCGTGTTCATTTTCGCTCGTTCCCTGAAGAACAAGTCCCTGTCCCGTTCGACCTTCCTCCTCTTCTCCTGGATGCAGGTGTTTACCGCGTCCGCCTTCGCGTTCTCCCACGGTTCGAACGATATCGCTAACGCTATTGGCCCGTTTGCCGCAGTCTTTGACGTGATGCAAACCAACCAAATTTCGGACGAGGTGTCCGTACCGCTACCTGTCATGATTGCCATGGGCATTGCCCTGGTTTCCGGTTTGTGGTTCATTGGCCGCTTCGTTATCCAGACTGTCGGTTCCGGACTGACCAAGATGCACCCATCCTCAGGTTTCGCCGCCGAGCTGGCAGCTGCCGCCGTGGTCATGGCCGCGTCTTTGCTGGGTCTGCCGGTCTCCTCCACGCACATCCTCATTGGTGCTGTGTTGGGCGTGGGCATTGTCAACCGTGCCGCCAACTGGAATCTGATGAAGCCCATCGCCCTGGCGTGGGTCATCACCCTGCCGGCCGCTGCGGCTATCGCCGCCGTGACCGTCTCCATCCTGCGCGTGGTCTTCTAAGCTACCGCTTTTTCCGCACACCGCCGCGAATCCTCACGGATTCTCGCGGCGGTGTCGCCGTTTTCGAGCCGTCCCACCCACACCGCTGTCCGTACACTGGGGATCCATGAGCGAGAACTCCTTGACGCGCTTCTTTGCGGCCTTCAACGACATTGAACAGTTCCTGCGCCAAACCATTGGCGCGAAGAATTCAGATTCCTTTTGGTGGATGGTCGTTCGCGCCCACGACAAACACCTCCTCAGCAAACGCCAAGCGGAGCAACTCAAGGATATTTCCGCCCTGCGCAACGCCATCGCGCATGGCCGCTACTACGGCGATGAGCCCATTGCTACCCCACACCCACAGGTCGTCAACCAACTGGAAAACCTTCAGCGCCTGCTCACTGACCCGCCCACCGCGCTATCGCTTCTACCCCACAACGAGGTGACCATTCTAGATCCAGATGCGGACATCCTCGACGCCCTTGCTCTCATCAACCAGACCGGATACTCACAAATCCCCATCTATGACTCAGGTACGTTTACTGCGCTGCTGACTACCAATGCCATCGCGCGGTGGGTAGCGGCGGATTTGGGAGAAGATGGGGCAATTAGTGCGGCGTCGGTAAGCGCAGTGCTCGCCATGACAGAACGCAAAGACCGCGCCGAGTTCCTTCCTCGCACCGCCACGGCCCAAGAGGTCGTCGATGTTCTCACCGAACCGACCAAGGACGGCACGCACCCAAGCGCGGTTCTCTTTACTGAACACGGCAAGCTTTCGCAGCGCCCAGTAGGCATCGCCACACCTGCGGACTTGGCCGTGCTTGTCGACGCCCTCGAGTGGGAATAATCCCTCACCCCACCCTTGTTGTCATGCCACAGAAAGGAGTTGGCATGCAATTCGGAATCTTTAGCATGGGTGACGTCACACAAGTCCCCATCCGCCTCGCCGAGGATTACGCTTTCCTCCAGCACCAGGCTGGCGGGCGCAGTGATCTTTTCTATGGCCATGGCCGGGCAGACCAGGCGATTGTGGGCCTGGGTGGGCAGGTCTTTATTGGCTGCACGGAGCAGGACGCCAAGGACTTCTTCCGCCCCTACTTCGACAACGCCCCAGTCAATGGTCACGGACCTTCGCTGGAAGAGTTCACTGCGCAGACCCTGCTGACGGTGGGCACGGTAGAACAGGTGGTTCCGGAGCTGCGCCGCCGCTTTGAGCAGCGCCGCCCGGATCATGTACCTTCTGATCCGCCGACGCACGGCGCGCTCGCTTCCTACGCGCCGCATGCACTGATCAGCCCAGGAGAGGAGAAATAGGTGCGTTCATTGGTTGTCGTCACGGCAGGTTTGTCCTCACCTTCTACGACGCGCGCGCTTGCCGACGCCCTCTCCGCCGCCACCTCCTCCCAAGTCACCGCCCGCGGCGAGGGCGTGGACGTGACGGTGGTGGAGGTGCGTGAGCTGGCCGGAGAATTAGCTGACTCGATGACCAACTGGGGCTCGCCTACTCCCCACCTCGAGGCGGCACAATCCGCAGTAATGCAGGCAGATGGTCTCATCGCCGTGAGCCCCGTCTTCCAAGGCAGCTATTCAGGCCTGTTCAAGATGTTCTTCGATACGTTGGAGCCGCACGCTCTCAACGGTCTGCCTACCCTCATCGCTGCGACGGGCGGCTCCAGCCGGCATGCGCTGGTGTTGGACTACGCCCTGCGCCCACTCCTCAATTATCTGCACGCCACGGTGGTGCCGACTGGCGTTTTTCACGCCACGGAGGACTACGGCACTGCGGAAGGTGCGCGCACCGAGCAACGCATTAAACGGGCCGCGCGCGAGTTAGCCGACTTAATGGTTCGCCCCCGCGACCGTGTCGCTGGCCTGGCAGGTCCGCTGGGTGAGAAATCCCGGGCAGAAACCGGCACCGACACAGCGTCCGGGAGTGACTCCGATCCGACGGGATTCCGCGCGCTCCTGGCTGACCACAACGGCCAACCGGGCTAAGCAGTCGGCCACGGTACTCGGTACTATCGTGAATCGATACTTATTGAAAGCCACCTAAGGAGGTCTCCATGACTATTAGCGTGACCGATATTTTCTCTATTGGAATCGGCCCCTCCTCCTCACACACTGTGGGCCCCATGCGTGCCGCGAAGGCCTTTCTCGAAACACTCGATCAGCACCCGGCGAAGGTCCACACAGTGCTACGCGGTTCCCTTTCCGCTACCGGCCGCGGCCACGCCACCGACCGCGCCGTCATCCTCGGTTTGGCTGGCTGGGAACCGCTCAGCGTACCGCTCGACGCCGAACCACGCGCCGACGCCTTCATCCCTACTGAAGGCACCGTCGCTGGACCCACAGGTGGAGTGCAGTACAGCATCGAATTCAACAACGAGCCGGTACCCGAGCACCCGAACTGCCTCATCTTTACAGCC
Organism: Corynebacterium minutissimum; assembly: GCF_016889765.1. NCBI lineage: Bacteria > Bacillati > Actinomycetota > Actinomycetes > Mycobacteriales > Corynebacteriaceae > Corynebacterium > Corynebacterium minutissimum. The sequence continues at coordinate 172,634 of NZ_CP069533.1, forward strand.
TGGGACGACAACGGCTCGGTTCTTGCAGAGAACGCAGAATACTTCTCCGTCGGCGGCGGCTTCATCCTGTCCCGCGAAGAATTCGATGCCCAGCTTAAGACGGACACCGGTGTGCCCGCAGGCGTCGCCGCGGCTTCCGCCGAGGACACGGTTCCCTATGAGTTCCAGTCCGGCGAGCACCTGCTGCATCTGTGTGAAGCCCATGACAAGGCCATTTGGGAGATCGTTGCTGCCAACGAGGCTGTTCTCCACCGCGACGAGGGCGGGTTGGATTACGTCTACGAGCATCTCGACCTCGTCTGGGACATCATGCGCCAATGCGTGACCGAGGGGATCTCCACCAAGGGAATTTTGCCTGGTGGCCTGCGCGTCAACCGCCGTGCGCCGCGTATATATCAACAGCTTTTGGCCAAGCAGGACGATGAATCCTGCGGTTTTTCCGCGATGGAATGGGTCAACCTCTACGCGCTCGCTGTCAACGAGCAAAACGCCGCCGGGGGCCGCGTCATCACCGCCCCGACCAACGGCGCCTGCGGCATTATCCCAGCTGTGTTGCACTACGCCCGCGACTTCCAGCCCGACTTTACCCGCGCTGATGCCCGCCGCTACCTGCTCACCGCGGGGGCTATCGGCATCATCATTAAGTCCAATGCCTCCATCTCCGGCGCAGAAGTCGGCTGTCAGGGCGAGGTCGGTTCCGCGTCCTCCATGGCGGCGGCCGGCATGGCCGAGCTCCTTGGCGCAACCCCGGCACAGGTAGAGAATGCCGCCGAAATCGCGCTTGAGCATAACCTCGGCTTGACCTGCGACCCAGTCGGCGGCCTCGTGCAGATTCCCTGCATCGAACGCAACGCCATTGGCGCGGTCAAGGCCATCAACGCCGCGCGTCTCGCCCGCATGGGTGAAGGCACGCACTACGTCACCCTCGACAACGCTGTGCACACCATGGCCGAGACCGGCCGCGACATGCTCTCCAAGTACAAGGAGACCTCGCTCGGAGGCTTGGCCAAGACGATGGGTTTCACTGTCTCCCAGGTGGAGTGTTAAACCAACTCACGCAGCTGCTTGACGACGTCCCCCACTGGCACGTCGCGCTGCTCATGCGCGGCCAAGTCCTTGAGGGCCACGGTGCCAGCCTCGAGCTCCTGGTCTCCGAGGACAAGGGCGAAGCGTGCGTTGGCGCGGTCCGCACCTTTCATCGCGCCCTTCAGGCCGCGGTCGCCGAAGGACATGTCAGCGGAGATGCCTGCCTTACGCAGGTCATTGATGATGACGGCCATCTTCTGCTTGGCCGCCGCACCCATGGCCACCCCGTAGACGGCCACGCGCTCGTCGACGCCCTCCAGCGAAATCCCCTCAGCCTCAAGCGCTAGCACCGTGCGGTCGACGCCGAGGCCGTAGCCAATGCCCGACAGCTCCTGACCGCCCAGCTGTGCCATGAGCCCGTCGTAGCGGCCGCCACCGCCGATTCCCGACTGCGCACCCAAACCATCGTGCACGAACTCGAAGCACGTCTTGGTGTAGTAATCCAGGCCGCGCACCATCCGCGGGTTAATAGTGTAGGCAACGCCCATATCATCGAGCAGGCCCGTCACCGTCTCAAAGTGCTCACGGCACTCGGAATTGAGGTGGTCAAGCATGAGGGGGGCGTCGACAAGCTGCTCTTGGACCTCGGGGCGCTTGTCATCGAGCACGCGCAGTGGATTGAGCTCCGCCCGCGCCTTGGTTTCATCATCCAGGTCCAGCTTGAAAAGGAAGTCCTGCAGTTTCTCGCGGTAAGCCGGGCGGCACTCGTGGTCACCCAAGCTGGTCAGCTCCAAGCGGAACTGGCTCAAGCCCAAGCTGCGGTAGGACCGATCCGCCAGCGCAATAATTTCCGCATCCAAGGTGGGATCATCCACGCCGATAGCCTCCACACCCACCTGCTGTAGCTGGCGGTAGCGGCCGGCCTGCGGGCGCTCATAGCGAAAGAAGGGGCCAAAGTAATTGAGCTTTACCGGAAGCTGGCCACGATCTAGGTTGTGCTCGATGACCGCGCGCATGACACCTGCCGTTCCTTCTGGGCGCAGGGTGACGGAACGGTCTCCGCGGTCAGCAAAGGTGTACATCTCCTTCGAGACCACGTCCGTGGATTCGCCCACGCCGCGGGCAAACAAGGACGTGTCCTCGAAGACGGGGAGCTCGATGTGCTGGAAGCCGGACAGGTGGGCCTGATGCACGAAGGTCTCACGCACCTTGGCAAAGGTGGCCGATTGCGGCGGGACGTAGTCCGGCACGCCCTTGGGCGCGGACAGGGCTTTGAACTGCTTCTTATCACTCACGCCCTTTAGAGTACATCCCCCGCCGCGATGAGAAACGGATTGGTCGCGCGCTCACGACGCATCGTCGACGTCGGCCCATGGCCAGGGAGTATTGCCAGCGAATCATCGAGTCCCCACACCGGCCCGCGCAACGAACGCTGCATCGCCGCAGGATCTGAGTGCGGCAAGTCCGTGCGGCCAATCGAGCCTTTAAAGAGAACATCACCGGTCAGTGCAACCTCGTCGCCCACCAGCATGATGCATCCAGGCGAGTGCCCTGGTGCGTGGACAAGGCTGAAGTCCAGGCCAGCCAAGGTCAGCGTCTCACCGCCAATAAGGTCGCGGCGCTCGGCGACCTGCTTCATCGAAGCGCAGTCGAACAGCACTTGGGATTGGGGGGATACCCCGGAGCCGTCGACAAGCATGAAGGCGTCATCCGGGTGGATGTACACCGGCAGATCGAATTCTGCTGCATCCCTCGTGTGGTCAATGTGACCATGGGTAAGAACGACGGCCTCATACTCTAGGCCCTTCTCCCCCGCCAGCTGCACGAGGCGATCGTGGGTATGCATGCCAGGGTCCACGATGAAGGCTCGGGAGCCATGGGACACCACGTACGTGTTGGTCTTGTATGGGCCCGCGGCGAAGCCGAATACTTCCGGGGTCGTCATCTACTTTAGAGCAGCCAACGCGGCGTCATAGTCCGGTTCGGTGGTGACCTCCGGAACGAGCTCGGTGTAGACCACGTTGTGCTCCTCATCGGTCACGATGACCGCGCGAGCAAACAGCCCCTTGAGCGGGGAGCCTTCCAAAACCAACCCGAGCTTGTCAGCAAAGTCAGAACGGAAATCCGACGCGCTCACCACGTTCTCGATGCCTTCAGCCGCGCAGAAACGCTCCTGAGCAAAGGGCAGGTCGCGGGAGACAGACAGGACTACGGTGTTGTCCAAACCGGCAGCCTTCTCGTTGAAGGTACGCAGCTGCGCCGCACACACACCCGTGTCCAGGGACGGGAAACACGAGACCACCAAGCGCTTGCCAGCGAAGTCAGCCTTGGAGACCTCTTCCAAGTCAGTGCCAACGAGGGTGAAATCTGGCAGAGGCTCGCTGACCTTCGGCAGCGCCCCATTGGTCTGAGTAGGTTCGTTCTTAAAATTAACAGTAGTCATGGCACCCAAGGGTACTGACAGGTGGGGCGGCGCGCCATGAAGAACGCTCGTGAGGTTAAGATGAGTAAGTCGAAAAATCAGACCCCTGTGGAGGAAACAACGGTGCCTACCAACAGCCAGCGCCTAGATGATGCGCTCAACCAGCTCGATCGCGAGCTGAAGTCCCGCGACCGCAAGCAAAAGACCCGCCCGTTGGGCGTTGTGTTTGCTGCGGCCGTAGTCATTATCGCCCTCGTCGGCGGAATCTGGTTCCTTGCCACGCGTACGGGTGATGAGGAAGAGATCCAAGCGCAGGAGACCTCGGCTGCTGAAACTACATCTGAGGCCCCTACTGCTGAGGCGCTGACCGGCAAGCGCGAGAAGCCGCTCGACGAAACCGTGACCTGTGAATACCCGGAAGCTGGCGATGCTTCCCGCGAGGTCGCCATCCCGAAGGGCAAGAACATTCCGGCCAAGGGCGAGGTCACCGTTAACTTTGCTACCAAGCAAGGCGACATTGAGATGACCCTCGATCGTTCCCTGGCTCCCTGTACTGTCAACGCTATTACGGACATGATTTCGGCTGAGTACTACGACGACACCGTGTGCCACCGCATGACCGATGGTGGAATCTTTGTCCTGCAGTGTGGCGACCCGACCGGCCAGGGTTCTGGCGGCCCTGGTTTCCAGTTCGCCAACGAGTACCCGACTGATGAGGCTGACGACGAAGCCCTCGGCAAGATGGCCCTCTACCCGAAGGGCTCCCTCGCCATGGCTAACGCTGGTCCAGATACCAACGGCTCCCAGTTCTTCATTAACTACAAGGACTCTGAGTTGCCACCTGCCTACACGTACTTCGGTAACCTCACCGCCAAGGGCCAGAAGACTATCGACGCCATTGCTGCAAAGGGCGTCAAGGATGGCGCCGGAGACGGCCAACCGGCTGAAGAGGTTCGCATCACCAAGGCCACCATCGAAAGCTAGCCTTTACCCCCGATACGGTGATTAACCCCCGCTCCCAGGTTGTGAGCGGGGGTTCTCCTTTGTTAAAGGCAGTATCATTTCTCTTCTGAGAATTTCTTAGCCTTGAGCTGTTCCTTTACCTCGCATTAACCTAAGCTGTTCCGGGCCCAATTGGAAAGCCCAGCTCACATCATGCGGGCAGTTGATTCACAGGGTGAAGAACTTTTTGACAAATCTCTTGCATATCAACTCTAGTCTCAGTAGCATCTGTGAGGTCTTTGAAATTCCCGAGATATAAAAGGAACGAGAATGAAGTTCTTCTCCCGTAAGGCCCTCGTAGCCGCCGCTACCGCAGCTACCGTTTCCCTGGCTGGCGTGTCCGTTGCTTCCGCTGAGACCACCACCGAGGAGACCAACTCCACCGCTACCGAGAACACCACCTCCGAGGACAACACCACCTCCGAGGACGACACGATCACTATCTCCGACAACGAGTCCGAGGACAACAAGAAGGACGAGTCCAAGGAGAACGACTCCAAGGAGAACGAGTCCGAGGACAACAAGAAGGACGAGTCTTCCTCTTCCTCCGAGGATGAGGGTTCCTCCATCTCTGAGATGGAGCCGAAGGAGATCCGCGACTGGATCGCCGTTTTCACCGCCATCATCGGCGCCCTCGGCACTGTCTTTGCGTTCTACACCAAGTACTTCGGCCCGAAGGCCAAGTAGTTTCTTCCTCCCGCTCGATAAAGATAGGACACTCCATCATGAAGTTCTTCTCCCGTAAGTCCATCGTTGCTGCTGCTACCGCTGCAACCATCGCTTTCTCCGGCACCGCTGTTGCCACCGCTGCTCCGGCTGAGCAGGACGGTTCCTCCGCAGCTTTCTTCGCTCTTTCCTCCGACGACGAGGGCAACGTAAGCCCGAAGGAGATCCGCGAGTGGATCAAGGTCCTGACCTCCATCATTGGCGCCATGGATGATGCAATGCGTCTCGGCGACAAGCTGGCTGGCAAGTAAGGCCTTAAGCCTTTAATCCCCCCCCGCTGCGCGCGGGGGATTTTTTTCGTTTTCGAGTTGCGGGGTTGGTGGGCCTGTTTTAAGCTTCGTGGCCATGGGGGTATTAGAAACCTACTTCCACTACCGCAACTCGGGGATCGCGCTAGTGGAACAAGCATCCAGCTCACCCGATGAGCTCCGCGCGCTCGGCGCCGACCCAGCCGACGCCACAGAACTCGCCCACCTTCACCGCACCTACTTCGGGCAAACTCGCTTCACCGGCAAACAACGCAAAGCACGCGCCTACGCGGTGGCACAACAACATAGCCTTAGCATTCTCACCCTGATCGAGTCCTACACCGCACGCGTGAAAAAAGACCTCGATGCCTGGAACCTACGCATCAAGCTTGCCAGCACCCCCGCCCACAAAATCCGCCAGGTCGCCACCAAGCGTTTGAAGGAGCTTCGTGCCAAACGTGTGGCTAAACCCGGGGTACGCTTCACCTACCGCTCTAAGGGACCCAACTCCATCACCATCACCGACACCCCCACCGTCATCGCCGACATCAGAGGCACCCTAGAATCCGTTAATAAAACAAACCTGCTTGATGCTGCCCGCACCGTCATTGTCACCGGTGGTATTGGCACCAAACCTGCCGTACATGCTCAAGTCGTTGTCACCCTCAACGAGCTTGACCAAATTATTAATGGGGATGGGGAGGAAATAGAACTTAACCTCACCAACGGCGCACGCATGACCGGCGCAGACTTTTTGGCCTACAAGTTTGCTGAGATTGGCTACGCCACCCTCATCCACCCTTTAGAGGGACCGGTTAACTCTTATAGGATTCAGCGGCATGCCAGCTGGAAACAACGCATCAGCCTGGCAGCTGAATTCCAAACCTGCTCTAGGCCCGGCTGCAACAAACCCGCTGATTACTGCGAAGTCCACCACCTCATCCCCTGGCAGGCCGGAGGTTTTACCAACCTCAAGAACCTCACCTTTCTGTGCGCCTACCACAACGGAATTAACGACGATGACCCCAAACGCCCCACCGGGCGTGGCTACATGTTCCGGCTCAATACCGGGGTGAGCTACATCCCACCCTGGGGTGTGCCGATCACCGCCATGCCTGAATACCAAGAAGCCACAACCAGACTCGCCGCCGAACAAACAACAGGACAAGCCACAGGCCAACCACCCGACCCGCCGCCAGGAACAGGCCAGCCGCCCGACCCGCCGGGTGCAAGCTGAAGCTTCGCGCCCGCGCCGCAACGATGAACCCCGCCGACCACACCACGGTCAGCGGGCACACCGGCGATCCTGCACCTAAACAGGCAAATGCAGAGACGACGAAACCCGCCAACCAGAAGAAGGTTGACGGGTGAGTCGGCGTTGTCGGAAGCTGTCCTAGTTTTTGGAGCCGTCTTCCTCGACTTCTTCGATGCGCTCGGAACCGAGTACGTCTTTGAATACAGAGGCGTCGACGAGCTGGCCTCGTCGAATGACTGAAATGTGTCCTGTGGGTTCCAGGATCATCAGCTGTACGTCGTTGCGGCGGCCAAGCCCGGCTTTGCGCACCGCCGAATTAACGTCTCGCTCCGTGATGTGGGCGAAGACCATGTTGTCTTCCTGCAGTTCCCCCTTATAGACCAGTAGAACAGGGCGACGGTCAATGAACTTTGACCATGTGACGAACTGCCGGAAAGTGCCGAAAGCCGCTTCGAGCAGCATGAGGGTGAAAAGGCCGATGATGCCAGCCGCAAGTGTCGGCGGGTTACCGATAATCACGCGGCCAGCGACCGCGCCGAACATAATAATGATCACTGCATCCGACGCCGTCATCGATGTGAGCACACGGCTGCCAAAGAGCTTGACCAAAATCATGAATGCTAGGTAGATGCCGAGGGTCGCGAACATCACCACGGGTATGCGGTGAGGTTCGATACCGAGCTGGTACATCGCTTCGCGTCCAAAAAGCCTCAAGGTCTCCACGACGCTCTACCTTACCTTTTCCTGTCAATTGCCCATGGAAAAAGCCCACACCAAAAGTGAGCTGCTCCCCATTAGTTGGACTGAAAAATCAGTTACTGACTAGTGGGGAGCAGTTCACAGTGTGGGCTTTAAAAAGAACTCTGAACTAGATGTTGAACTGCTTGCGCAGCTGCTCAATCATCTGCTGAATCGGGGCCGGAAGTGCAGTGGCAGCGAAGCCCACGGTAGCCAGGGCGGTCGCGATAGCAGCTGCAACAGCGGCGGTGATGCCCAGTCCCAGGCCTAGGCCGAAGGAAGAACCATCGAACTTGGAGCTGGTGTCCTTGGACGGCTTCGGGTCAACGGTCGGCTCAGTCGTCGGCGCCGGGGTCTCAGACGGCTTGTCCTCAGACTTGCCCTCCAGGGTGATCGGAAGAACAGCCTCGGTGCCGGCATCGGTGGTGATGGTCAGCTTCTGGTCGCCCTCGAGGCCCTCCGGAAGAGTGAGCTTGACGGTCGCGCGGCCGCGCTCACCGAAGCTCTTGTCGCCTTCCTGAGCAGCGTTGTCGATGTCAGCCTCAACCTTTGCATCACCGAGAGCAACGGTAACCTTCTTCGCCTGCGGCTCCTCCTCATTGGAGTAGTTGAGGGAGGACAGGTCGATGGTGATTTCCTCGCCAGCCTTCAGCTCACCGGAAATGTGGGCACCAATCTGGCCCTGGCCGGTGCGCACCTTCGACTCGCCAGAAGCGATGTAGTCAATCATGGCCTGGGTATCCATGTAACCGACGTCGTTACGGTTCTTGATGGAACCCGGCACGAAGAAACCGTCACCGCCTTCCTCAGTATCGCTCGAAGCAAGGAAGGAAGACAGAGCAACGCTGTAGTTCTTCTTCGGGTCGATAGGCTCGCCGTCGATAGTGACAGACTTGACGCGCTTGCCCTGCTCAGCCTTCTGGTCATAGACCACGGAAACATTGCTGGACAGGCCCAAAGCCAGGCGCGGGCGGGACTGACCCGGCTTCCACTGATTCTCCAGAGCCTTGATGAAGTCTTCACCGCTAACCTCAGCCGTGATGACGGAGTTGCCGAAAGGCTGGACGGCGAAGATGTCCTTGTAGGTGACGTCGCCTTCCTTGAGGTCAGCGCGAACACCACCGGCATTCATGACGCCAAGGTCGATTTCCTTGTTGGTCTGCTTCGACATAGCGTAGCGCTGACCATCAGCAATGAAGTTGTTGAGGGTGGACTCCACGCCGCGGTTGGTACCAGTATCTTCACCATCGTTAGAACCGCGGTACATTGCCTTTTCAGTGGTGCCAGCGGTCTTGGAGCCCTCTTCGTCAGCTACCTTCTTGGCCTCGGCGACAACAGAGGCAACCTCTGCATCATCCTTCAGCCCCTGGAGAAGTTCAAAGGTCTCTGCATCCGCAACGTCGTACTGGGTGAGATCGACCTTGGTGATCTTCTTCTCAGCCTTGTCGAAGGTGATGTCGGCGTCGTTAAGCACCTTGCCGTACTCGTAGCCCTGTGCCCAGTACAGCGGCAGTGCGCCCTCACGGGCGACCTCGCCCTGGGTCTTCACGTGGGTGTCGCCGCCGAAAAGCAGGTCGACGTCCTTGTTGAAGTCCTCTGCAAACTGCTGTGCGTCCTCGTGCATGAGTGCGACAACAACGTCGGCCTCGCCGGATTCCTTCAGACGGGTGGCTTCCTCATTCGTAGCCTTAACTGGGTCGGTGAACTCAATGCCCGGAATGGCGGCGGCGGATACCTTGAACTTGGTGTTCTCAGTGACGGTGCCGACGAAGCCGATCTTCACGCCATCGACTTCCTTCACGAAGGAAGGCTTGAGGAGAGGCTTGCCGTCTTTGGTCACGTTCGCACCGATAATCGGGAACTCAGACTCCTTGACGATGCGGTCCATCAGGTCCTCAGTGCCCTTGTCGAACTCGTGGTTACCCACGGCAGTGACATCGAGGTTCATGGTGTTGAGGGCCTTGTTGGTGTACTTATCCTCAGAAATAGCCGATACGAAAGCGGAGCCGCCCACGTTGTCACCGGAGGACGTCAGAGCGTACTCCTGGTCTTTGTTGACGTACTTGATGAGGGCAGCCATGCGGGCAGCGCCCATCTCGGTGTAACCGCTCAATTCCTTAGTGTCCTTGTCAAACTTCTCAGCCAGCTCGAGGTGGCCGTGGAAGTCAGTGAAGTTGGTGACGGAAATGGTCACCTGGTCGGCCTCAGCGGCGAACGCAGGCGCGCCAGAGACGGCAACGGCGGTAACGGTGGTGGCGGCCAGTAGCTGACCAAAACGACGGAAATTCACGAGAGTCTCCTGGGTATGAGAGGAATCTTACTCTCGTGTTTATAACGCATCGGTCACAACAACGCAGTGCTTCCCGACGCCTCCACCAGCCCCTTCACTCAACATTCATCCACGCGTTACCCAGGGGACAGCAAGGGTTTAAGCTCGACCCCCTGACGGGGGTAGAGACCTATGCGGTTACGCGGTAAACGTCAAAGACGCCTTCGGTATTGCGCAGCGTGGTCATGAGCTGGCCGAGCTGCTTGGTATCAGAAACGGAGAAGGTAAAGCGAACGGTGGCGATATGGTCGTCGCCCCGGTTTGAGGTCATGGACAACACGTTAAGGCTCTGCTCACTAAAGATGCGGGTGAGCTCGAACAGCAGACCTTGACGGTCGAGGGCCTCGAGCTGAAGAGTGGCGGAGAAAGCTCCCGAAGACTTGGGGCCGCCTGCCCACTCCACCGTCATCATGCGTTCCGGCTCGGACTTGAGCTTTTCGGCGTTCGTGCAATCGGCGCGATGGACGGAGACTCCCCCGCCGCGGGTAACAAAGCCGAAGATGGCGTCGCCCGGGACAGGCTGGCAGCACTTAGCCAGCTTCGCCATGACATCCGGGCTGCCTTCTACGAGGATGCCCGTACCCGTGGCGGAGTCCTTGGTGTGCTGTGCGCGGGAGTTCTCAATCTCGCTGAGCGGAGTGCGGGAAGCCAAGGCATCAACGGCATCGTCCTGGTCGCCGAAGAGCGCCATGAGCTGATTGGCCACGTGCTGCGCAGAGACATGCCCGGCACCAATCGCGGTGTAGAGCGCATCGACGTCTGGGTAGTGCAACTGCTCAGCTACCTGCTTCATAGAGCTAGCAGTAAACAGGCGGTGCATGGGCAGGCCCCCACGCTGGACCTCTGCTGCGAGTGCGTCACGGCCGGCCTCGAGGTGCTCCTCGCGGCGTTCTTTGGCAAACCACTGTCGGACCTTCGTTTTCGCACGCGGGGAGACGAGGAAATCTTGCCAGTCGCGTGACGGGCCCGCATTCGGGTCCTTGGAGGTAAAAATCTCTACTTTGTCACCGGATTTGAGCTCGGATTCGAGGGCAACCAGTTTGCCATTGACTTTAGCGCCGATACACCTGTGCCCCACCTCCGTGTGCACCGCGTAGGCGAAGTCAACGGGAGTGGAACCGGCCGGAAGATTTACCACGTCGCCCTTGGGGGTAAAGGCAAAAATTTGCTTGGCGGTCAGGTCATAGCGCAGCGAGTCGAGGAACTCGTTGGGGTCGGCGGCTTCCTTCTGCCAATCAAGCAGCTGACGCATCCACGCCATCTGGTCCACTTCTTCTTGGTGGCCGGAGTTCTTCCCTTTGGTTTCTTTGTAGCGCCAGTGCGCTGCCACACCGAACTCAGCGTTGTAGTGCATTTCATGCGTGCGCACCTGGACTTCCAGAGTGGAGCCGCCTGCTGCAATCACCGTGGTGTGTAGTGACTGATACACGCCGAAGCGCGGTGAGGAAATATAGTCCTTGAAGCGTCCCGGAAGCGCCTGGTAAAGCGAGTGGACAACACCGATGGCGGCATAGCAGGAATTAATATCGTCGACCAAGATGCGGATACCCACGAGGTCGAAGATCTCAGCAAAGTCACGGCCGCGCACGATCATCTTCTGGTAAATCGACCAGTAATGCTTCGGGCGGCCCATGACCTCGGCCTCAATGCCGTTATCCTTGAGTGCTTGGCCTACCTGAGCCCTGATTTCTTTGAGCGCACGATCCCGCGAAGGGGCACGGTCCGCCACCATGCGGACAATCTCGTCATACTTCTTGGGATACAGGATGGCGAAAGCGAGATCTTCCAGCTCCCATTTCACGCTCGCCATACCCAGGCGGTGAGCCAAAGGCGCAATGACGTCTAGGGTTTGGCGCGCCTTCTTGGCCTGCTTCTCCGGCGGAAGAAAGCGCATAGTGCGCATGTTATGGAGACGATCGCACACCTTGATGACGAGCACCCGAGGGTCCGTGGCCATCGCGACAATCATTTTACGAATCGTCTCTGCCTCCGCGGCCGCGCCGAGGGCAACTTTGTCGAGTTTCGTGACACCGTCGACAAGCCTGGCGACCTCCGGGCCAAAGTCCCGAGTGAGATCCTCCAAGGAGTAATCCGTGTCCTCCACGGTGTCGTGGAGCAGCGCCGCGGCCACCGTGGTGGTATCCATGCCGATCTCCGCAGCAATCGTTGCCACGGCCAACGGGTGGGTGATGTAAGGCTCCCCAGACTTGCGGAATACGCCCTCATGCAAGCGCTCGGCCGTCCGATAGGCATTGTTGAGAAGCTCAGCATCCGCCTTCGGGTGAAACTCCCGGTGAATCGACATCAACGGGTCCAGCGCCGGATTGATCTTGACCCGTCCGCCGGTCAACGACCGCGCTAGACGTGCGGACATACCGCGCACGCCGCTTGGCCGCCATACAGCCTTGTCCTGCTTTTCAGTCATGTATGCCTCCGCACAGTAGCTTAGGCATACAAGCTTAGTCCGCAGCCCCCATTTGGTTCAGCACAACCAAGGGTGTTCCTTCGAGGCGTTGGCGTCCCTGCAGCCCATTGACTTCAAGCACAACGACGTTGCCCGCAACCTCTGCCCCTGCGGCTTCAAGAAGCAGCTTGGCGCCGTATAAGGTGCCGCCGGTGGCGAGGACGTCGTCGACAAGCACGATGCGCTTGCCTTTAATGTCAATACCACTATCCGGAATCTCCAGGGCCGCTGAACCGTACTCCAGCTCATACTCCTGAGTGAGCACCGGCGGCGGCAACTTGCCCTTCTTGCGGATAGCCAAGATTCCCATCTCGAGCTTGTATGCCACGGCAGAACCAAGCAAGAAGCCACGTGCATCCAATCCGCCGACCATGTCGGCGCCGAGCTCTTTGCAGGCTTCCGCCAAGCCATCGACCACGGCAGTAAAAGACGCAGCGTCCGCCAGAACCGGGGTTAGATCCTCGAAGAGGATGCCTTCCTCCGGGAAGTCTTGGACCAGGCGAACCTTGTCTTTTAAGGCTTGTGCTGCTGCGGCGTAAATCTCGCTCACGACTCTTCCTTTGCTTCGGTTTCTTGGTTACGGGTATCACTCCAGCGATCGAGATTCCACCCGATGCCGGCAGGGCCAGTGTAGGGCACCACGCCCGTGACAGCGCGGTCAACGATGAAACTCCGGGGCTGTGCAGATACCGGGATCGACGGCAGGTCCTCCCAAAGCTGTTGCTCCAGCTCGCGCAACGCACGAGAGTTCTTCACGCTGGAAGTTGGGGCGGAGTATTCACGAAGCGGGTCCACAGGCCCTAAATAGACATCGATGCCAGCAAGCCCCGTGGTGGGGTCAGCGGCAAGATTCGCTCGGGTGACGCGATCTCCGGAGCGATCCTCGATGGTGATTCCGGAGGGCTCGCACACAGCACGCAATTCCTCCAGCATGGCCTCGTAGCGTGGATTGGGCGCCAAGTACCCCACGCCGATGGTCGTGCCTGCCAGGCCGCTTGCTACCGCTGGCTCAATGGGCACCCTGCTTATCGACGCCATCTGCGCCGCCACCGGATCATCGTGCGGTACGGTGCGAACATGGACCGCGGGAACCTCCACGCCAGACTGGCGACTGGCGGCATCCGCCAAACGCTCGGTGTCCACGCAAGCAGCGAAAGCCTGACGAGCCCACGGCTGGGAAAAGAGTCCAGCGTCGGAGAAAGTGAAGGTATCGGTAAGGGTCCCGACTACCGGGGTGACGTCGAAGGGATTACCTTCGGCATTGCGGTCCAACCAGGAAGGTTCCTTGAGGTGGGATTCGGCAACGCGCAGTTCTTCGGACTCGACAAGCGCGGAAGCGTCAGTAGTATCGGGCCAGACCACGACCTCGTCGAGTTCCGGCTTGTCGCCATAGTAGGAGTCATTGGCCTTCAACACGATGGCGCCCGAGTCTTCCACGCGGTCAATGACGTAAGGGCCAAAGGATACCTGCAGCTCGGGGTCAAAGTGTCCGGGTTCGGTGGAAAAACCTTCGCGCCAGGTCTGGGCCACGTCCTCAAGCATCGACGGATCCTGGGCGTGCAATGCTGCGTTGAGTTCCTCCACGCTCATCCCCGAGCGGTGCGCAATCGCATGTGCAGGAAGAACGGTGCCGGGGCCAAAAAGATAACGCCAGCGCGAACCAGAATCAGGGTTGAACCATACCGTGAACTCCTTTGACTCCGGCGCGCACTCCATCGCGGCGATATCCGCTACCAAGGGCAGGTGGGACTCAAAGGTTTGGCTGAGTAGGCCCGCGGTGTACGACAACAAAAAATCGTCGCAGGTGACCGGAATACCATCAGCAAATTTCGCCTGGTCCGTGATCTTAAAATCTACGTGCGCACCTGGGTGCTCTGCATCCGAGGGGTAATACTCAGCGTGGATCAGATCCGAGTTCGGGACCATTTGTCCGGCGGGCCCAGGGACGTACATCGCCGGATACATACGGCTAGCAATCTGCGGGGCGCCCGTAGCATCACCCCATGGCGTTGCCGCGTTCGTGCTGGCTAGGCGCGCATCGGTGAGAAGGCCGAAGGAGGGGGTTGGGGGGACGTCGTCAAGCGCGGCGTCCCGGTCTTCCCCGCATGCGGAGGCGGTTACCGCTACTGCCAGCAGTGCCGCCCCAAGTGAGCGACGCATGATTTAGCGCCCGGGGCGCCACGAGACGCCGCCAGACTCCTCAGTACGGGGCTGCGATGCCGCTGCTGGCGACGCCACGGTGCGAAGAGGTTTCTCCCCGGAAGCGTCAGAGACGCGCGAGCCCTCCGCGCGGTAGGCTGCGACAACCTCGTTGTGCTTCTTCACGCTCTTCCGCTTGTTGGCCAGGGTCACCAGCAAGGTCGTTGCAAAGAAGATGGAGGAGAAAATGCCCTCGATGACACCAATGAACTGAATCAGCGCGAGGTCGCGCAACGTACCGATACCCATCAACCAGATAGCGACGATGAAAAGTGCGATGATGGGCAGCGCGGAAATCACGGACGTCGAGATTGAGCGCATCACCGTCTGGTTAATGGCCAGGTTGGTGAGCTCGGAATAGGTCTTAGAGCGCTGGCCTTCGAGGCCGGTTGTATTCTCATCCACCTTGTCAAAGACGATGACGGAGTCATAGAGGGAGAAGGTCAGCACGGTCAGCAGACCAATGATGACCGCCGGGGAGACCTCGAAACCAAAGAGAGCGTAAATACCGGCGATAAAGACACCGTCAAAGATGAGCGCGAGAATAGCGGCAAAAGCCATATCGCGCTGCAAGCGCACAGCCACGTAGATGGTCGCCACGACGAAAAAGACGAGCATGGCAATGATCATGCGCTGGGTAATCGATGAGCCCCAGGATTCCGAAACAGTGGAGGAACCAATTGCATCGGGGCTAGGCGTGCCGTTCTCATCTTCGACCTGGAATTTTTCAAAGATGGCTTGGCGCGCCTGGTTCACCTCTTCTGCGGAGAGGCGCTCCGAAGTGACCTCGAGGGTCTCGGAGGAACCCGCGCCGACAATCTGGACCAGCTCTGGCTCGATGCCAGTGGCTTCGGTGAAGGTCTCTTCAACCTGCTCGGTGGTGAGGTCACCTGCCGGCATGGTGAGCTTGGTCCCGCCCTCGAAGTCGAGGGACAGGGTAAAGCCGCGGATGGCAATCGCCAGAATCGAGGCGATGAGTAAGACACCAGCGATGGTGTACCAGGTCTTGGAGCGACCAACGAAATCGAATCCGCCCTCGTCCTCGTAGAGGCGGTCCATGCGGGAAATCTTGCGGGTGGTGGTATCGACAGCCATGGTTTATTTCTCCTCGTCCGTAGCAGTCGCAATTGGCTTGGCGACGCTCCCCTGAGCATCCGCAGCGCTAGTTTCGTCCTTGTCCGCCTTCTTGGCGTAGTAGCCACGCTCCCGGCGTTCCTCCACCAGGTTGTAGATGCCGCCCAGGCCATTCATGGAGGGCTTCGCATAAACCGGGCGGCGGCCGACGATCTGCATGATCGGCGCCATGACCAGGAAGGACACGAGGAGGTCGAAGACGGTGGTCAGACCCATCGTAAAGGCGAAGCCCTTAACCTCGCCGATAGCCAGGAAGTAGACCACGACCGCACCGATGAGCGTTACGGCATTACCGGTAACAATCGTCGAGCGCGAACGCTCCCACGCGGTACGGGTAGCGGAACGGAACGTGCGGCCTTCCAGCAACTCATCCTTGATGCGTTCGTAGTAGACCACGAAGGAGTCGGCCGTTGCACCAATACCGATAACCAGACCAGCCATGCCGGATAGATCCAGGGAGTAACCAATCCAGCGGCCCAGGAGCACCAAGGCGCCGTAGGTCAGCACGCCGGTAACGACAAGCAGGAAGAGCGACACCCAGGACAGCGCGCGGAAGTAGTAGATGGCATAGGCCGCCACGAGAATGAAGCCGACGATGCCAGCGATCAGGGCCGCCTTGAGTGCGGCCTTGCCGAGTGAGGGCGGCACGGTTTCGACCGTTCCGCCGGGCTCACCATTGGCACCGGTAAAGGACAGTGGCAGCGCACCGTAGCGCAGGTTGTTCGCGAGACTCTGGGCTTCCTCCTGGCTGAAGTCACCAGTAATGGAAGTAGCTGAGCCCACCGGGGTGGGGCCCTGAATAACCGGAGCAGAAATCACAGCGGAGTCTAGAGTAATGGCGATCTGCTTGTGCAGGTTCTCCTGAGTCAGGGTGGCCCAGGTTTGGGAACCGTTAGGGCCAGTACCCGTCTTGAAGGCAAAGCCGATCTCCATCTGACCGGTCTGCGGGTTCAGACCACCAGTAATAGGTGCGTCCGTATCAATCTCGTTACCGGTCAGGCGGGTGCCGTTGGGATCCGTGATGCCGTCGAGAAGCGGGGCGGGGTTCAACAGGTAGGGCTGCTGATTAGAGTAGTCACAGGCCACGAGCGGCTTGGCCGGGTCATCGGTTCCAGCCAGCGGGTCCGTCTCGGCGTCACAGGACATCAGGCCCAGCGCCGCAGTCTGCGCGGTGGGGTCCTCCGACTGACGGTCCTTGAGGAGCACGTCGTTGACCTTTTCGCGGCGCTCGGTCTCCTCGACGGAGTTTGCCGGCTCCGGCAGCGGCTTCTCAGTCACGGTAGGAGCCTTGGACTTCTTATCGTCCTTTTTCTTAGCGTCCTCGCCCTCTGCGGCAGGGTCGTTTGCGGAGTTGAGTGCCTCGTGGATGGACGCCAGCGCCTCATTGGCATGCTCCGGGGTAGAAATGCCGTACTTGACCCAGCGATTGGCCATGTCCGTCATCGTCTTCTCCAGCTTCCCCAGGTCCGGCATCGGCTGCTCGCCTACCGGACGGAAGAGAAGTTGGGAGGTCTGGCCCACTGCCTGGGCTTGGGAGGCATCCTCACCCGGCACGGTAATGACCAAGGTGGAGCCGTTAATCACGACCTCAGAGCCGGAAACACCCATGCCGTTCACGCGCTGCTCCAAAATGGTGCGCGCTTGCTGCAGCTGCTCTTGGGTTGGTTCCTCACCCTGGGGCACCAAAGTCACTCGGGTACCGCCCTGCAGGTCAATACCCAACTTAGGTGTGGCCGACTTGTTGCCGGTCAAGAAGATGAGGGCATAAATCACGATGACAATGAGCGCGAAGAGCGCCAGCGCGCGCTTGGGCCATTGCCGTTGGCTGGTGTTGACACCACCACGTTTCGATGCGGACACAAAGATCTCCTGTGTTGTGAGGAACAGGGCTAAAACTCAAAGGTCATGGCGTTGATGCACGGGGGTCACCCGGCGCCATGACTAAAGCACAGTCCATCATCGTACGTCATGGATTGCTGTTTTCCTTAACAGGCTTAAGGTGAGCCGCCTGCGATGTGACCAGAGCAACTAAATTTAGAGCTTGGGAAAGCGCTCGTCATTGTCGTCGTCGGCCGTCGTATCGGCCTCCGCTACTCCATCGGCGACATCGGCAGAACGCACAATCGCCATGGTGTCGAAGGTCATGACGGTGCCGTCCTTGACACGCACATCAATCTGCTCGCCATGCTTCGCGACGACCGTCCCGTGCAGGCCGCCTGCAGTAACGATGTTCTGACCGGGGGTCAGGGAAGACTGCAGCTCCTTCATCTGGTTTTGCCGCTTGCGCTGTGCGCGCATGGTCATGAAGCTCGGCAAGATGACGAGGACAGCGAGGACGAGAAGAAGAACTACTTGGGTACCATTCATAAGTGGCTAGTGTGCCAGAAACCATACCTGCCGGGCCAATTAAAACAGCCCGCCGCCGAGCGCTCCGTCTGGCGCCTCGAGGCCAAGATGCTGCCATGCCGCTGTAGTGGCAACACGGCCGCGTCCAGTGC
The DNA here is from genome assembly GCF_016889765.1 of Corynebacterium minutissimum. NCBI lineage: Bacteria > Bacillati > Actinomycetota > Actinomycetes > Mycobacteriales > Corynebacteriaceae > Corynebacterium > Corynebacterium minutissimum. Next base: position 190,675 of record NZ_CP069533.1, read on the forward strand.
GGGACACCATTCCAGCGCGTACGAGATAAGGCTCGCAGACCTCCTCCACGGTGGAAGGCTCCTCACCCACCGCGATAGCCAAGGTATTAACGCCGACGGGCCCGCCGCCGTGGCCTTTGATGAGGGCTTCGAGGACGGCACGGTCGAGCCGATCGAGGCCGCGCTCATCTACATCGAAGACCTTCAGCGCTCCCTGCGCCGCCGCGACATCGATATGACCGTCGCCGTTCACCTCGGCATAGTCACGCACGCGGCGAAGCAAGCGGTTCGCAATGCGCGGGGTACCACGAGAGCGAGAGCCAATCTCCACGGCGGCATCCGGATCAATGTCGACATCAAGGATGGTCGCCGCGCGCGTAATGACCTTGGTCAAATCCGCGGTGTCGTAGTACTCCATCTGTGCGGTAAAGCCGAAGCGGTCACGCAACGGGCCGGTGAGCATACCGGCACGTGTTGTGGCACCTACCAAGGTGAAGGGAGGGATCTCCAGCGGAATCGATGTCGCACCGGGGCCCTTGCCCACGATGACATCAATGCGGAAATCCTCCATGGCCATGTAGAGCATTTCCTCTGCGGGCCGCGCGATGCGGTGGATCTCATCGATAAAAAGGACATCGCCTTCCATCAAATTCGACAGCATCGCTGCCAAGTCACCGGCACGTTCCAACGCCGGGCCGGACGTCATGCGCAAGGAGGTGCCCAGTTCCTGGGCAATGATCATCGCCATCGTCGTCTTGCCCAGACCCGGCGGCCCAGAAAGCAGCACGTGGTCCGGAGTTACCCCGCGGTTCTTCGCACCGTTCAGCACGAGCGACAGCTGTTCGCGCACCTTAGGCTGGCCGATGAACTCGTCAAGAGACTTCGGGCGCAGCGAGCGTTCAATATCGTGCTCCCCCTGCTGCTCGGCCGCATCGACATCCTGGTTGCGCTGCGGCGGGGTGGACAGATTCATACCGTCAGGGAGCTTGAATTCAGTACGTTCGACATCAGACATGGCAGCCGCTCCCCTACTTCTTCGCGCCCAGCTGGCTCAGCGCAGCACGTAACACAACCGGCGTCGCCGCATCAGGCTGCTCCGCGGCCACGGCTTCCACAATCGGACGGGCGGCCTTGTCGGTAAAACCAAGGCCCACCAGGGCTTCGACAACATCGTCCACGACGGGTCCGGTGGCGGCGGGGGTGGCCGGTGGGACGTCGGAAAGCGCCGACGCAAAACCCGACACCTTATCCTTGAGCTCCAGCACGAGGCGTTGCGCCATTCGCTTGCCCACGCCGGGAATCTTTTGCAAGCGCGCGGCCTCCTCTCCCGCAATGGCCTGCGCCAAATCCCCAGCTCCCATCACCGACAAGGCCGCCAGCGCGAGCTTCGGCCCCAGGCCAGATACCGTCTGCAGGACATGGAACATATCGCGATCATCAGTACTGGTAAAGCCATAGAGTGTCATGGAATCTTCCTTGACCACCAGCGTTGTCATCACGTGGGATTCTTCCCCACGCTGGAGGGTCCCCAACGTCGTTGGGGTGGCCAGCACCTTATAGCCCACGCCAGCACACTCAATCACGACGTGATCAAGCTGAATGTCAAGGACGGTTCCGCGCAGCGATGCGATCATGGCTTTTCCTTACTTCATAGTGGTTGAGGGTGTACGGGAGACAGATGCAGTGCGGGGCGAGCTTCCCCGTACCCCGCTGGTGCGCGCGCCAGCACCTACCCCGGCGCTGGGATCACTGCCATTTACCCACGCTAATGCCGGGGCGCGCCAACAGTGGCACACCGCTAGCGCCAAAGCATCGGCCGCGTCCGCCGGTTTTGGTGCTTCACTTAGCCCCAGGATACGGGTAATCATCGCCGTCATCTGCTTCTTGTCCGCTCGCCCGTTTCCGGACACAGCTTTCTTCACCTCCGACGGGGTGTACATGTGCACGGGGATGTCTCGCTCGGCCGCCGCTAGGACGAGAACCCCCACTGCATGAGCAGTCTGCATAACAGTGGAGACTTCACCGCGTTCGAATACGCGCTCGAGAGCGACCACCTGCGGCTGATAGTCATCCATCCACTCTCGCACGGCCACTGACAGGCGCTGGAGACGCTCTCCCAAATCCTTATCGCTTGGCGTGCGCACAACCCCCACAGCAATGGGGATAACTGCGCGCCCACGTCCCGCTTGGACAACGGACAGACCGCAGCGCGTTAGACCCGGGTCAATGCCCATAACGCGCAAGCCTTCCAAGTTCACCGCGGCCTCCTTAACGTGTGCTACCACGAGCTAGTGTACACACACGTGTTCTAGACCCTCCACCGCGGTTCGTTCTCATGCCTGAAAAGCGTACAGTGGCCCGCATGTCAACACATGCACAAGAATTGTCCGATTTCATCCGCTCCCGCCACTCCCCGCGCGCTTTCTTGCCGGAGCCTCTCCCGGCTGAGGTCATTGAGCAGGTGCTTATCGACGCCCAATCGGCCCCCTCCAACTCCAATACCCAGCCGTGGAACGTCCATCTCGTTGGTGGCGAGAAACTCAAGGAGTTGAGCGCGGCGCTCATTAAGGAGTTCGATACCAACGGCCTCAACCCGGATTTCACCATTGACTACGGTGAAGGCATTCACCCACAGCGCTCCCAGCAGTTGGCTGCAAAAATGTACGGCCTCTTAGGAATCTCACGCGAGGACGCCGAGGGCCGTACAGAATTCGTGAGGGAGAATCTCCGATTCTTCGGCGCGCCCCACATCGCGTTGCTGTTTATCCCTCCCCTGGGCGACCGCATCCGCGCTTCCTTCGATCAGGGAACTTACGCGGAAAACTTCCTGCTTTCCCTGGCCGCACACGGCTACCACGGCGTACCGCAAGGAATGGTGTCTTTGCTCGCGCCCACCGTCCGCGAGTTCCTCGGCGTGGATGAGGACCAGAAGCTGGTCACAGCCCTTACCTTCGGTAAGGCCGATGAGACCAGCCCGGTCTTCAACACCAATCCAGGCCGCGCACCCCTGTCCGAAACCGTGACGGTGCACGGCATCGACAGCCTGGAGTTGAAGAAGTAGTCAGCGCCGAGGTTAATCGGCGTCGAGCTCAGCGAGGACTTCGTCGCTCAAGTCCATGTTCGTGTACACGTTCTGGACATCGTCGGAGTCCTCGAGCGCGTCAATGAGGCGGAAGATCTTGCGCGCATCGTCTGCCTGCAGCGGCACCTCAACAGAGGCGCGGAAGTCGGTATCGGTGTCATCGACCTCAATATCGGCTTCTCCGAGAGCCTCGCGCACAGCCGGAATATCACCCGGGGCGCAGGTAATCTCGAACTTCTCGCCGTTGTCCTTGACTTCTTCGGCGCCGGCTTCCAGTACGGCGAGGAGAATGTCATCCTCGCTCTGCTCGCCCTTCTCTACGAAGACGAGGCCGGTGCGCGAGAACATGTAGGCCACAGAGCCCGACTCGCCTAGGTTGCCGCCGTTCTTGGACATCGCAGTGCGCACCTCAGTCGCCGCACGGTTGCGGTTATCCGTCAGGCACTCGATTAGCATGGCCACACCATTGGGCCCATAGCCCTCGTACATGACATTTTCCCAATCAGCGCCGCCGGCTTCTTCGCCGGAGCCGCGCTTGCGGGCGCGCTCGATGTTGTCGTTAGGAACAGAGGCCTTCTTGGCCTTCTTGATCATGTCATCGAGGGTCGGGTTAGCCGCAGGATCGCCGCCGCCGGTGCGTGCCGCGACCTCGATGTTCTTAATCAGCTTGGCAAACTCCTTGCCACGTTTGGCATCGTTAGCCGCTTTTTTATGCTTGGTAGTTGCCCATTTGGAGTGGCCTGACATGTCATCCCTTTCGATGTGGATGTATGAAACTGGTGCAATTATACGGGTCCGCCGCCGCCGGCATTACTAGGGGTGCCCCAGGCATCAATACGGTGTCGACGTACGCGGCCGACTTACACATTCTGCCAATTACCATTTGCCGTAGAGCCGCTGACGTCCTCACGCATCCTGCGAGTCAACCCTTCTTGCATAGCTAAGGCAAGTAATTCGCCGCGTTGGTTGAAAATTTTGCCCTGTGCCAATCCAGTACCGCTCTGAGCCGAAGGTGACGATTGGGAGTAAAGCATCCATTCATCCGCACGCACTGGGCGCAGGAACCACAGGGAGTGATCGAGGCTGGCCAGCTGAATGCGGTCGCCCTGGTGCGGTAAGAGCGCAGAGCGGATAAGCGTCATATCAGACATGTAGAGCAGTGCGGACTGGTGGAGGGCTTGGGAGGGGGCGTCGGCAAGCATGGCTCCCGTGTTACGGAACCAAATATTCCGAAATCCGGCGCCCGTCGTCTCCGCAGCGGTGGGGTCACGTCCCTCCTCCGGAACGAGGCGCACGTCCCAGTCCTCCCACTCCTTCAAAATGATGCGGGTGGCATACGGTGACTCCTTAATCGTCTCCGGCGCGGGCACTACCGGCATTGGATCCTGGTGCTCCGGACCAGTATCGCCATCCTTGTGAAAGCTGGCGATGAGAACGAAGATAAGGCGCTCGTCTTGAAAAACGCGCACGTGCCGGGTGGCAAAGGAGCGGCCATCGCGCACCCGTTCGACGCGCAGAGTAGCCGGCTGGCTGGAGTCCCCCGGCCCCACGAAGTAGCAGTGCAGCGAATGGGCCAACTTGCCCTCGACGGTGCGCTGCGCGGCGTGAAGTGCCTGCGCCATAGTCTGACCTCCAAAGGTGCGCTCAATGCGGGAAGGCACAACAGGGCTGCGGAAAGTATCCTCACCCACCTGCTCAATATCGACCGCCTGTGCCACCGATGCCATGCTGTCATCCTCCTCATCTGTTGGTTTTGGCGCGCACCACGCTAACCTCGCCCATCCTACTCACAGGGTTCAACTCCTTCGACGTGAGTGCGTAGTATGTTCCGCATGACATCAACTACTCCACACAGCGTGCACCGCGTGGCCGCCTACCTCGAGATGTTCACATGGGCACTGCTTATTTTCTCCATGATCCTCAAGTACTCCGGAACCACCGAGGCTCTTACCCCCTTCGGGGGCGGAATCCACGGTTTTGGCTTCCTGTGCTTCTTGCTCATGACCGCCCTGGTGTGGATTAATAACCGCTGGCCGCTCGGCGTGGGCATCCTCGGTTTGGTAGTCACCGTTATTCCATTTGCGGCGCTTCCCTTTGCCGTCTGGGTATCCAAGCGCGGTTTAGTTGATGGACCGTGGCGTTTTGCCGATGATGCGCAACCGCAGGGATTTTTCGACAAGATTCTGGCACAGGCCGTGCGCCATCCCGTGCGCACCGCCATCATTGGCCTCATTGTCGTTGCCATAGTTTTCAGTATCCTGCTGGTGCTGGGCCCACCCGTCGACGTCGAGTCCGCCATTGAAAACAATCGTTAAAGTTCCCGCCGTATGGGCTGGGTGGGCCATTGCCCGCGTGCTACTCATAGCCTTGCTCCTAGGCAATAGGATGCCAAGTGGAGACATCAACTACTACTTAGAAGGTGTCTACGGCAACGACAGTTCCGCGATGACGGAGTATCCGCAGCCGGGCACGTGGCCGAGCGTTGTGCTGGCATGGCTTACCGGGGATAATGCCGATAACTACCGCGTGGCCTTCACGGTCATGATGCTCTTGGCTGATGCCCTCTTCCTGGCCCTCCTCCTCCGCAACAATGACGGGCGGCGCTCCGTGTTCGCTGCCGCGTGGTTCTGGGTTTTCTTCGGCACGGCGGCCGGTCATGTCTTTGTGTGGCGCCTTGACTTGTACCCAGCACTCCTTGTCGCAGGCGCAGGCGCACTCCTCGCTACTCATCCACGCATAGCTTCTGCACTTCTAGCGTGGGCTACCACCGTTAAGCTCTGGCCGGGTGTGCTCGCCGCGGGCCTGGTGGGGGCTGCTCGCTCACGTTCAACCTGGCGACGCCTAGCCGCATTCTGTGGAACCATTGTCGGAATATGCCTGGCTGTTGCAGTGCTGACCGGCGCGGATCGGCTCGTGTCTCCCCTGTCCTATCAGGAGGAGCGGGGACTTCAGATCGAATCTCTTGCGGCCACGTGGCACGTTCTTCAGGCGCACCGTCACCCGGGTACGTGGAACATCGGTTATGCCGCATCCAAAAGCTATGAGATCACCGGCCCCGGCGTGGATACTGCTCTAACGCTCAGCACGATCGCCATGGTGTGTGCCCTGGTGTGGATAGTCGCCGTGGCTGCCTCTCGTTTCCTGCGCGGCGGCTGGGATCCCCATTCCACCGTTGTCTTCTTTGTCGCCGCAACTCTTCTGCTCATCGCAACCAATAAGGTCTTCTCACCGCAGTACATCGTGTGGCTTGGCCCCATCCTCGCCGTGGCTATCCGTTCGGAGATTCCGCGGGAGACACCGAATGACAAGCGGTTGGCATCCGACCGCACTGGGCTGCGCACCATCATGGCCATTCTCGCGGTAGCCGCGGCAGCACTGGGAACGTATATCTATCCCTACGGTTATGACTACGTGTGGCTTCACCTGGGTGAGAATCTGCAGCCGGTCTACGCACTCGTGGTGCGCAACCTGCTGATTCTCAGCATGGCTGTTACCGCCCTCATGTGGCATCGCCTTGAGTTCACCGCCGCACGGACTGCGGAGCAGTCAACGCGGACAGATTAAACGTCGATCTGGCTGAGCTCAAAGAACTCCGGAAGCTTGGCCGTGCCGCCCAAGCGGAGCCACTTCACTGCCGGACGCAGGCGTAGGGCGCGGGTATCGCTGACCGCCTCGTTGTAGAAGCGGTGGGCGAGGTGGATGCGCCCCTCGGCGTCGGCAAGCAAGGCAGGCCTAGTTTCGAAACGCTGCGCAATCGCTGCTGATAGCTCCCGCTCACGCGTCGTCCGCTCATCGAAATTCCCCTGGGTCAAGTCCGTGGACTCAGCGCGTGCTGCAAGGTGTTGGAGCTCCGGAGCCAACGCGCTGATCACCGCCGCCCGACGGTCAAGGGTAGCCTCAAGCTGCGCGAGGGCCGCGTCGGTACGGATGTGTAAAGAGTTGAGACGCTGCGCCGTCAACAATGCCCACATGGCAATAACGAGCACCACGGCTAAGGCGATGACAAGTTCAATGGCCATCTACTTCACCTGCACCTTCGTTCCATCCGCCACAGTTTCATAGACCTGCATCACGGCTGCGGCGACGTGGTCCCAGTCGTACTCACGAGCGCGTTGCTCGCCTGCTCGTGTCAAGGCCGCGCGCTTGTCCGGGTGAGCCACGAGTTCTTCTAGAACTCGGGCGAGGTCCGTAGCGTCCCCGTTGCGAAAGAGCACACCCGCGGGAGTATCCGATTCGACATTGCACACCGCGGCAAAAGCTTCAAGGTCTGACGCCACCACGGCGCATCCAGCGGCCATGGCCTCCACGAGCACAATGCCGAAACTCTCCCCGCCAGTATTAGGCGCAACATAAATATCCGCTCGACCAAGGATGGCGGCCTTCTCCGCATCGCTGACGCGGCCGACGAAGTCCACGCCAGGGACGCTGCGTGGGTGGCCACCGCCCATGACGGTCACACGCACTTTTTCCGGAAGGAGTGTGAGGGCTTCAAGGAGAATGTCGAGGCCTTTGCGTGGTTCATCGAGGCGCCCCAGGAACACGATCTCTACCGGCGTCTCACTACCGCCTTCGCGGGGCAGTGCGTGGTCTTGAGCCTGTGCGCGTTCACGGGCATAGACCGAGGTATCCACTCCATTCGGGATGAGGACGGGGTCCCCACCAAGTTGCTCAACCTGCCAGCGCCGCGCCATCTCCGACACAGCAATTCCTCCGCGAATCTTCTCCAGATACGGGCGAAGTATAGGTTTGACCAAGGTGAGAACCAACGAACTGGAGGCGGACGCATGGTATGTCGCCACGATGGGCCCCTGCACCATGGCTAACGCTGCCATGGAATAGCTCGGCGAATTGGGTTCGTGGATATGAAGGACGTCGAACTGCCCTTCCCGGATGAAACGCTTGATATTGCGGCCCACGTGCGGGCCAATAGCGAGACGAGCCACGGATCCGTTATAGGTAATAGGGATTGCCCAGCCACCTTTGCGGACGAAGCTAGGCACCTGCGTGCTTGTCGACGCCGGCCCCAGCACCTCAACCTCGTGTCCTTGCTCGATAAAAACCGTAGCCAGGTCAAGGATGTGGGCCTGAACTCCACCGGGTTCATCAAAAGAGTAGGGGCAAACAATACCGATGCGCATGATGGTCTTCCTCTTCCCTACTGTGTGTCTCGCTGCTTGTGGCGGCGACGTTCAACGTCCGTGTTCCACTGCGGCTGCAACATATGCCAGTCTTCCGGATGCTCACGGATGTTGTCGGCAAAGCCATCCGCCATCCGTTGGCAGGTTTCCTGCAGCGTTGTGACCTCTATTTCAGGGCTCACGGAAAGCCCCCAGCCACCGCCGTCGAAGTAGGAATGCACGACATGCAGCGCCGCACCAGTCTCGATGGCCAATTGGGCCGGACCTGCCGCCACGTTGGCGTCCTCCCCCATGAAGTCCACAGTGACGCCAGTACGGGTGAGATCGCGTTCAGCTAGAAGACACACCACACCGCCACGTTCAAGAGTGTCTTTGAGACGCGGGAAAGGTGAGGCCGAGGCTCCGGTCAGAGGGAGGACGGTAAAGCCGAGGCTTTCACGGTAGTCCACGAAGGCATCGAAAAGCGCCTCCGGCTTCAGCCTCTCCGCCACCGTGGTGAACCCTCCATAGTGGTTCACACAGAACACACCTGCCATGTCCCAGTTTCCCGAGTGCGGCAAAGCGAAGATGACTCCACGGCCGGACGCGATGGACGCATCCGAATGTTCTTTGCCTTTCATTCCTGCGAGAAGCTGCTCATGTAAGGACGGGTCCGCGTGAATGGCAGGCAGGCGAAAAGCCTCAAGCCAATAGCGCATATAGGATCGCATAGAGTCCCGCACCAACGTCCGGGTGACATTCTCTGGGCCCACCACACGGCTGAGGTTCTGGCGTAGCTGTTCCATCCCCGCACCATTGTCGCTGGCATAGTCGGCGCCGCGTTCAAACAACCACGCTGCAATTGGCTGTGGAAGATAACGCACAATCTTCCAACAAGCAATATATGCCGCAGCAGTAAGGTTCTCCCGATTCACACGTGCCATGGTAGATGCTCCCTCCTTGGGAATGGGGGCTTAAGGGTCTACAGGTCCTTCATAAACCGAGATGTGGTGTCTTGGCGTGCTGCCTGACGCATGCGCTGGTAGATAGTCAACACCGACCCCACGGCCAGCAACCACAACGCAATCTCCAGCGCATAGGGAACGCCGAGCCCCTCGAGGCCCACGCCACCCAGGCCGAGGATAAGGCGTTCGGGGCGTTCGACGAGACCGCCGACCATCTTAAAGCCGGAAGCTTCTCCACGGGCCTTGACATAAGAGATGACCTGGGAGCTTACCAGCACAATCATGCAGGCGGCGAAGTTCAATGGATGGGCATTGTCAATGTAGACCATCCAATAGGCAATGGCGGCGAATAGTGCGCCGTCGGTGATGCGGTCACATGAGGCATCCAGCGTTGCGCCAAACTTCGATCCGCCCGTGGTCAGGCGAGCCATTGTGCCGTCGAGCATGTCGAACGCAGAAAACAGGCCGGACAGAATAGCAGCAGCAAAAAGGTGATCGAGCGGGATAAGGATGACCGAGATGGCGATGGTGACGATGGTGCCCACCACGGTTACCGCATTCGGGGTCAAGCCCATCTTGAGAAAGAGCTTGGCCACCGGTACCACGACCACGGCGGCGGGCTTGCGCCCATGAACACTAAGCATGTGCTTCTCCTGGAATGAGTCCCTCGTCAGCGAGCTCCGCCCACCCCTGTGCGAGCAGAGAGCGGGTGTCTTTGAGGAGCTGCGGCAGCACTTTAACTCCATCCACAATAGTCATGAAATTCGAGTCTCCACTCCAGCGCGGCACAATATGCATGTGGAGATGCTGACCCACAGATCCTCCCGAGGCGCGTCCCAGGTTAAACCCAGCATTGACCGCGTCAGGGCCCGAAACCTTTTTGAGAACCCGAATGGCAGCCTGGGCAAAGCGGAAAAGCTCCTGGGACTCTTCTTCGGTGAGATTCTCAAGCTCAGATTCTTGACGATACGGAATGACCATCATGTGGCCGGCGTTGTAGGGGTACAAATTAAGTACGCAGTAGACGAGCTCACCGCGGGCCACGATGAGTCCGTCTTCGTCCGCCATCTGCGGAATCTCGACGAAAGGATTACGCGCAGTCGTAGGCACGTCGCCGGCACCGCCCTCCCGCTTGATGTAGCTCATGCGGTACGGCGCCCACAGGCGCTCCAAGCGGTCGGGGCTTCCCAGGCCGGTATCGACGTACTCTTCCACTCTGTGTTTCGTCCTTTCTTCGGGGTCCAGACTCCCCTGCCTGGACGTCGTCGTCTCAGGAAATCCGTTTAGACGCGCTCGGCGATGCTGTCTTTGGTTGGCTGTTCGTTGTTGCGCTCGCGAACCCACGCCTCAATGACCTCAACAGCGATTGCCACCGGCACGCCGTTGACCTGAGTGCCGTCGAGGAAGCGGAAGGACACCGCGTTGGCCTCGACATCTCGCTCACCTGCGAGCAACATGAAGGGAACCTTGCCGGTGGTGTGGTTGCGGATCTTCTTCTGCATGCGGTCATCGGAAGTATCAACATCAGCACGCAGCCCACGCTTGCGCAGTTCGGCGCAAACCTCCTCCAGGTGTGGGGCGAAGGTATCAGCAACCGGAATGCCAACCACCTGGTGCGGGGCCAACCAGGCAGGGAAAGCACCAGCGTAGTGCTCAAGGAGCACACCGAAAAAGCGCTCAATAGAACCGAACAGGGCGCGGTGGATCATGATGGGGCGCTGCTTGGTGCCGTCCGACGCCGTGTACTCCAGCTCGAAGCGCTCCGGAAGGTTGAAGTCCAGCTGGACGGTGGACATCTGCCAGGTACGGCCAATGGCATCGCGTGCCTGCACAGAAATCTTTGGGCCGTAGAAAGCCGCGCCTGCTGGGTCCGGGACCAAGTCGAGGCCTGACTTCTCCGCTACCGACTGCAAGATCTTCGTCGAGCGCTCCCAAATCTCATCAGAACCGACGTACTTATTCGGGTCCTTGGTAGAAAGCTCCAGATAGAAGTCATCCAGGCCGTAGTCCTTGAGCAGGGAGATGATGAACTCCAGTACCTTGGTCAGCTCTTCCTCCAACTGCTCCGGGGTGCAGTAGATGTGGGAGTCATCCTGAGTGAAGCCGCGCGCACGGGTCAGGCCGTGGATGACACCGGACTTCTCATAGCGGTAGACAGTACCGAACTCGAAGAGGCGCAGCGGCAGCTCGCGGTAGGAGCGGCCACGCGAGGCGAAGATGAGGTTGTGCATGGGGCAGTTCATCGGCTTGGCATAGTAGTCCTGCGGCTGCTTGGTGCAGTTGCCGTCGTCGTCCCACTCGCCGTCGAGCTGCATCGGCGGGAACATTCCGTCTGCGTAGAAGTCGAGGTGACCAGACTTCTTGAACAGATCACCCTTGGTCAGGTGCGGGGTGGACACGAAGGAGTAGCCGTCCGCGATGTGGCGGCGGCGGGAGTGCTCTTCCATCTCCATGCGCACGGTAGCGCCATTGGGGTGGAAGACCGGGAAGCCGGAACCGATCTCGTCCGGGAAGGAGAACAGGTCCAGCTCCGCACCGAGGCGGCGGTGGTCACGCTTCTCTGCCTCTTCCACCATGGTCTTGTAGGACTCAAGCGCCTCCTTAGATTCGAAGGCGGTGCCGTAGATACGCTGCAGACCAGCCTTGGACTGGTCACCGCGCCAGTAGGCAGCAGAAGAACGCGTCAGAGTAAAAGCGGGGATGTACTTGGTGGTGGGCACGTGCGGTCCACGGCACAGATCGAACCACTCCACCTCGCCGGTGCGTGGGTTGATGTTGTCGTAGTGGGTCAGATCTCCGGCACCAACTTCGGCGGCCTCATCGGAATCCGGATCTACGTTGCCCTTGTCCTGAACCAGCTCCAGCTTGAAGGGCTCGTTGGCGAGGGCTGCCTCGGCTTCCTCAGTGGTTTCGTACACGCGGCGCTCGAAGCGCTGGCCGCCCTTGATAATCTTCTTCATGCGCTTCTCAATCGCCTTGAGGTCCTCGGGGGTAAAGGGTTCGGCGGTTTGGAAGTCGAAGTAGAAGCCGTTCTCAATGGCGGGGCCGATGCCCAGCTTGGTGCCAGGGAACTCGGCCTGTACGGCCTGGGCCATGACGTGACCGCAGGAGTGGCGGATAACAGCGCGGCCGTCTTCTTCGCAGGCGGCGACGGGCGTGAATTCGGCGTCGGTCTCCGGGGTGTGGGACAGGTCGAAGAGGGTGCCATCGGCACCGCGGACCACGACGACTGCTTCTGGGCCCTTGTTGGGCAGGTCATGCTCGCGCATTGCCGCACCCACGGCAGTTCCGGCCGGGACCGTAATCGGCTCGTAGTTGACCGGGACTGCTGGAATCATTTCCGCCATGACTTGTTGCGCTCCTTTTGCGCTCACGCGCCGCTCGACATACCTGGCCGAGCAGCACTCATTGAGAAAGTTACAGCGGCTAAGTCTACCCCTGCTAACTGCGGATCAGCGACTCGCCCCAGAAGGTTTCGCCCTCAGTTCCAGCAGGCACGTAGTACATGGCCGAGCCGATGTGGGTAATCCACTCATTGAGCCGGTCAGCTTCATCAAGGCGCGCCTGGATTGGTTCGAATTGCTTCGTCGGGTCCTTCTGGTAGCAGATGAAGATCTGCCCGGCATTACTGAGCTCGCCCCGAGCGGTCGTCTCCGGCGTTGGCGGCAGGTTGTAGTTAAAGGGTCGGCGCAAAATCTTCTGTTCTGGATGGTCGGCCGGTGGATGAGCGCGGGCGACGTGAGAGTTTTCATCAATCGCCTTGAGCCCGAACTCATTGCGGGCGTCAAGATCCACCGAGTCGAATTCTTCCTGTGCTCCCAGCGGTGCGCCAGTATCAAGCGTGCGCCCAGTAGCGGTTTCGCGCCCAGCACGGTCGAGCTGTTCCCATGTATCGAGGTTCATGTGGATGCGGCGCACCACCATGGCGCTGCCACCAGCGAAATTGCCTTCATCAATCCAGACCTGCTCCGCAAAATCATCGTCCGTACGCGGGTTAACCGTGCCGTCCTTTTGCCCGAAAAGATTGCGGGCCGTTGTGCCCTTTGGCGCGGATCCATAGGCGTGGCTGAAGCCCTGCTGTACCCAGACGACATCCGCGTAATCTTTGCCGGCACGCGTCATGTGTCGGAGCACATGGGCTGCGGTCAGCGGGTCATCGCTGCAAATCTGCAAGACGATGTCCGTCTGCCCCCACTCCGGGCGCAGGTCATCGTGCTCGTAGGCGCGGACATCTCTAAGCCAGCTGGGCTTGGCGACGTCCACCGCATCGAAAAAGCGCTCTCCCCACCCACACGTCACGGTGAGGTTGGCGGGAGTCACAGCAAGTTCAGGTTCGAGGCTGCCAAGTGGGTTCTCCCCTGTACACAATCGGCGCGCGTCTTCGGTCCACAAACGCATCAGGGCCTTAGCACCACGAGCGCCAACATTCTTCTTAAGGTTGAAGCCCACCAGTTCAACGTGTGCCTGTACTGGAGTTTGGATTCCGGCTTGGTGTTTGCCATCGAAAGCGACGATGTCGCCGCCCATGGTTTCTTCAGCCTCAGTCGGCCCCGTACTGGCAGCGTCACCAGCTCGCTGCGCGTCGTGCTGACCAGCAGTATCGGAGGTATCAGTATCGGCTTGTGCGCAGCTGGCCAGCGCTACTGCGCTGGCAGCCACGGCACTTCCGGCTAGCAATCCACGCCGGCTGACAGGTTCCTCGAACCCGCTCATTGTTTCCTTCTCTCTGTGTTTAGTGCTTGTGGTCCATGTGGTCGCCGTGGTCCATATGGTGGCCGTGGCCCATATGGTCGCCGTGATCCATATCGCCATAGTTCTCGTCGCCTGCACCGATTGAACGTACAGGGATGTCGCCGAGTTCGACCGTGGATCCGTCGCCCAGCTCCAGCGTCATCGTCACGTGTTCACCGGCCATAATCGGCTCGGCCACGCCCATAAGCATGAAGTGGTAGCCGCCGGGCGCCAGCTCCACAGATTCACCGGCCGGGATGTCGAAACCGCCGGCTTTCTCCTGCATGACACCATCGACGACCTCATGAATCTGGTTCTGCTTCGCCTCGATAGACGAGGTGAAACCTACGACCGAGATGTCCTTGTCCGTGGTGTTGTGGAGCGTGCCGAAGATGGCGGTCATGTCAGAGCCATCCTCCATCGCACGCACGACGCCATCCTCGAAGGAAATGGCGTCATTATTGGCATCCTTCGCTTGGCTGGAGTCGGCTGAAGCAGACTTCTCGGCTGTCGAAGCTGCACTCGAAGCAACGTCCGTGGACGCTGCGGTTGAGTCTTCCTCACTATTCGAGCAACCGGCCAAGGTAAGACTTGCCACCGCAAGGGCTGCTACGGAAGAACGAAGGGCGGTACGAGACATCAGCATGGAACATGCCTTTCTGTATTAAGGGGATTTCTCCAGCAATTGGTGTGTTAAGGCCGCTAGCGTGTTGATAGGTTTCTTAGGAGTCGCCGTTAGCACGACGAGTCTTCGCACCGAAGACGAAGACCACAGCCGCCACGACGAGTACCGCGCCTAGGCCGACAATCCACTTGGCAGGACCCGACAGTGCGCTGAGCGGCGCATCAGTATCGCCTTCTTGACTGTCGTTGTTGTCAACTTCGCCGGCGCTGCCAGCTGAGCTTGCCTCGGCAGCATCGGCACCGGATGCAACGCTGAACTCCACCGAACCAGGTGTGGGGTGACCATCAGAAGACGTTATACGGAATCCCACCTGGTAGTCGCCATCGCCGGGGTCAATATCCTCAGGAACCTCGACGGTGAGATTACGGCCATTGATGGTCGGTTCGGCGTCGAACAGAACCTCGCCCGAATCTTGGTCAGTGACAGCGAAAGTGTTGAAAGTGTCCTTCGGAATGCCGGAGAACTCCAGCGTGATCTCACGTGGAAATTCCTCGAGCGGAGTGTCACTCACCACGTTGCCGCCGATAACCGAATCGTGGGCCACCGCCATCGGCGCAGAAAAGCCAAGCAAGAGCCCAATGGCTCCGGTGGCGAGGGCGGTGGTGACCTGACGCAGCTGCATCGTGCGGACAACTCCTTGTGGGTCGGATGAAACTTTTGATGGATGTTCCCTCATCCTATAGCCGGGAGGGACGCGCTAGCCAATCCTTCACCCCGCACGGAGTGCGCGAGGTTACCAAGTAGTCGCTGCGACGAGAAGGAAAGTTCCCCGCCGCAGCGAATCTTGTTGAATAAATGTTTCATCGCGAGCGTGAGCTGCGAGTTTTACCTGCCTCGGCCGCGGAGAAGAAATGCGACGAGGCCGATGAAGGCAATCAAGAGGATGAGCCCGGCCGCCCCCAGTGCGTAAATTAGCCCACTCATCTTCTTACCTGACGCATCACCAGCGCTGCGAGCTTGGTCCTTCGCCTCCTGCTTGTTGGCGTCCAAAGGTTGTGGCTCTTCCGTCTTGTCACTAACCGGCTCATATTCCGGCCCCTGAATAGGATCACCCAACACCTTGGACGTGAGGTAATACTTCATCGTGGCACGTTTGTCAGTGAGGTTGTCTTCGCTATCGCCTAAGTCAGTTTGCTTACCTGCGTCCAGCGTCACCACGATGTAGTAGTCACCCTCCAACCAGTTCGCGTTGCCATAGGAGTTTGCCGCATCAGAACTGAAACGGTTGGCAAAGGCAGTAGGCTTGGCCGCCGAAGCCGATCCCTCATCCCCCTCATTGGGCCAGATCACGAATTCTCGTTCCCCAGCTTTCTCACGGACTGGATTGAGGATCGACACGTTAAGGCCTGAATACTGGAGAGCCCGCTCGTCCGAGACCTCACCAGCTCTAATTGCGGCGGCCAACTGCTGGCCTTCCTTCATAGGGACCTTATAAACATGCGCTTCGCCCTGCACAATGTCGGTTTCGATGGTCTGACCACTGCGAAGCTCCGCGGCATTGTCAAACCAGTTTCCGGGAGCCATTTGTTCAGCACCGTTGGCGTTGGCATGGAGTTCACCGTCCATCTCGCTGCTGAGACCGCTAACAAGTTCATCCATATTGGATACCGGGTCAACGCGGTGTAGCAGGATCTCCACGTCAAAAAGTTCGTCAGCCTTGTACTCACCTGCGCGCATCGCGGTCAAGACCAAGTCACCTTGGCAGTTCTCGGAACCGATTTCGTAGGTATAAGCGTTAGCGCTAGGCAGGGCGTCAGATACATTGCCAGTGTGCGCACTGTCCGAATCAGCTGTGCACTCATCTGAGCCTTCATCGCCTCCATGCGTACCCGTTGGTGGTTCTGTACCATCGCCGAAAAACGTCTTCATAAATAAGCTATTCGGAGTTCCTACTGGCCCTTCTAGAGTTTTGTACATCGTCGCCACATAGCGCTCGCCTGGTTTGACGGGGATAGACCATGACTCCGCGTGAAAGTCGGTGCGAGAATCCTCGCCGCCATTCGGCGGGGCATCTAACTCAGCCCGGAAGATGAAGTCCTCACCGGACTCCCAACGCGGCAACTCCGTCGGCTGTGAGATGTCTTCGCTACCCTCGATCTGTTCCACGGTGGACTCATAAAGGTTTGCAGCACGCCCAGCGGCCTTCTTAATCATTGCCGCCAGGGAATCTGCATCATCGGCGTCCAGATACTCGCCGCCTGCGGCATCTGCGATACAGGAGAGCTCTTTACGGGCCTCCTCATCGACGTTAAAACCAATGGTGTTGATGACCAGGTCGATGCCCTGCTCATGGAGTTCTTTAGCCACTTCACATACCGGCGGCGGCGCGCAGGTGTCGATTCCGTCAGATACAAGCACGATGGTGCCATGCTGGCCACCCAATTCCTCTGCGGCCTTCTTCAAGGAATCACCAATTGGTGTATATCCCCTAGCCTGGAGTGCGTCGATGGGGCCAGTGAACGAATCCCCTACGTCCTTCTTCGGTCCACTCACCACGTGTATGTCGCGGCAGCCTTCTTCTTGATTTTCCGGGGCTTCATCAACCGTTCCGCCGTAGGTAACAAGCCCGAGCGGAATGGTTCCGCCCAACTCATTCACAAAGCTCTTGGTAGCGTCTTTTGCTGCGTCCAGACGCGTTTGACCACCAGCATCCTGCACATTCATGGAACCAGACGAGTCTAGAACCAACATCGTTGCGCCACTATTTTCCTCAACGGGATCAGCATCCTCGGAGGGAGGAGCAGAAGGCGATTCCGATGTCAGAAAATCCGAGGCAGTTACTCCAGTGGGGTTCTGCGCGCGGGCAGGAATACCTGCTGTCCCGAGTGCGCCCAGAAGAACCAGAACCGTCACAGAAAAAAGAGCCAGCAATCGCTGAACTGGTGTTGTGCGTGTGGGCAGAGCTGTCATGAAAGAGTGTCCACTTCCTTGAGTCGAGATGGTTGTGAATAACACCATAGATAAAGACACGGAAGCGGGCTCGGCTGCGGGGAAGGCTCCCCCTACTCTGACCCCACACAGCGCGATGCGATGCGCACGCGAGTACGTGAAAAATAATTTAGGGCGCCTTCTCTCTAAGGAAAAGACGCCCTATGCGTGGAGCGGATGACGAGACTCGAACTCGCGACCCTCACCTTGGCAAGGTGATGCGCTACCAGCTGCGCTACATCCGCGTGACAAACCGGAGTTTGTCATGGAGCCCGTAAGGAACTCCTTGTGCGCGATACTGGGATTGAACCAGTGACCTCTTCCGTGTCAGGGAAGCGCTCTCCCGCTGAGCTAAACGCGCGCAGTGCCCATGGAGTGGGCACTAACAGTTTGAGGTGGAAACGGGAATCGAACCCGTGTGCACGGTTTTGCAGACCGTTGCCTCACCACTCGGCCATTCCACCGTGGCGATACCGCCTCACACACTACATGTGCTGGAGCGGATGACGAGACTCGAACTCGCGACCCTCACCTTGGCAAGGTGATGCGCTACCAACTGCGCTACATCCGCATTCGAAACCAGGCCCGGTTTCTAGGACAAAGTCCTTGTGCGCGATACTGGGATTGAACCAGTGACCTCTTCCGTGTCAGGGAAGCGCTCTCCCACTGAGCTAATCGCGCTTATGTAATTGTCAAGGCCGTCCAGCTAAGTGGAGGTCTTGGAGCGGATGACGAGACTCGAACTCGCGACCCTCACCTTGGCAAGGTGATGCGCTACCAACTGCGCTACATCCGCATTGCACGTTCTCGGCTGGTGTGCCGTGGTGCGAGTAAAGACATTATCGTGCGCCGTGCCAGTTTCCAAATCCGCAGCCCATGGCAATAATTCCGCCGCTTGCCAACGAACTAGGATTACACCAGTGTGATTGACCCCCATTTCAGCGATAAAGGGTGCTGAACTGGGCGATTAGGGGGATTCCCCAACTGCGGTGTAGCTTAAGGGCTGCACCGAGGTTCTATAGCTCAGTGGGAGAGCGTTCCGTTCACACCGGAAAGGTCGCTGGTTCAATCCCAGCTAGGACCACCAAAACCCGCAGCCATGCTGCGGGTTTAGTCTTTTTATCGTACCGCATACGGCGACAACTTGGATACAGGTTGGATGCGGGGTAGCTGGCCGCAGCTAGCCCACGTACCCTCGGATGTCATGGATGACACCGCACTCATTGACTCGTTACTGGGTCCCGATACCGAGGGCATTCGCCTTATCGCGGTCAGCACCCTGCATGGCTCGGCCACTATTGACGGAACGTCAGACCCTATGGGCAACGACGCCGATGCCAAGCTCTTTGCCGCGCTACGCGAGTGGGCAGACATTGCTGTGGTTGGCTCGGGCACGGTGAAGGCGGAGGGGTACGAGGCGTCGACAAGCACGCGCCTTGCCGTCTTCAGCCACTCCCTGGATTTTGAGGGGTTCGAGGATTTCATCGCCGGCAACCCCATTATTCTCACCCCAGAGGAACGAACAGACTCCGCGGAAGCATGTACCTTGGCTGCAGCCGGTGCGGAGATTGTGAGCACTGGTACTGGCACCGTCACGGAGGCCATCGAAGCCCTTCGCGCACGCGGCGCTACGCGCATCTCCTGCGAAGGTGGGCCGTCGGTGTATTCAGCCTTCATTGCCGCCGGGCTCGTGGACAAGCTGTACCTGACAATGGATCCCCATCTGTCACCTTCAGTCGAGAAACCTGTTGTCGACGGCAGCGCTACCTCGCCAGCGCTGCGCCTCGAGCTTGAGAACGTCACGCCTGTCGATAGCACGGTGTTTCTGCGCTACCGGCGCATATCAACCCCGTAAACTCTCTTGCCGTGACTTCTCTGGCCTCCTCTCCCCCGACCCCTGCCCGTTTATGGACAGCCACCGCGTGGCCGGCCGCCGTCGTTCTCGTGTTTCACCGTGTTGCCGTCCTTGCCTTTACCGGCACGGTCACGGATGACTTCGGCACGGTGTATCGCGCGGTTCTCCGCTTCTGGGACGGTGCGCCAGTATATGAGCAGGATTATTCCTCCGTAGAACCGCTTTACCTCTACAACCCCGGAGCAACGGCACTGCTCTCCCCCATGGGTATCGTTTCTGAGGAGCACGCACGCTACGCCTTTATCCTCGCCAACGCTGTGGCCATTATCGCCGCGCTAGCACTTTTGACCCGCTATGTGGGCGCCAGCCTGCGCGGCCCTGTGTGGCCTGTGAGCATTGCCGCTGCGTTTGCTTCCGAGTCCGTCATCAACACCTTGGTGTTTACCAATATCAACGGCCTACTTTTGCTCGCCATGGCAGCTTTTCTCACCCTCTTAGAGAAACACGGCTGGGCAGCAGGGCTATGTATCGGACTAGCCATTCTGGTCAAACCCCAGTTCGCACCGCTGCTTTTCCTCGCACTCATGCGCACCCAGTGGTGGGCACTGGGCCTCGGCGTGGCCGTCCCAGTCATCACCAACCTCATTGCTTGGCCGCTGGTGCCGGGTAGTGAAGGATTCCGCGAGCATCTTCTGCCCTACCTTTCCACCACACGTGACTACGCGAATGCTTCGTGGCCAGGCGTAAAGGCTTACTTCGACATGCCGGGAGCCCTCTACTACCCCATCTGGTTACTGTTCGCCGCCTTGTGCGCCGTGGCCATCCTCGGTTTGCTGCGTTGGCGCGACTCCGAGCCCGAATTCTGGGCACTGAGCACTACCGGCATCATCATGGCGGGAATCTTCTTCCTGTCATCACTAGGACAGCAGTACTACTCCATGTGGCTTTTCCCCATGATGTTCACGGTTCTGCTGCATCGCTCGGTTTTCCACACGTGGGGCGCATGGTTGGCGGCATTTTTATTCTTGGCGCCGTTCGAGTGGACGTCGACAAGCATGCCCACCGCCGCGCATTGGATGAGTGTGTTCATCGCCACCATCGGGTGGGGTTTGCTCATCGTGGTCACCGCTGCGTCAGTAGTCGGCTGGTGGATATCTGAGCGCGATGGTGGCCGGAAGGCAAGCAAGGGCGATAAAATCCCCGCATGACCGATTTCAAGCTCATTGCGGATACCGAATGGCGCAAGCGCCTCACCCCTGAGGAGTACTACGTCCTGCGTGAGGCCGGCACCGAGCCCCCACACGTTGGCGAATACACCAACACCACCACCGAAGGTGTGTATTCCTGCAAGGCCTGCGGCACCGAGCTTTTCCGATCTACCGAAAAGTTCGAGTCACACTGCGGTTGGCCGTCCTTCTTCTCCCCACTGGCGGGCGACAAAATCATCGAACGCGAAGACAACTCGCTTGGCATGCGCCGCGTCGAGGTATTGTGCGCCAACTGCGAATCACACTTGGGCCACGTTTTCGAGGGCGAGGGCTACGATACCCCTACCGACCTGCGCTACTGCATCAATTCCATCTGCCTCAACCTCGAAGAAAAGCCGGTCGAAGGCTAAAACCTTCAACCGGCCCGTTGTACACGTTGCGCAGGCAACGCCGCGTTAGGGAAGCACGGCGATAAGCTCTGCCACATCCTTGACGCGGCGGCCCGTGTGGAACGGGATTTCCTCACGCACATGGTGGCGAGCCTCGGTGTAGCGCATGAGGTACATCAGATCGACGATGCGGTGTAGCTCAGGAGCCTCGAAGGCAAGGATCCATTCGTAATCGCCCAGAGCGAAGGCCGGCACGGTGTTCGCGCGAACATCCGGGTAGTCACGGCCCTGCATTCCGTGCTCCATAAGAATGCGGCGGCGCTTTTCCTCATCCATGGTGTACCAGTCATAGGACCGGACAAAGGGGTAAACAGCAATCCAGTCCCCCGGCTCCTCGCCCATGATGAAAGATGGAAGGTGGGACTTGTTGAACTCGGCCGGACGGTGCAGGGCGTTGCCGACCCACGTCACCTCAGACACCTGGCCCAGGACGGTCTCCCGGCGGAAATCAGCGAAAGCCTTTTGAATGTCGGCGAATTCTTCTGCGTGCCACCAGATCATGAAGTCCGCGGATTCGCGCATGCCGGACAGGTCATAGATGCCACGCACGACAACCACGCCAGCCTGCTCGAGGTCAGCAAAGAATTTTTGTGCCTGGGCGATGGCCTGCTCACGCTCGGTACCCAGCGCGCCAGGAATAACCTGGAACACTGCGTGCTGCGAATACCGCTGGACCTTGTTGAGCTCCTTGAAGTTGACCTTCGACATGCATTTCTCCTTGCTCGGAAGCGACTAGAATTCTTATCCATCATAAGTTGTAGACCTTGCCTTGCGCCACCAGCCCACGGCGCGCCTTCCCCCGCTTGCCGCACAGAACTTATACGTTGTTTCCCGTGAGCAATTCCGACGTTTCATCGCGCACCTTGGCAGGGGCACCAACCAACCTGCACGACCGCGCTTCGTCCGCCAACGGCTCCCAGTCAGCAGAGCCGTCGACTCCGGCCGCTTTCACTCAGGCCGTCGAGTCCCTCCATGCAGCGCAGCTGCGCTCTGAAATCACCTTGGGCACCATCCGCCCGCCGCAGCGCCTCGCGCCGTTTAGCCATGCCATTGGCTTGGAGGTTGAGCGCGGACACCACGACGCAGATATCGTCCCAACCGATTCCGAAGGCGATGCGTTCGGCCGTCTCATCCTTTTACACGACCCAGGTGCTGAAGAAGCGTGGGAAGGTGCCATGCGCCTTGTCGCCTACATTCAGGCTGACCTAGAGGATTCGGTAGCAGGCGATCCGCTGCTTCCCGACGTCGCCTGGGAGTGGCTCACCGAATCCCTCGAGCTGCGCGAGGCTACCCACACCAATCTGGGCGGAACCGTAACGTCAACATCCTCAGTGCGCTTTGGTGAAATCGGCGGCCCGCCGCGTGCCTACCAGCTTGAGATGCGCGCGTCCTGGACTGCTGAGGGCCTAGACCTAGCTCCACATGTCGAGGCATTCTCCCAGGTGCTAGCGCTCGTTGCCGGCCTGCCGCCGGAAGGCGTGGCCGAACTCGGCCGCTAAGCACGGCGATACACAAGCTCACGGAGGAGGCCCAGGGATGACCGAACTGCGCCACGTGCCCAAGGATGGTACCCCGAAGGTCCTCGCGTCCCCGCGTGACTTCCATGCGGCCGCCGACCAACTCGCAGCTGGTACTGGACCTTTTGCTATCGATACCGAGCGCGCCTCCGCCTACCGCTTCGATGACCGCGCCTTCCTCGTGCAGATTCGCCGAGAAGGCGCCGGAACGGTTCTGCTAGCCCCAGAGAATCACCGTGCGGAGTTTACCGCCGCGCTGGCGCCCGTACTTACTGGGCAAGACTGGGTTCTCCACGCAGCGCCTTCTGATCTTCCTTCTTTGGCGTGGCTCGGCCTCTACCCGGGAACGCTGTTCGATACGGAGCTGGCCGCCCGCTTCGCAGGTTTTGCGCATCCCAACCTGGGTGCCATGATACTGGAGCTTTTCGACGTCGAGTTGGAAAAGGGCTTTGGCGATTCCGACTGGTCTGAAACCCCCATCCCGCAGAAACGGCGCAACTACGCAGCACTCGACGTTGAGCTCCTCAACGAACTGGCAGTAGCATTGCGCGATATCCTCGCAGAGGAAGAGAAGCTGGACTGGGCCTACGAAGAATTTGACCATATCGCCGCTGAACACGCAGGCATCACCGCGCCAGAGCCGCGTTCGTGGCGCGAGCTCAAAGGCGTATCCTCCCTGCGTTCGCGCGAGCAGCTCGCTGTAGCCCGTGAGCTGTGGCAACGCCGCGAATCTATAGCACGTTCGCAGGACCTCGCCCCTAATCGCCTGCTTCCCCATCGCGTGCTCGTGGAGATCGCGCGCCGAGTTCCCACCACGCCATACGAGATCAACAAAATCAAAGGCTTTCCCCGCCGCCGCGGCGGAGCGACCCTGCAATGGCTCGATGCCGTCACCACGGCGCTTAAGAGCCCGAAAGAAGAATGGCCGGTCCAGCTACGCAGCCCGCAACCTGTGCCCTCAAAGTCTGTCTTTACCCGCGAGTTCCCGGAGCTTTGGTCTGTGTATCAAGACATTCGCAGTGCCTTCGAGGACCTCGGTGACGAGCTCACCATGAACTACGAACTCATCCTTAAGCCCAGCCTTGTCCGCGCAGCCGTGTGGGCTGCCTTGGGACCTGAAGGCGGAGTTGCCGGCGAGATTTCTGGTTCTGGGGACATTCCCGGCTTCTTGCTTTCCCAAGGAGCGCGCGAATGGCAAGTAGAACTTGCTACCCCGCTCATCGCAGACGGCCTCCACGCCTTCGGCGGTTAGGCTTCTCCCAAGCCTGCATCGTCACTGCGCGCAGCTACCCACTCTTCAACCGACTGCGCAATCCCCTGCGGGGTAATGCCGAATTCCTCAAGAATTTCTCCACGGCTGGCGTGGCGCGGGAAAGTGCTCGGTACGCCGAGGCGATGCACCGGAGTATCCACATCTGCTGCGTCCAGGGCCTCGGCGACCATGGAGCCCACGCCGCCGCGCAGCACGCCATCCTCGACAGTCACGACAAGGTCATGGTCGGCAGCCAGCGCCACAATGGACTGCGCAACGGGCACTGGCCACCGTGGGTCCACCACCGTGACGTTGAAGCCGCGCGCCTCAAGCAGTTCCGCCGCCCCCAGTGAGCGGGTACTCATTGCGCCGACAGAGACAATGAGGACATCGGTCGCTTCCTCTTCAGCGTCGTCAGAATAGTGCAGGATGTCCACGCCATCATCCAAGCGCTTGAGCTCGTCGGTATCCTCGAGCAGGTTCCCCTTGGGGAAACGGACGCACGTGGGGCCATCATCGATAGCGATAGCCTCGTTGAAGAGCTCACGGAGTCGAGCACCATCGCGCGGTGCGGCAATGCGCATGCCCGGCACGATGCTCATAAACGCCATATCCCACACACCGTTGTGTGAAGGACCATCGGAGCCTGTTACGCCCGCGCGATCAAGCACAATGGTCACTGGCTGCTTGAGCAAAGCAATGTCCATAATGACTTGGTCCACCGCGCGGTTGAGGAAGGTGGAATACACGGCCACCACCGGGTGCATCCCGGCCAAAGCCAAGCCGGAAGCAGAGGCCATTGCATGTTGCTCAGCAATACCTACGTCAAAGAAGCGCTCCGGAAACTCTTCTTGGAAAGGCGCCAAGCCAGTAGGCCCAGCCATTGCCGCAGTGATTGCCACAATATCCTCGCGAGCGTGACCTGCCTTGATGAGCTCTTCAGAAAAGGCTGCGGTCCACCCTGGCTGTTTCTGCCCCTTGGACACGCCAGTCACCGGGTCGATAGCACCTGTGGAGTGCATTTGGTCCTTCGGCTCATTGACGGCCGGGGCAAAACCATGTCCCTTCTCCGTCACCGTGTGGACGATGATGGGCCCCTCATAATCTCGGGCATAGCTCAGTGCGCGGACAACCGCATCAATGTCGTGGCCATTGATAGGACCGACGTATTTGATACCGAGCTCCGGGAACATCTCCGTGGGCATGACGGTGGACTTCACGCCTTCCTTCATGGCATGAAGGGCATCAAAAGTACGCTCACCGACCCAGCCCATGGATTTCAGGCGCTTTTTACCCAGTTCCATGAACTCGTCGTATCCATGCTGTGCACGGATACGACCAAGGTTTTCTGATAGCCCGCCAATAGTGGGCGAATAAGAACGGCCGTTGTCATTAACTACGATGACCACGTTGCGGTCTTTATCCGCGGAAATATTGTTCAGCGCTTCCCAGCACATGCCACCGGTCAGGGCGCCATCACCCACGACGGCCACGGCGTTGCGGTGCGATTCGCCGCGAATCTTAAAGGCCTTAGATAAGCCATCCACCGTGGACAGTGCGGCCGACGCGTGCGAAGATTCGGTCCAGTCATGTTCTGACTCAGTGCGGTCGGTGTAGCCAGACAAGCCACCTTTCTGGCGCAGAGTATCGAACTGCGCGGTGCGGCCAGTCAACATCTTGTGCACGTAGGACTGGTGAGAGGTATCGAAGACGATGGGATCACGAGGAGAGTCAAAGACGCGGTGAATCGCCACGGTGAGCTCAACCACGCCCAAATTGGGGCCGAGGTGTCCACCGGTGACCGATACCTTCTCAATGAGGCGCTGGCGGATATCCGCCGCGAGCTCGGCCAGCTGCGTCTTGCTCAGAGCCTTGAGATCAGCTGGCGATTCAATGGAATCCAGAATACTCATAGAGCTGCCGTCAACCCCTTCATCTTTCGTACTTTCTTTACCACCGTACCCGCTTATGTACGTGACACGACAATCATTAGGCAGTGCTTCTCTTCTGTCTTAGGCAGCAGGGACGAGCAGTGCCAAAGTTTCAAAATGATGAGTCCCCGGGAAAGCGTTAACCATGGCTAAACGCTGCAGTCGATAACCGTGCTCCGACCACGCGGCGAGGTCACGGGCAAAGGTTGCAGGGTCGCAACCAACATGCAGCACTTTTCGAGGCTCCGCCACAGCTACTGCAGCGATAACATCAGCACCTG
The DNA here is from genome assembly GCF_016889765.1 of Corynebacterium minutissimum. Lineage (NCBI taxonomy): Bacteria > Bacillati > Actinomycetota > Actinomycetes > Mycobacteriales > Corynebacteriaceae > Corynebacterium > Corynebacterium minutissimum. The sequence goes on from NZ_CP069533.1 coordinate 216,655, forward strand.
CACCGGTGCGTGGAGGGTCCAGAATCACGCTGACCGGCTTCGGCAGCTGGGCCGCAACCTCCTCGACTGTGGCGGTGCGAAACTCCACATCGATTCCCTTCAGCCCGGGTTGCGCGCCAGAAGCTGCGGGAGAATAGTCAACGGAATACACCGTGGTGTGTCCTCCCTGCGGGGCAGTGACCTCCGCTAGAGCTGGCACGAACAGTCCCACACCTCCATAGAGATCCCACGCCACTAGCTGCGCAACGTCACTACGTACCTCGTCCGACTGGACGCCGTCACCGTTGGCTGGCGCAAGCCACTCGCGCGCGATGCGCGTATAGGTATCAGGCGCTGCGACGTGTGCCTGCCAGAAGGCTGTGGGCGGGAAGCGGAACTCGCGGCCATCCGCTCGCTGGACCACATTCTTCGTCGGGGCCTCGATAACCTCCCGCACGGTTTCGACCCGGCGTCCCCTCGGTGCTTTACGAGATTCCACGACGTGGCGGTTGCCATCGCTGTCCATAACGGCAATGACCTCTGCACCAGGTGTGAAGGTACGGGAATTGGGGCCAACGAGGCCGTCGACCAGCCCCGGTACTAGTTGACTACAGGCCACGTTCGTGATGAGTTCGGTCGAACCACGTTTTCTCGTCCCGGCACGCCCCTGCTTGTCGACGCCCAGCCGTACCCGCGTCCGCCAGCCTCGTTGCGGTTGCAGGTCGATGCTCTCGACCTCGGGGGTGTGTTCAATGCGCGCAACGCGGCGAATTTGGTCAAGCAAGACCTCAACCTTGATTCCCGGTTCCGCGGCTGGGTCCAATTCGGCGAAATCGCAACAACCGGCTCCTTGCTGTGCTGCCGGGCACGAGGACTCCACGCGGCACTCCCCTGGCTCGATTACTGCATCACGTTCTGCCTCTACGAAAGCCTTCTTGACCTTTCGTGCGGTCACGGTGAGACGATCTCCTGGGAAGCCTCCTGCAACGAAGCACACACGGCCATCCGGGGCTGCACCGATGCCTACTCCTCCATGCGCCATCCGCTCGATAGTGATGTCGAAGGACTGCCCCTTTGTGACAGGTTGAGCCGCCTCAGCGGCAGAGGACGTGGCGTCGGGATTAGTCATCGACGGACTCCTTCTCAGTGGTGGCGACTTCAGTAGTAGCGTCCTGAGTAGTAGCGTCCTTGGTGTTTTCTGAAGCTTCGTCCACAGCCGCATTGGCACGGCGCACCATCCAAATAGTGAGCAGGGTGACGACGCCGGTAAGGGGCCAGCCCATGATGATGCGGACAATACCCAGGGTGGTGGTCGCGTCGGCGTCGTACAGCGCGCGTTGCACAGCAAAACGGGCGATGAAAACCACAGCCCAGCCCGCTGTAGCCCATGCATAGGCACGGCGTGCCTTCGGAATCGTACGCCAACTCATGTCATCGCCGTTGAGGCCCTTCCATACCACGCCAACCAACGGCCAGCGCGCGACGATGGATATCATCGCAACGATAAAGAGCACCAACGACATCCAAATTCCGTAAAGGAAATAGCCTTTGGCATCCCCTGTAAACCACGCGATGCCCGCACAAATGCCTACTCCTAGCAGGCCCGATAGGGCCGGCTGAAGCGTTTCCTTGCGCAGGAGGCGCCACACGCTAATGAGCAACGCCACACCCAAGGCAGCGAAGAGAGCCGGCCCCAGGCCCCAGACATTATTCACCGGGATGAGGACGAGTACCGGCAACGTCGCTGAGACTAAGCCAGTAAGGCCGCCCATCTGCTCTAGGAGGGAAGGCTCAGCGTTGGCTTCTGCCGTCGCCGACTCTTCTCCCACTGTGTCCGGCGCAGCGCCATCGTTGTCCAGAGAAGTAGCGGTAGATGTAGCGGCTTCGTGCTTATCCGCGTCAGGATTAGGTGTGGTCACGGTGGTGAGTGGTCCTTGTAGGTACTGTTAGTTCTTGTCCGTGTCATCGAGCTCACGCAGCTGTTCGCGAGCCTGAGCTTCTGCAGGAGTTTCGTTCTCGCGACTGCCGGCGGTGTCCTGGGCGCCGGCGTCTGCGTTGTTGGCCGCTGCCTCTTGTTGGCGCTGCTGTAGAGCCTGCGAAACCTGCTCCGCTAGCTGCTGCGGCAGCATCACGGGCAGGGAGCTACCAGCAAGGATCGGGTCCTCACCGCGGTAGATGAAGGTGCGGGCAACGACTTCGCGGCCGAGCTTAGCCAGCTCCTCTTCTTTCCCCGCTGGGGCTGCCAGCGTGAGGCGGTACATCCAGCGCGGGCCTTCCACACCGATGATGCGGATGCCGCCCTTGTCGCTGGTGCCAACGATTTCCGAACCCCATGGCCCATCCTCCGGGTGGGCAGAAAAGCCATCAGACTCCAAGCCATGAATGATGTCGGCTGCGGACTCCGACCACTGGCCCGAGGTGCGCGGAGCAGCGAAAGCCACCGGAGTCATCCGACCATGCGGGGTGAGGATGTGAAGCATACGGGGGCCGTCCTGCCCCATCTCTACCTGTACCTGGGAACCCTTAGGCAGCGGGATACGCATCGAGCCAAGGTCAAGCAAACCGACAGAGAAATCTTCGAAGTTGAATTCTGCGATATTAACGGTGTCGCCATCGTAGGGGCCCATGTCACCATTGACAGCATCGTGAGCTACGGCCTTAATGCCCCGCGCTGCGGCACTATCGGCACTATCAGCATTATCATTGTCCTCGCTCACAAGGCCTGCTGAGTGCGAAGACTCAGCCGCGGTGTTCTCCGAAGCCTCGATGGGAGCTGCAGCGTCGTTTTCTGCGTGTGCCGGTGCGGCAACACCCGACGCTGCCTCGTCGCGCTCAACAGCGCTCTCTGAGCTGTTCTCTTTGTTCTTCTTGCCAAAGGGCCACAACGCCATTGTCTCTGCCTTTCTGCTAATCGGTGTGGGCACGAACGATGTTCGTTCAGTGTCTACTGGGGATCTACTGGGGTACTAGTTCACGCCGGTGGAACCGTAGCCACCGTCGCCGCGTGCGGTGTCATCAAGCTCCTCGACCTCGTTGAAACCCACCAGCTCCACGCGCTGCACGATGAGCTGCGCAATGCGCATACCGCGCTCAACCTCGAAGGTCTCGGTTGGATCGTGATTAATGAGACATACCTTAATCTCCCCGCGGTAATCTGCATCAATAGTCCCCGGAGTATTGGTGACGGAGATGCCATGCTTGGCAGCCAGACCTGAGCGCGGGTGGACCAATCCCACCGTGCCCAGCGGCAGGGCAATCGCAATACCGGTGCCAACCAGAGCGCGTTCACCGGGGCGCAAGGTGACATCATGTGCGGCATAAAGATCCGCGCCAGCATCGCCTCGATGGGCGCGCTTTGGCAACGGAAGCTCTTTATCAAGGCGCTTTACCTTGACATCACCAAAAGGACTGACCGGATCTACAAGGGGGTGTTGCTCATTCACTCGGCCCAGCCTACCTTGTCCCCTCTACCTAGGTTCCACGTCCCAGGGGTGCTCACGCCCTTCATGCTCCCCTGGGAGGTTAGGCCACTCATCGAATGGTGACTAGAATCGAGGGCCATGACTTCCAGTTCCTCGCCAGCCGAGCAGACCCCTGCTGCTGATTCCCCGGTTGTTCTCTACCGCGAGCGCCAGTGGGTGCCGTGGTACTGGTGGCTAATGGCAGCTTTCGTTGTGGTGATTAGTACAGCAACGGTCAGCCTGAACCGCGGAATTCTATGGGTCATCATTCCCGCTATCTTGCTGTCCGCCATCGCTGTATGGGCGCTGCTGACATGGTCCAACACTGTCGTGCGCGTGGAGCAAGACAGTGACGGCACTAGGTGGCTGACGGTCAAGGAGGCCCAGCTGCCCCACGATGTGGTCGCGCGCAGCACTGCGGTGCCCGCCACCGCACGTCGAAATGCACTCGGCCCGCAGCTGGACCCAGCAGCTTTTATTGTCACGCACGGTTGGGTTCCTGAGCACGTCATGCTCGTCCTCGATGACCCCGAAGACCCCACCCCCTATTGGCTCATTGGTTCAAAGGACCCCGAGAAACTGCTCGCCGCTTTCCTTCCCGACCAGGCCGGGGCGAGCGCGGCCCGCTGAGGGCGTCACAGTGTCTTCAGTACCCACAGTGGCCAACAACGGCTCGCAGTGGCCACAGCCCGCTCAAGGGCGACATGCTTAAGCAACGCTGTTAAGCACAATCCTTGCACACAAGTTCACCGTTCTCTTCGTGATCCAAGCGCTTGTTGGACTGGACAAGAAAACATACCGAACAGGTGAATTCGTCGTCCTTGCGCGGAACAACGGTGACGTTGAGCTCTTCGCCCGTCAGGTCAACTGACGGCGGCTCAAACGCCTCAACAATTTCACCGTCATCATCCATGCCATTGTTATCGTTCTCTGCTGCCTTGAGACCCTCGAGAGAGTCAGCCTCAAGCTCGTCTTCAGCTCGGCGACGCGGTGCGTCATAATCGGTGGCCATAGTATTCGCCCCTGTGTGTCAGATCGATAGGAATGTGTATTTATCGACGGCATCCTAAACCACGCGCGCCTTACTGTCACACTCGCCTCGCCGCGGGGGCACGATTCTGTTCACCCCCGCATCATTCTCCTTGAGCATTTCCCCATTACAGACTCCTTTTTTCGTGGCTTTTTCCGCCTAGAAAAATTACCTTAATCCACCTCACACAGAAGGCACTCCGCCTCTTTCCGGCGCCGCCTATGTCGCCTTTGCCACACCTAGATGGCACCGGAATGCCTGCACATCATGCGGGAGAGTTGCTTAAACTAGACACCATGACTGCGCAACACTCACAGCACCAAGCACCTCACCATGAGGGCCACTCTTTCGGTATCGATGTCGGCGGCTCCGGAATCAAGGGCGCCGAGGTAGATCTCGCTACCGGTGAATTCGTGGGCGACCGCCTCAAGATTGCTACCCCCAAGCCCGCGACTCCGGAGGCCGTTGCTGAGGTTATTGCTCAGATCGTCGCCGAGAAGGGCTGGAACGGCCCCGTTGGCATCACCCTGCCCGCAGTGATCAAAAACCAGGTCGTCCGCAGCGCCGCCAACATTGACAAATCCTGGATCGGTATTAACGCCCAGGAGTTGTTGAGCCAGTTCCTCGATACGCCTTTTACTGTGCTGAACGACGCCGACGCGGCCGGCCTCGCCGAAGTTGCTTACGGTGACGACATAGTCCGCACGGGCCCGGTTATCTTCCTTACTCTCGGCACCGGTATTGGTTCTGCGTTCCTTCTCGACGGCCAACTTTTCCCCAATACCGAAATCGGCCACCTCATCGTGGGAGAGCAAGAAGCAGAGCACCAGGCGTCCTCCGCAGTCAAGGATCGCGAGGCCCTCAAGACCAAACAGTGGGCCAAGCGCGTGAACCGAGTGCTGTATGAATACGAGGCACTGTTTAACCCGTCCGCATTTGTTATCGGCGGTGGCATTTCCCGCAAGTTCGACAAGTGGGGCGAGCATCTGAGCATTGAAACCCCCGTTGTGGCAGCTCAACTACGCAATCGGGCAGGTATCGTCGGCGCTGCCATGGCGGCAAAAGAAGGTATCCGCCCATAATCAGAGGAGCGTTAAACTTTCCTAGTTGACCCCAGTCACCGCCAGTAGGCGAAAATGATCTATACTGGGCTGTCGATTACCCAATATTGAGCGGCGCGCCTCTCCTGCTCATCTCGGAGGCGGGCTAGCATCGGGGACTAGTTGCGATGACTTTGCGATTCCCCATTTTTCCACATAGAGAGCAAGTCGAAAGGGCGTACGTGGCAGCCACTGATTCTTCAGACCAGGTACTCGGTGAAGGCGAGAACACCTCCGAGGCATCTGCACCTGCACAGAAGACCGCCAAGAAGACGGCAAAGAAGACCGCTAAAAAGACGGCAAAGAAAACGGCTAAAAAGACCGCTAAGAAGACTGCGAAGAAAACAGCTAAAAAGACTGCCAAGAAGGCGGCCAAAAAGACGGCTACGAAAACCACTCGCAAGTCCGCTCAGAAGGCTACGAAGAAGACAGCTAAGAAGACCGTCCGGAAGTCGGCAGCCAAGAAGGCGACGTCTCCGGAGGAGAATTCTGAAGCAACCGAGTCTGATGAGGACCTGATCGAGGACCAGACTGACGACTTGGACGCTGACGCAGTCGACGACGCGGACTTGGACTTTGATCCGGATCACGCCGACATCGACGATGATGACGAGTTCGGCGACGAAGATGATCTTGAAGGCGAGGATGCTGACGACGAGGACGAGGACGATGGCTCCTCCGTCTGGGACGAGGACGAGTCTGCTGCCCTGCGTCAGGCCCGTAAGGACGCAGAACTTACTGCGTCTGCTGACTCCGTTCGTGCCTACCTCAAGCAGATCGGTAAGGTCGCACTGCTCAACGCGGAGCAAGAGGTCTCGCTAGCCAAGCGCATTGAGGCAGGCCTCTACGCGCAGTACCGCATGGACGAGATGGAAAAGGCCCGCGCCGAAGGCGATAAGGCCGCCAAGCTCTCCCCCATGGAAAAGCGTGACATGCGGGCTATTGCCCGTGATGGACGCAAGGCAAAGAACCACCTGCTGGAGGCAAACCTCCGACTCGTCGTTTCGCTTGCGAAACGCTACACCGGCCGCGGTATGGCTTTCCTTGACCTCATTCAGGAAGGAAACCTTGGTCTTATCCGCGCCGTGGAGAAGTTTGACTACACCAAGGGCTACAAGTTTTCCACGTACGCCACGTGGTGGATTCGCCAGGCTATTACCCGCGCTATGGCAGACCAGGCCCGCACCATCCGCATTCCAGTGCACATGGTAGAGGTCATCAACAAGCTTGGCCGCATCCAGCGTGAGCTGCTGCAGGACTTGGGCCGTGAGCCCACCCCGCAGGAGCTGGCGAAGGAAATGGACATCACCGAGGAAAAGGTGCTGGAAATCCAGCAGTATGCTCGCGAGCCCATCTCCCTGGACCAGACCATTGGTGATGAGGGCGATTCTCAGCTGGGTGACTTCATTGAGGATTCCGAGGCAGTCATCGCTGTCGACGCCGTATCCTTCACCTTGCTGCAGGACCAGCTTCAGGATGTGCTGACGACTCTCTCCGAGCGTGAGGCTGGCGTGGTTCGCCTGCGCTTTGGTTTGACCGATGGCATGCCGCGCACTTTAGACGAAATCGGCCAAGTCTACGGCGTTACCCGCGAACGTATTCGCCAGATCGAGTCCAAGACCATGTCGAAGCTACGCCACCCATCGCGTTCCCAGGTGCTGCGCGATTACCTCGACTAAGAGGCCAAGCTAGCCAAGGCAAGCGACCAGACGCACACGCTTGCCGACGCCGCCCCTCGCCTCCCCCGTTAGCACTAAGCTGCGGAGGGACGCGATACCGCGCACATCAGGAGTTGAGGTATCAGGATTCTTGATGAAGGAGAAACTCTCAACCTGAAAGATGGTCATTCAGCCAGCTCACTGTACGACATCGCCACCATTTGGAAGTGGAGTACTCATGTGTAGTCCATAATGGACACCATGTCTGCTTTCGGTGAAGTCCTATCCCAGCTCCGTGAAAATCAGCCTCAAGGCTCGTACGGCATTAAGTTCGAGAAATTAATGGTCAATTACTTCCGAACCGATCCCGTCCTCCAAGAGCAGTTCTCGGAAGTCAGCCGCTGGAGCGATTGGGAGTTCAACGGCGGTAAACAAGACACCGGCATCGACCTCGTTGCCCGGCGCGCCGATGACGACGCGTGGGTTGCCATCCAGTGCAAGTTCTACAAGCCGGATACCTATATTCAGAAGCGTCACCTCGATTCCTTCTTTGAGGCATCCGGACACTCGTTTACTACAGACAAGGGCACAGAATCCTTCGCACAGCGGATCATCATTTCCACGTCGGAGCGATGGTCAAAAAATGCTGAGGCGATGCTGGAGCACCAGCTCATCCCAACCAACCGTATCGGCACGGCAGCGATTGCAGAATCCCCTATCGACTGGGATGTGACCTTCCCGGGTTCTGAGATCGAAATTAACCTCACCCGGCGCGAGGTTTTCTCCCCGCGCCCGCACCAGCAAGAAGCGATCTCGAAGGCTATCGCAGGCTTTGAAACACACGACCGTGGAAAGCTCATCATGGCGTGCGGTACGGGAAAGACGTTTACCGCCCTGCGTCTGGCGGAGCGCTTCGCGGAGCTCAACGGCAACAAGGCCCGCGTCCTCTTCCTCGTTCCCTCCATCTCCTTGCTCTCGCAGACGTTAAAAGAATGGACCGCACAGAACCAGGAGCACCTGCCGCTGAAGTCCTACGCAGTCTGTTCGGATACGAAGGTCTCCAAGAAGGCTGAAGACATTGCCTCCTATGACTTGGAGGTTCCGGTCTCTACCAACGGCAAGAACATTGCCGAGCGCACCGCGCAGGGCAAGCGTCGTGCCGGTATCAACGTCATCTTCTCCACGTACCAGTCCATTGAGGCCATTCACGAGGCCCAGGAACTCGGCATGGACGACTTCGATCTCGTCATCTGCGATGAAGCTCACCGCACCACCGGCGTCACCCTCGCCGGGGAGGATGCCTCCAACTTCGTGAAGATTCACGACGAAAAATACATCAAGGCTAGCAAGCGTCTCTACATGACCGCGACTCCCCGCCTGTTCGATGACAATATAAAGGGCAAGGCCGCTGAGCATTCCGCGGAGCTTGCCTCCATGGATGACGAGGCCATCTACGGCCCCGAGTTCTACCGCCTCGGCTTCGGCGAGGCCGTGGACAAGGGTCTACTCACCGACTACAAGGTTCTCGTCATGACCGTCGAGGAAGACATCGCCGCCGACGTCCTCGCTACCAACCCCACCAACGAAATCAACCTCACCACTGCCTCTGCCATGATCGGCGCGTGGAACGGACTCGCGAAGCGTTCGGGTGCCGAGCAAGACACCAAGTCCGGCTTTGAAGCGAACGCCCAACCCATGCGCCGCACCGTCGCCTTCGCCAAGGACATCAAGGCCTCGAAGACCATCCAAGAGACCTTCCCCACGCTCATCCGCCAGTACCAAGAACAGCTCAAGGACCACGCCGCCACCAACGACGTCAGCCTGCTCAACATCGATCTTCAGGTCGCCGTCGAGCACGTCGATGGCACCATGAACGCCCTCGAGCGCGGCAATAAGATCTCGTGGCTTGAGTCCTCCATCCCCGAAGACGAAACCCGCATCCTTACCAACGCCCGCTGTCTCTCCGAAGGCGTGGACGTCCCCGCCCTCGATAGCGTCATCTTTTTCCACCCGCGCAATTCCATGGTCGACGTCGTCCAGTCCGTCGGCCGCGTCATGCGCAAAGCCGAGGGCAAGGACTACGGCTATATCATCCTGCCCGTCGCCATCCCGCCGGGAGTCTCCCCGTCCCAGGCCCTCAATGACAACACGCGCTTCCGCGTCGTCTGGCAGATCCTCAACGCCCTGCGCGCCCACGATGACCGCTTCAACGCTAAGGTCAACTCGATTGCGCTCAACGAGAAAGTTAAGCTGCCCATCGATGTTCAGCCCGTACCAAACTCGAAGCCAAACGACAAGCCTGCCGACGACGATCCGGCCACGGCCAAGAATAGGCTCAATGCTTCCGATACCTCCCCAACCGGCCAGTCCGAAGCTTCCAGCGAGCAGGAACTCACCGCGGAGCAGATGACTCTGTTCTCCCTCGAGGCCTGGCAGGAAGCCATGTACGTCAAGCTGGTCGACAAGGTCGGCACACGTACTTATTGGGAAGACTGGGCTGACGATGTCGCCACGATCGCCGAAGCACAAATCGCTCGCATCAAGGCACTCATCAATGCCGCGGATGACACGATCCGCAAGGAATTCGAGGTCTTCATCGAGGGCCTGCGCGGGAACCTCAACGACTCGATTACCGAGGACGAAGCGATCAGCATGCTCTCGCAGCACCTGATCACCGCCCCGGTGTTCAATGCACTGTTCACCGAGCACGACTTTGCCGCGCACAACCCGGTCGCCCGCGTCATGCAGCGCATGGTCGACGCGCTCTCGGACGCCAAGCTCGAGTCGGAGACCGAGTCTCTGACGAAGTTCTACGAGTCGGTCCGCATCCGCGCCTCCGAGGTCTCCTCCGCTTCCGGCAAGCAGCAAGTGATCAAAGACCTCTACGAACGATTCTTCCGCAAAGCCTTCAAGAAACAGTCCGAGGCCCTCGGCATCGTCTACACCCCGGTCGAAATCGTCGACTTCATCCTGCGCTCCGCGGACCAAATCTCCCGCTGGCACTTCGGCAAGGGCCTTACCGACGAAGGCGTCCACATTCTCGACCCCTTCACCGGCACCGGCACGTTCATGGTCAGACTCCTCCAGTCCGGCCTCATCGAGCCGGAGGACCTCGCCCGCAAGTACGCGACCGAGCTCCACGCCACTGAGATCATGCTGCTCGCCTACTACGTCGCCGCGGTCAACATCGAGACCACCTACAACGCACTCCAGGGCGAACGCGCCCAACGCAATGGCGAACCCGAGCCCGAGTACGTCCCCTTCGACGGCATCGCACTTGCCGATACCTTCCAGATCCACGAAGAAGGCGACATCCTCGACCTCAAGGTCTTCAAGGAAAACAACGCAGCCATCCAACGCCAGATCGATGCACCGATCAATGTCATTATTGGTAATCCTCCCTATTCAAAGGGGCAAACCAGTGCAAATGACAACAACGCGAATCTCAAGTATCCGACTCTTGACAAGCGAATCGAAGAGACTTTTGCAGCGAACTCAAGTGCTCAGCTTAAGAACTCTCTGTACGACTCCTATCTACGTGCATTCCGCTGGTCCATAGACCGACTCGGTACACACGGTGTCATGGCTTTTGTATCCAACGGCGGATGGATCGATGGCAACACCGCTGACGGAGTTCGGTTGTCTCTTGACGATGAACTCAGCGACATTTACGTGTACAACCTTCGTGGTAACCAACGTACAGTCGGCGAACAGTCCCGCAAAGAAGGCGGCAAGGTATTCGGTTCCGGCAGCCGTAATACCGTTGCCATCATTATCGCCGTTAAACGTGAAATCCCCGACGATGTGTGTATCCACTACCGCGATATTGGCGACTACCTCAGTGCCGACGAAAAACTTGCGATTGTTGATCGCTCCACGCTCGATAATGTCGATTGGCAAATTATTGAGCCCAATATTTACGGGGACTGGCTCAATCAGCGCGATGAGGACTTCGAGACGTGGCCTGTTTTAGGCGACAAGAAGTCAGATGAGGTTCCAGCAATCTTCAAAAATTTCTCTGCAGGTTTAAAGACTAACCGTGACAGTTGGGTGTATCGCTTCAGCCAACGTGATCTCGAAACTGATGTACAAGGCTCGATTGAGTTTTTCAATTCTCTCAGTTCAAAAGCTGAGATTGATCCGAAGCGGATCAAGTGGTCTTCGAAGTTAGATTCTCTACTCGTATCCAGGCGCATACTAACGTTTGACCGCACAAGTCTCCGAGAGGTGATGTATCGACCTTTTAACCGGCAGCATTGCTACTTCAACCGAGAACTAAATGACAGGACTGGTCGCCTCCCGTCGATGTTCCCGACACAACAACACCACAACATTGGATACGTAACCACCAGTCCAGGCGATAGCGTGCCACTGGGGACGCTGGCGACGAAGATCATGCCTGATCTTCACACCCTCGCGACTTCACAGTTCTTCTCGCGTTTCACCTGGGAACCTGTGGACGCTGAAGATGGTGGGTTGTTCGGCGAAGGGGCGTCGATAAGCGAAGGCGAGTCCTCGATGTATGGGCAGGTCGGTGAGGTCGTTGCGGGGTATGTGCGCAAGGACAACATCACCGATGAGATCAAGGCGCTCTACCGCGACGCCCTGGGGGCGGATGTCACTTCTGACGATATCTTCCACTTTGTCTACGGCAAGCTGCACGACCCGAACTATCGGGAGATATACGCGGGGGATTTGAAGAAGATGCTGCCGCATATCGAAACGCCGACGTCGCGGGCGCGGTTCGACCAGCTGGCTGCCGCCGGCCGGGAGCTCATGGATCTGCATGTGAACTACGAGGACGTGGAGCCGTGGCCGGTCACGGTGGATGTGAAGGCATCGGCGGACGAGAACGACCGCGAAACATGGCGCGTGCAGAAGATGAAGTGGGCGAAGAAGAAGAAGGACTCGAAGACGGGTAAGAACGTCAACGACGTTACAACTCTCATTTACAACAAGTCCGTGACCGTGCGCGATATCCCGGCGGAGGCGGACGAGTATATGCTCGGCTCACGGTCTGCGCTGGCGTGGATTATTGACCGGTACCAAGTGAAGAAGGACAAGGCATCGGGAATCGTCAACGACCCCAACGACTGGGCTGACGAGGTGGGAAATCCGCGGTACATCGTGGACCTCATCGCGAAGGTCATGCGCGTGGCGGTGGAGACGGTGCGGATTGTTGAAAGTATTCGAGAGGATGATGAGTAGAGATGAGCTCACAGATTTATAACTGGCAGTCCATGTTGCCGGTGGTCCTCGAGGTCGCCGCGGATGGAAAGCCACACCACCGCAGCGAATACAAAGAAGCCGTTCGCCTCGTCTCCGAAAGAGATTTTGGAGACGAAGCGTACCGCAAGTTAGCAACTAAGCTCGCGTACGAAGATCGCGCTGGATGGGCCATTTGGGAGCTTCGGCGTTCCGGGTTACTGTCCAGCAATGATCGTGGCGTCACTCAAATCACCCCCGAAGGCATCGAGTGGCTCAAGGACAATCCCTACCCGCTGAGCCGCGAACAACAGCGAGAGTTTGTGAAGCTACGTGACCGTGTTCTCGAAGCGAAGGGGACGATCGAAAAATCCTCGTCTGATGACGATGCCGACGAGCCCGAAACAAGCGATGATTACGTCTGGGTTCTCCGCGCTGGCAAAGATGGCGTACGTGAGAAGCGTGCCCTTCAAGAAAACCTCGGTCTACCGGGCTTGTACTACAGCGAAGAGGTAGAAAATGCCGAGACCCTTGACGAGATCAAAAAGGCCATGCGGGCCACCTATCCCGAGTGGAAGCGCGGCCAGATCAATACCCAGGCAGGGCAACTTTACCGCTTCCGCACGAAGCTCCAAGTGGGCGACATCGTTCTTATGCCGAGCAACCATGTCCATGGTGCGGTGTACCACGGTACGGTCACTGGTCCTGTCACCATTGACCGCAGCGAACCTGACGTCGAGGCTCATCTTCGCGTTCCGATCGAGTGGAGTGACGAACCATTCCGCCGCGATGAATTAGGAATCGATCTGCGTCGCTCCATCACCAGCTTGCTGACGATCTCGCAGGTGAAAAGGAACAACGCACACGAGCGCTTTTTGTCGGTCATCGACGGTTCTGGGGACCCGGACTTCAACGTGCAGGATTTCTCCCCAGCAGAGTCGTTTACGCTCGACTGGATTAGCTTCAATCGCGAATTCGCAGAGCGACTTCTGTCTTATCGTCATGATCGCACAGCGCTGCTGGATACACTTCGTGAGGCTGCACGGCTATCGGAGCGCCCATCGCTGTTCAATATGCTGTGGGAATGGTCAACTGAAAACGGTAAAGAGGAGGCCACGGATATCGATCCGTTCACGGTCTATGCCCTCATCAACCGCTCACTCACGATGTCCAACAAGGAAGCTATCTATCGAGGGCTCAAGGAAGCGTTCGATATCAGCGCCGAGGTTCCCTCCTCCGTGGACGGACTGCCCGTGCGCAATAACTTGTCAGCGCGCTTTGAATCGAAAAACAGCGACCCCGGCAATACTTCCTTCTACGACGACATTTGGGAGCTCTTCGAGGCGGCGCTTCGCTTCAACCCGCGCGAAAAGCACGGGCACTCCCGTGGTGACTTCATCAACGCTTACGACACGGCGGTCAAAGACCGCTCGCAGGTTGCATACACCATGGGGTTGTTCTGGATTCGCCCTGAAACATTCATGGCGCTCGATCGACGCAACGCCGACTTTCTCAAGTCCGAAGATGGGATGGGGATCGACATAATCGGTACCGTCACGGATGGCGCGTCCTATCTCGCCGCGCTGTCCGATGTCTCCGACTGGCTAGCGGATTCAACCATCGATCCGCCGACATTTGCTGGTTTATCGGCCACTGCATTCCAATTTGCTCAAACTGAAGAGGAAACTCCGGCCGAATCAGAACCCGAGGAGCTCGCGGAGGGCGCCCAAGAAACATACTCCGTGCAAAATATTCTCAATGCTGGATGCTTCCTCAACCGAAAACAGTTGGAAACCATTCTCCGACGCTGGCGTGAGAAGAAGAACCTCATTCTGCAAGGCCCACCAGGAACCGGCAAGACGTGGCTTGGTCGCAAGCTCGCTTACGCCATGCTCGAGGATTCCTCGGATGAGACGATTACTGCGGTGCAGTTCCACCCATCGACTTCTTATGAGGACTTCATCGAAGGGTTCCGCCCTGCCAGTGACGGCCACCTCCGACTTCAGCCGGGCCCATTCCTTAAGGCTGTGAGAGCCGCCAGTGACGACGAGGGTCGTAAGCACTTCATCATTATCGAGGAGATCAACCGCGGCAACCCCGCGCAGATCTTTGGCGAAATGCTCACGCTACTTGAGGCAGACAAGCGCAACTCTGAAAACGCACTGACCACGATTTACTCGCCTGACAGTGAACCCATTTACTTGCCAGAGAACCTCTACGTCATCGGCACGATGAACCAAGCGGATCGCTCACTCGCGATGGTCGACATGGCTCTGCGCCGACGCTTCGCATTCGTCGACCTCCAGCCACAGTTCAATGAACGATGGCTCCATTTCTGTTCTACTGAATGTGGATACGACCGCGAGACACTCGCGACCATCGGTATGAAGCTCGCGGCGCTCAACGACCGTATTGCTAACGACGTGAACCTGGGGCGCGACTACGGGGTAGGCCATAGCTTCGTGACGCCACGAAAGTCGTCGAAGCCTTTGAGTGAAGACGAGACGCGCAAGTGGTTCGACGCGATTATCGACACCGATCTAGCTCCGCTGCTGCGCGAATACTGGTACGACCAGCCTGAGGTCTTGGAGGAAGCACTTCGTGAACTTCGAGCCTGAGACTTCTGCAGAGTCCATCAGCAAGCACGTGCCGATGCGCAGCGTATGGCTGCTGCAGCTTTATGCTTCTGAGGCATACCGACGTGGGGTCATCACCGACGCCGCGGTCGATGCTGCAGATGCTGAGTTGCCGGTCTTGCTCACCACCATGCTGTGTGAGGCAGTCGAGCGTCGTCTCACCCGAGAGCTCAGCGTCGGATTCAGCCGTCGTGCCGCAACCCTCCACCGCGTGCGCGGCAAGATCGACGTCTACGCCACACAGCGACACAGGCTGCTCGACAAGGGACAGATTCGGTGTGAGTTTAACGAGCTGACCAGCGACCACCCCGTCAACCGTTACCTACTTCGGGCCGTGCGTTACGCAGAAAAGCTCATCCAACAGCTGGATCCCACGATGGCGACACGGTGTCGTCGCCTGGCGCGTTCCTTCGAAGCAGTCGGGGTGCCGTTTGTTTCGTCGGCGTCAGAACCCACCGGCCGACTCTCCCCAGCCGATGTCCACCCCACGGCCGTAGCTTCGTTGCTGCTCAATCTCTTTGTTCCGCGTTCCGGCCTGGGTCCGCACGCATTCGCCCGCGCAGAGGTCACCGAAACATACTTGCGTGCGCTCTTCGAGCGGGCGCTGCTCGGAATCTACCGCTACCACCTCACGCCCGTGGGATGGACAGTGAGTGGAGCCCGGTATATGAACTGGCCTCTCAATTCACCGACACAAGCACAACTTCCGCGAATGCTCACGGACATCATGCTCACTGCACCAGATGGCACCGAAGTCATCGTCGACGCCAAGTTCGCATCTATGGCAACGAGCAACCGCACGAACACTGGATACACTCTCAAGTCTGGGCACCTCTATCAAATCCAGTCTTACGTGCTTGCACACACAGCAGCACTTGCTGAGACAGGAGAAGTCCGGCCGGTCGCAGGCGCGATGGTTTATGCAGCTCTGGGGGCACCGACAGCAGCTTTTGACCGGCGTCAACATTTTCGTATTCATGGCCACGATTTTGCGTTTACGGCTCTAGACCTGAGTGGTCGCGCAAGCACGGTGCGGGACGGAGCGCTTGCTGCGCTTGGAGTAGAAGTCCCCATAGCATCGGCAGCTCACGCCGCGCTTTATGCTGTGAGCCCAGCTGAACCTACTTCTTAAACCCAGCGCAGTGCGTCGCGATGTCAGGTCCGAGAATTTTCCATAGCATTCGTAGCGGGCAGGCTGCCATCTCCGAGTGCCGAGAGCGCGGGGCGACTTCGTCGACGGTGCGGCCGTCGCCGCGCCCCGCAAAGACCTGCCGAATCAGCTCCGACAGACGAATCTGTTCGGGTCCTGCGATCGTGCGATTAACTTCGCTGGGACGATTCAGTCAACCGATCTATCGGCAATAGAATTATTTAAGGAAGAACTCTGTAACAACAGCTTCCGAATTTACGCGTAAAGAGGCTTTCTATGACCATCAATTTAGCTTTTCAGCGCTGGGAGATTGATTCCGCGGCTTCGCTGGCACCGTTGTTTGGAAGGTCGTGTCAGCGTGGGATTTACATTATCGAGTTCGCTAATGGTGAACGTTATGTGGGCAAAACGATTCACATGCCTACGCGGTTTCGTACTCATGCTCATGGCTCCAAGCATCATCCAGCATGGCCGGATATCGCGGCGGTGCAATTCGCTCAGGTACAGGAAGAACCCTTGGACCCGCTTGAACAGGAGACGATCAGAGCCCAAATCCACGCGGGGTACGAGCTGCGCAACCGAACATTCAACCTGGGATCGCAGACTCCGGCGCCGCTTGACTATGAGTTCAGTGTCGAGGAACAGCATCACTGGATTCAGCGCACCGGGTACCGCGATTCCTTCGACTTCAGTGCTGTTCAGCTTCCACAGCGTTTTCGCCGTACAAAGGTCGAAAAGGTCGCTGACCGCAGAGCTTTTGAGGCCATACTGACTGACTTGGCTTTTGCTCTCACCGAGATTGTGCCACTCGCACCGGAGACGGAACTGAAGTACTGGACGTTGAGCGACCTGCCATCGACAAACTCCAATTCGCGCTACTGCGCGCTAAATACTGGCGTTATCGAATCCCTCGTGCTGTTGAAGCCAGACCGCCGCGGCGAGCACATTCGCAATGAGTTCGAAGACGGTTTCGGCTACATCAATACGTTCACTGACGTGCTGGATTTTCAGCAACACAGTAGTGACGTAGTGAAGTACACCGATAGTTCCTTCCCCATGGTGTTGATGCGCCACGAGTACAACCTTGTTGAAACTGTCGGTGTTTACTACCCGCTTGGGAAGCTAGCAGACATTATGCGAGCTGAGCCTGAGCTCCTCGAGGCAGCAAGAGCATTCGCCATCGAGAACATGCGTCATCGCAATGGCGGATTGTTTCGCCGTTTCCACAGCAAGGCCCTAACGAACAAGGTGTACCGCCAGATCAAAGTCGGGCAATAAGATTCACACACAGCCAATGGTGCTATATTCGCCCTATCATCCAAAAGTTTGATATGGCGAAAGGGTTCCTGTGTCCCCAAAGCACGGCATTACTCCGTGGCGTCCCAACCAACATGGCGCGTGGGCGATGCTCATCGCACCAGCCGTGGCAGTAACCGTGCCAGCGCTGCACCACTTCGCTAACGCAGCTTCCGCTTCTTCCTTCGGCTCCACGCTCAGCTCCTCAGCCAGTCCAGGCTGGCGTGCGGCGCTGACCGTATTCACAATCCTCATCGCATGGTTCTTCGGATACTTCTGTTTCTTTGCGCTGTCCCTAGTGGCCAAGGCCCGCACACCTCAGCGGCGTCGCTGTTACACCAAGCCGCTTTATGTTTATGGGCCAATCGCCGGCCTGGCAATGCTGGCCGCACTCTTCCTACAGCCAGCCTTGGTTGTTTGGGCGCTGTTCTTTACGCCCCTCATGACCATCGCACTCTGGGAGACCTTCCATGGCCGGCCGCGTTCAATGGCGAGTGGCATTGCCACGACGGTGGCCTCCGCTCTTCTAGTTCCCGTCATCACGATGGCGACTTATGCGACCAGCTTCAGCAACATCGATAACAGGGCTTGGCTCAGCTTTGCCTTCCTAGCGCTGTATTTCTCTGGCACGGTCCCACTGGTGAAGTCCATGGTGCGTGAGCGGAAGACACCAGGCTTTACACAGTTCTCCATCCTCTTCCACGCCGCCTGCGCCATCGCTTTTGCCGCAATAGTCGTAGCGCTGCTAACCAAAGAGTTTCTCAACATCTTTAGCGCCAGCGGGTTTAGCGCCTCCGGCCATCACATCATCTGGCAGGCAGGTCTCATGGAACTCGTGCTCATCGTGGCAGCCCTTCGCGCCTGGTGGATTCCCTTCACCGCCGCGCATGGTCAGACTTGGACTGCAAAGCGCATCGGCATGTGGGAGATTCCGCTCGTTGTGGCTGCGGCGCTCATTGTGATGGTCACTTTGTAGTGAGCGCCGCGGTCTCGTTATTGAGGCGCGGGGCCTACGGCATCGACAATGAGCGCAATATCATCCTCGGAGTAGTCGGCATGAGCCGTAAGTCTTAGCAAAGCTTGTCCGAGCGGTACCGAAGGATAGCGGATCGGAGAAACAATGACTCCCCTTTCAGCTGCCTGTGCCGCACGCTCCATAGCTGCGTCCTCAGCACCTACTGGCAAGACGATGATAGGTGCAGGCGAGTCCACCACTTTCCATCCGTTCGCCCGCAGACGCTGCCGAAGGTTGTGCACGACGCGGGCAAGCCGTGGCGCATGCAAAGGAACAAGAGCTAACGCCGCGCTGATGGTGGCTGCCTGCGATGGTGGCATGGACGTTGAGAAGATATAGCTGCGGCAGCGTTGGCGGCATAGCTCGATAAGTGGCTCACTGCCCGCGACGAAAGCGCCCGCCACACCTAGGGCTTTGCTCGCGGTACCGATATAGATATCCGGCAAGGGCAAATCGAAATCCTCACAAACACCGCGTCCATTTCTGCCAAGTGTGCCGATCCCATGCGCGTCATCGATCATCAACCAGGCGTTGTAATCCTGAGCAAGTTCCTGAAGCGCATGGAGATTCGCAAGCTCGCCGGACATGGAAAATACGCCGTCACTGACAATCAATCGGCGATCCGATGCATCGGCAGCAAGCTGCTCTTCTAAGGTTTTCACGTCGAGGTGCGGATAAACAGATGACCGGACCCCTTGGTAGCTCGACTTGGCCAGCCGAATGCCGTCGATGATGCTCGCATGATTATCAGCATCAGAGAAAATAGAAAGTCTCTCGCCACAATCTCGCGCAGCTGCAGCAAGCGCAGGGATTACTCCCATGTTGGCGTGGTAACCCGAACCAAACACGAGCGCTGCCGGCGCACCGACAAACCCAGCCAGATCACGCTCGAGCGCGACGTGATAGTTACTCGTACCCGTAGTCAGACGCGATCCTCCTGAGCCCACCCCGGCGCGCAGCGTTACTTCGTGGGCCGCGTCGGCAAGCGCGCGATTCGCCCCGAGCCCCAGGTAATCAGACGATCCCGCAAGCAACGCTTCACGCCCATCGACCACGGTGCGCGGGCTTTGACTACCGCTAATGACCCTTTCAGTTCTTTCCAGACCACGCTCACGCCACGAAGCATTAGAACTGCATGCCCACTCTTCCAGGCTCATTGCCAAGAACCTTCCACGAGGACAGGCTTTTCACGCAGCCACTGCTCTGTCGCCGGAAGTGCACTAAGTGCGCCTGAATAGAACAAGACACGTCCGCCTTGCTTCCCGCCTTCAACCTTAACGTTGCGCAAAGCCGTATAGGAACCTTCGACCGCAACATAACCCGTGGTGTAGCTCGGGTCATCAGAAATACAGACTTCCGCGACAATGCCCGGCGCAGCAAGAGCCTTGGATGCTAAAGCAACGGCATCAGCCCGATGGTTCTTCGACTCGGCGCAAAGGAAATCAGACCAATCAAATGTTTCCACCCGAACGCCTCGTTGCTCGTGAGTGTCTAGACGCTCACCGGTTTCCGCGCAGACGATGCTCGCACCGCGCATATCGCGGGTGCGGTACAGAAGCTCGATACCTCGGCGGGCTGCGCTCTCGGAAACTCGGTTGTCCTTAGCGAGCACGGCTATCATCGCTGTTTGTGCAGACTCCGGGGTCTCGCAGTCCCGTGTACTAACCTTCAAGGCACTGACATGAGCAATGTCGCTTGCTGCAACCGCCCTCGTAGCAATGTTGATGGAATCCGGCACGCCCTTCTCGTGCCGCAACGCCCGAGTTGCAAGCTCTGAGCTCACGCGAGGAACAAGGTGCGGTTCTACGATGCGTTCTGCACCCGAGATATGCCTACCTTCAAGGCTTGCACGCATCTTGATACTCATCAGCACAGTCGAAGTTTCTGCCATGCAGGTATCGTAGCCCAGCATCTTGAACACCGTTCAATAATTATCGAAACAGGGCTAATCCTCTCTCCTGGCTCCGCTCGAAAACGCACTTACCGATGCCAAGTGACAGTGCGACTTCCACGAGACATTAAGAACCCCCACGCGCCTTCCAACCACGTATGTGGTCGGGGCTCGTGGGGGTTACTTAGTGCGGTGTGTGGGTATTTCCCCTACTGCTGTGGTGCGGTGCCCAGGGTGTCCTCCATGCAGGCCTGCTGCTGGGCAGGGTCCTGCAGCTCCAGGCACTTATCGGCGCCAGTGTCGCCGAGGACCTTCACGCCGAGGGCCATGACGGCGATGGTGCCAACAAGAGCCAGGATGGAAGTAACCAGGCCGACGATGGACATCCAGGTGCGGCGCAGCTCCTTCGGGCGCTTGCCGCCAACGACCAGCGCGATGATGGAGACGATGATGCCGATTGGGCCAAGCAGGAGCGGCGGAACAATCAGCAGCAGGGACAGCAGCGCGATGATGCCGATGACCATCGCCCAGATAGCAACGGCGTTCTTCTTTGCCGGCTGGTTGTTGGCACCAGCGTAGGCCGGGTAGCCGGCGCCAGCGGCGGTTGCGTCCGTGCCGTAAGCATCGTGGGAGGCGTGGTCGTGAGCGGTGTGGTCGTTCAGGCCATCGTGGTTGTTTGCGGCGTCGACGTCGTGGGCGTGCTCCTCGTTGGCCTTGGAGGTTGCCTCACTATAGGAGGGCAGCTTGCTGGTGCTGTCGCTACTAAATGGGTTCTTTGCGTTGTCCGGGTTTTCTGCGTTGTACGGGTTCTCTGAGCTGTTCGGGGTGGTCATATGGTTGGCCTCCTTGGGGCAGCCCTAATAGCGTGCTCTTCATCAAATACGTGCGTTTAATAACTTATGCGTTTGCAATAGCTTCCGGCCACGTTACTTACGGAACCTGTGAAATCACTGGCAACCTAGTTTTGAGTAACGCCATTCAAAGAATCTTCCATGCAGGCTTGCTTTTGCGCTGGGTCATCGATGGTCGTGCACATCTCAGGGTCAGGCGTCATCGTCCAACCAATGTGCGTATACAAGTAAATCGAGAAAGCAACGGACAAGATTAAAGCGATAATTGAGGTAATCAAGCCGGCGATGGACATCCAGGCGCGACGCAGCCCTTTTGGTCGCTTCTTGCCTTTTAGCAATGCGATGATGGAGACGATGATGCCAACCGGCCCCAGCAGCAGCGGTGGGACAACCAGGAGCAAAGACACCAGCGCAATGATGCCGATAACGAGAGCCCAAACAGCGATTACACTTTTCTTTTCGGCTTGAGGTTCACCGACACCACCACCGGCAGAGGCCGGGTATGCCGCGCCTTCGGTGCCGTCGGAATTCCTCCCGTTGCCCAGGGTGTGAGGGTCGTTCGGAGCGGTCATACGCTTGGCCTCCTTGAGTGCAGCCCACAAGCCTTAATCGTGTTATTGCTAATCGTGCTATTACTTTTGACTACTGCTTTTGTCTAAGTTTCCCACGCTGGCTGCGCATTGTACTGCGTCGCGTCACCTACCACTTGCGCAGGTACTCGATGCGCTGGCGCAGCTGCTCGGCGTCGCACAACGCGGTGGGCGGGCCACCGCAGGCCTTTCGAGCTTCGGTATGGATGGCGCCGTGGGGTCGGCCAGTGCGCTGTGCAGTGATGGACACCACCGTGTTGAGCTCCTTGCGCAGCGCAGAAATCTCATCCACCACGCCCGCGTCAGAACCGCCCGTGCTTGCCGACGCCCCCACGGCACCACCTTGTCCTCCACGTTTCGGCGCATGCGGGGTGCCGTACAGCTTGTTGCGCTGCTCCTCTGCTGCCTCCGCTGCCCGGCGCGCCTTCTCCTCGGCTTCCCGCCGATCCATTTCCTCTGACTGCTTCTTGCGCAGGAGATCCTTGACCTGGTCGGCGTCGAGAAGCCCGGGAATGCCGAGAAAATCTTCGTCCTCGTCGGTAATGGCGCCGGTATTAAACTGCGAGCCGTTGTAGAGCAGACCGGAGAATTCCGCCTCCGCGCCAAGGGACTCGTACGAGGGCTCGAGCATGTCGGGCTCGGTTTTCTTCTGGTTAGCGTCCTCCAGAAGTTCGTCGTCCCAGCCCTCCTTGTCGGGGTTCTTCTCCCCTCCCAAGACGTGGTCGCGCTGCTTTTCCATATTTTCGGCAAGCCCGAGCAAGACAGGTACGGAGGGTAGGAAGACCGAGGCGGTCTCGCCCGGCATGCGGGAGCGCACGAAGCGACCGATGGCCTGGGCAAAGAAGAGCGGGGTCGACGCCGAAGTGGCGTAGACACCCACGGCAAGACGGGGAACGTCAACGCCCTCAGACACCATACGTACGGCCACCATCCACTCATCCGTGGATTCAGAGAACTCCGCAATGCGTGCGGAGGAACCTGGGTCGTCGGACAGGATGACGGAGACCGGGGTGTTGGAAATCTGCTTGAGGATCTTCGCGTAGGCGCGCGCGGTGGTCGTGTCGGTAGCTAATACGAGGCCACCAGCATCCGGCATGTTGCGGCGCATCTGCATCAGGCGGGTATGTGCGGCGTGCAGAACCGTGGGAATCCACTCGCCCTTGGGGTCCAAGGCGGTGCGCCACGCCCGCGCCGTTTGCTCCGGGTTGAGAATGTCCCCTAGACGGGCCGCATGTTCCTCACCGGCGCTATCCCGCCAGCGGGACTCTCCGGAGTAGCTGAGGAAGACGACGGGGCGCACGACGCCGTCGGCAAGCGCATCGCCATAGCCATAGGTGTGATCCGAACGAGAAACGAGGTGGCCCTCCCCATCCTCTTCATAGCGCACGAAAGGGATCTGCGAGTCATCGGAGCGGAAAGGCGTACCTGTTAGCGCGAGGCGGTGCTCCGCGTCATCATAGGCCTCACGCACGCCATCGCCCCAGCTCTTGGCGTCGCCGGCGTGGTGGATCTCATCGAGGATCACCAACGTGCGCCGCGCTGAAGCAACAGCACGGTGCTTGTACGGGTGCATGCCCACCTGGGCGTAGGTCACCACCACGCCGTCCATCGCCGGATTCACTCCGGAAGAGTTGGTGAACTTCGGATCCAGCGCCAACCCCACGCGGGAGGCGGACTCGGACCACTGGACCTTAAGGTGCTCCGTCGGCACCACCACGATGACTCGCTCGACGGTACGGTCCGCCATGAGCTCGGTGGCCACACGCAGCGCAAAGGTGGTTTTACCTGCGCCCGGAGTCGCCACCGCCATGAAATCCTTCGGCTTGGTGGCCAGGAATTTGTCCAGTGCGGCGCGCTGCCACACACGGAGTGAGCCGTTATTGGCAAATCTTTGTGCTGATGACTGTGTCGACACGGTCAGCGACTATCCCCCTCTACTTTCCCAATCCCGATGCTTAACGTTGGTCTTCGCGCTGTGCGTCTTCTTCGGGCGAGGCACAGCGCCATGTCATCCTCCTCGAGGGGAAGACAACGTGTTCCTAGCGGCGGCGCAGGCTCTTGTATTCGCGCTCGCAGTCAGGGCACACAGGTGAACCGGGCTTAGCCTGCTTAGTCACCGGGAAGGTCTCTCCGCACAATGCCACGACGTACTTGCCGTTGACCGCGGAATCGAGAATGTGGTCCTTCTTGACATAGTGGAAGAACTTCGGGGTGTCGTCATTGGTTGACGTATCCTCGCGGACATCTGGGCGCTCAATAGTCTTAGTCGTCGTACTCACGCCCCCTATCATGCCGTATCGGTATCGAAGTTGGCGAGTCCTCCCGCTACGCTTGTGACCATGACCCCTTCGAACTCGCGTGATAACGCAGGCCGCACCCCACAATCGGGGCGGAGACGCGGGCGGGCGTTTGGCCGTGAGCGCTACCTCATCACCACAGCCAAACTCGCCCCAGGGCAAGATCGCCATCGCCGCGAGGTTATCTACTTTGTCTTGCAGTTCTTGCGCATCCCCTCCCTCATCATCGCCGGAGTCCTGGCCTACGTGTGGCAGTGGTGGATTCCGGCAGCACTTGTCGTGGCTGTGACCTTCCCGTTGCCGTGGATTGCAGTTGTCATTGGTAATGGCCGTGGGCAGAAGAAGGATAAACGCGAAAAATCAGTGTACAAACCAGCACTGGCACGGCAGATGGCGCAGGCGCACCGCGAGCAACTAGAGCGCCAGGACCGCGGCGCGTTGCCTGGCGCGCCGCAACAACCTCCACCTGACACCATTGACCACGACGACTAGAACTCTTTTTAAGGCATTAAGGAACTAAGGAACTATTGTGAGCACCTCCGACTCTTCCGGCCCTTCTCCTTTCGGCCCACCCATGAACCCAGAGCACCCCATCGCCGAGTTCGCCCATGACCTAGTCCAGGTCTTCGACAAGGCGGGCTTTAACGCTGATGGGATTGCTGGACACTTGGGCCCGGAGTACACAGAGGCTTTGCACCGCGGGGAGCCCGCCGCTGTGGTGATGGGTGCCAGTGGCGATACCGACCTTGACCGTCTCATCCGAATCTTCATCGTGCACGAACACGTGCCGGCCACAGTGCTGTCTGAGGTCTTGGGGGCGCGCCTTGCCACCAAGCTTCTCGATTCAGGCGTAGCACAGACCGATGAGCACGGCACCGTTTTCGTCGCCTACGACATTCGCCCGCACATCATCGTGGGCCGCAACCGTGTGGTTTTCTCTGATGTCGATGCTTCCCTGGTGGATCACGTGCCGGGCCCTGACCATGTTTTGGGCGTGGGCTCTGCCAGTCTTTCCCTCCTGCATTCCACCCCGACGTCCCCGGTGTCCTCCGTGCTAGATCTGGGCACAGGTTCCGGTGTGCAGTTGCTGGGGCAACTGGATTCTGCGGAGCACATCGTGGCAACGGACGTCCATGAGCGCGCGCTTGACCTGGCCCGCGCCACTGTCGCTGCTGCAGGTGCTACCTCGCGTGTGGAGTTGCGCCAAGGCTCTTGGTTTGAACCTGTAGCTGGGGAGCGCTTCGACCGCATTGTGGCCAATCCACCTTTTGTAGTGGGTTTGCCGGAGGTAGGCCATGTCTACCGCGATTCCGGTCTCAACCTTGATGGGGCTAGTGAGCTCGTAGTCTCCCAGGCCGCGGAGCATCTCACCCCAGGTGGCACCGCCCACCTGCTGGCCGCGTGGGTCCACCAAGGTGAGGAATCCTGGCAACAGCGCGTTGCTTCGTGGTTGCCCGATACCGGTGTGGCTGCGTGGATCATTCAGCGCGACGTTGCCGATCCTGCACTCTACGTGTCCACGTGGTTGGCCGATGAGTCCGTTGATGTGCGCAGCACCGAGGGGCAAGCGCGCTCACGTGAATGGTTACAGCACTTCCATGATCATGAGGTCACCGGAATTGGCTTTGGGTTCGTCGCCATTCAACGCATCGACGATGATGAACCTTCCGATATCTTGGCGGAGACCATGTCCCAGCCAGTTGTCGATCCGCTCGGGCCCGAAGTCGAGGAATACTTTGCCCGAGTGGAGTGGCTGCGTGGGCTTGTGCCCGGCGAGTTGGAAAACGCTCATGTGCAGTTGCGCCCTGGCGTCGCCCGGGAAGATGTCGCTCTTCCCGATACTGAGGTGGGAATGGGCTTTACCCGCGCCGCACTGCGCCTTACGCGCACCGATGGTCCGCGTTGGCAGCACGATGTGGACGAGCACCTAGCTGCCATCGTGGCCGGTCTGAACCCGCAGGGTTTGAGCATTGGCGAGACCATCGAGCTGTATGCCGCCGCGCAAGGCTATGACGAGGCTGCGCTTGTCGACGCCGCCCTCCCCGCCATCGTCGATCTCATCCGCCACGGCCTTGTGATCCCGACCGAACTGCTGGCTTTCTCACATACCGACTAGCTGCTTTAACCAATCACAGATAACCCTGTAGAAGAAAGGTAATTCCGCTCCCCCATGCGTGCAGTACTTACCCGTGTGTCTCAAGCTTCAGTAAGCGTTGATGGAGACACCGTTGGCTCAATCGACTGTCCCGACACCGGCGGGCTGTTAGCTCTTATTGGCGTCTCCACTGAAGATCTTGGCAACTGGCCCCCTCGTGCGGAGAAAATGGCGCGCAAGATCGCGGAGCTCCGAATCTTAGAGGGCGAACGTTCAGTACTCGAGGCTCAAGCGCCAGTATTGGTTGTTAGCCAGTTCACGCTTTATGGTCGCACTGCGAAAGGCCGGCGGCCTTCCTGGTCCGATGCTGCACCAGGACACGAGGCAGAACCAATCATCGATGCCATCGTGACTCACCTGAAAGAGCGCGGGCTACGCGTCGAAACCGGTCAGTTTGGCGCTGAGATGCGTGTGTCTTCAGTAAACGAGGGACCATTTACCGTGCTGGTAGAAACGTAATTTTGGCATCCAGCCGGCCAACTTTGTTGAACAATGCATAAACACGCGGAGAAAGCAAACCCAAGCAGAGTGATAATTTTCCTACCTCCAATGCGATAATTTATTATCATTTCTCTCCACTTTGTGCTTATACTGAGGGCACAGCGGAGCAAACGGGCTGTATATGCAGTAAATGTGAGAAAGCTCCTCACATACTGCAAAGCAAGATTGCAGACGAGAATCTTTTCTCACTACAAGGTTGCAGAAGCCCAATAGCTTCGATCAACCACTAGGACAGTAGGAAAGAAAATGTCTCACTCAGTATTGCGACACAATCACGATAGGGACCAACACCCCGAAAACCGCGCAGAGATGCCCGAGAGCCTCGCGGTCTCACAAAGTTCAACCCCTGCATCAGACCAGTCATCTTCCGTCCCCGGCATCGACACCCCGTTCGAAGGGCGCAAGGGTGCCCCGAAGTGGAATAAGGAAGACACCGTATGGATGCTCTCCCTCTTCGGCACCGCCATTGGCGCCGGCGTCCTCTTCCTCCCCATCAACGCCGGTATTGGCGGCATCATCCCGCTCCTCATTATGACTGTCATTGCTCTGCCAATGACCTTCTGGGCGCACCGCGGCATGACCCGCTTCGTGCTCTCCAGCTCCAAGCCGGACGGTGACCTCACGGACGTCGTCGAGGAGCACTTCGGCGTCAAGGCCGGCGTCTTGATGAACATCCTGTACTTCCTGTCGGTATACCCCATCCTTCTCGTGTACTCGGTGACCATCACCAACACGGTCAATTCCTTCCTGGAGAACCAGCTGGGAATCACACCACCTGATCGCTGGCTCACCTCCCTGCTGCTGGTTGGCGGCCTCATCCTCATTGTGCGTATGGGCAAGGACGTCGTCGTTCACGTCATGTCCTACCTGGTGTACCCCTTCATCGGTGTGCTCGTTCTGCTCTCTATCTACCTCATCCCGAAGTGGAATACCGCTCTGTTTGAGTCCTTCGATCTGAGCGTCGCTCGCGAGGCTTCCGGCCACAGCCTGGGGGTTACCCTGATGCTGCTGGTTCCGGTCATGGTCTTCTCCTTCAACCACTCCCCGATGATTTCCTCCTTTGCAGTTGACCGCCGCCAGACCTACGGCAAGTATGCCGAAGTTAAGGCCAGCAAGACTCTGCTTCGCTCGGAAATCCTGATGGTTGCTGTGGTCATGTTCTTCGTCTTCTCCTGCGCACTCAGCCTCTCCCCGGAGCACCTGGCTGAAGCAAAGGCCCAGAACATCACCATCCTGTCCTACCTGGCAAACCACTTCGATACCCCGGTCATCCAGTGGATTGCTCCTATCATCGCCATGATTGCCGTGGCTAAGTCCTTCCTCGGCCACTACCTCGGTGCTGCTGAAGGATTCGAAGGCCTCATCGTCAAGGGCAGCAAGAAGGCCAACAAGGATGACGCCAATTCCCTGCGCAAGCTCAACTTCATCACTCTCATCTTCATGCTGGTCACCTCCTGGCTCGTTGCCTGGGCTGACCCCTCCATCCTCGGCATGATTGAAACCCTGTGTGGCCCGACGATTGCCATCATGCTCTTCATCATCCCGATGGTCGCCATCCACAAGGTACCTGCACTGCAGCGCTTCAAGGGCAAGGCTTCCAACTACTTCGTATTCGTGATGGGCCTGGTTGCACTGGCCACCATCATCTACTCCATCGTCCAGGCCTTCTAGAACCGGCCCCGCAAGAAACACTCAGAGGATTCAAGGAAAGAACAATGTTCATCAGCATCTTCGATATGTTCAAGATTGGCATCGGCCCCTCCAGCTCCCACACGCTGGGACCAATGAAGGCAGGTAAGGCGTTCGTTGACGAACTGCAAGAAAAAGGCCTCTTCGACAAGGTCACCCGAGTACAAGCTAACGTCTACGGCTCACTTTCCCTCACCGGTATCGGCCATTCCACTGACAAGGCCATCCTCCTCGGCCTCGCTGGCGAAGAGCCCGAAACCGTTGACATCGACGGCATCTCCGAGTTCGTCAAAAACGTCCGCGGTAGCGAGAAGCTCATGCTCGGTGGAACCCGCGAGGTCGATTTCCCCAAGGAAGGAGGATTCTTCTTCCACGATGAATACCTCCCTATGCATGAAAACGGTATGTGTCTTATCGCTTTCGCCGGCGAAGAGGACATCCTGCACAAGACCTACTACTCAGTGGGCGGCGGCTTCATTGTCAAACAAGAAGACTTCGCAATGCGCGGTTCAAACAAGGTGGATATCCCCTTCCCGTACTCCAGTGCCGAAGAGATGCTCGAACTGTGTGAAAACAATAACTTGACGCTTCCAGAGCTTGGGTTGGCCAATGAGCTAGCACTGCGTTCACAAGAAGAAGTCACTGAGCACCTGGGCAAGGTACGTGATGTCATGTTCACCGGCATCGAGCGCGGCTCCTCTACCGACGGCCCGCTGCCTGGCTCGCTCCTAGTGCCGCGCCGTGCCGCTGCGCTGAGGCGTCGCCTCGAGCAAAGCGATCATCACGACGATGGTCTCGATGTTCTGAGCTGGGTCAATATGTTTGCCTTGGCCATCTCTGAAGAGAACGCATCCTGCGGTCGCGTTGTGACCGCGCCGACTAATGGTGCCTGCGGCGTCGTGCCTGCAGTGCTTGCCTACTACGACAAGTTCGTCGAACCGGTCACTGACGAAATGTTTGCAGACTACATCTTCGCCTGCAATCAGATTGCGTCTTTGTACAAGATGAACGCGTCCATCTCCGGCGCCGAGGTTGGCTGCCAGGGAGAAGTGGGTGTCGCTTGCTCCATGGCTGCAGGTGGTCTCGCCCAGCTCATGGGCGCTACCCCAGAGCAAGTATGCGTCGCCGCAGAAATCGGCATGGAACACAAGCTTGGCCTCACCTGCGACCCGGTCCTCGGCCAGGTTCAGGTCCCCTGCATCGAGCGCAATGCCGTCGCTGCTGTTGACTCCATCACCGCAGCCCGCATGGCCCTCGAGCGGGAAAGCAAGCCCTGTGTGTCCCTCGATGAAGTTATCTGGACCATGTACAAGACTGGTAAGGATATGAACGCCAAGTACCGTGAGACGTCGCAAGGCGGTCTGGCACTTGCAGTCCATCCGCCAGTCGCCGTATGCGGCTAAAGACCTCCTAAAGAATCGGTGAGCCGGGTGAGCACAGCAATTTTGCCGCTGGTGTTCACCCGGCTCACCGCTTTCGTGTGGTAACTTCTCTATAAACTGACAGGAATATAAGGACATGCTTCAGCTAATGAATCTCTCTAGCAGCCATGCCTCCGAAGAAAATATCCTCGAGCAGTACGTACCACTCGTCGAGTTTCTCGGTCAGGCCATGGGCCCTAATACCGAGATCGTTCTCCATGATCTCGATGTACCCGACCGGTCCATTATTGCTATTGCCAATAGCCATATTTCCGGCCGCGAACTTGGTGGCCCAGTCACGGATTTTGCGCTCTGGTTTATGAAAAAGGGCGATGCCGCCGCCGTCCCCATGATGACGGGATATCGTGCGGTCAACGCCGAAGGCAAAATCTGCCAATCATCCAGCTACTTCATCCGCGATGAAACCGGCCACATGCGTGGCATGCTGTGCATCAACGTCGACGTTTCGGAGTTAATTCACATCCGCGAAGCCGCCGACGCCCTCATCGGCAACGCTGATGATCCGGCATTCGACAAGAAAAAGGCCTTTAGCGGCTATCCCGAGGCTTCGCCCGAGCCCCCGCGCCCCATGGCCGCTGTTCCGGATCAACAAGAACCAGCCGAAGAACACATCAGCGAGTCCTTGGGAACAAACGTCGAGCAGCTGCTTGATTCGATGCTCGATTCTGTAATTTCCAAGCAGAACACAAACGTCTCACGCATGCACCGCGACGAGCGTATTCAGGTGGTCTCCGAATTGGAAGACGCTGGATTCTTCCTCCTCAAGGGCGGGATTGCAGCGGCAGCCTCATGTCTCGGAGTCTCCGAGCCCACGATTTACCGATACCTCGTTACAGTGCGTGGCTAGAGGCGAGTGAGATGACTCACCATCGCTAACGTGCCACCGAGCACATTTTCTCCCCGCAGTGCGACTCCCCCAAAAAGGTGGAGCCCTACCGCGGGGATTGAGCTGTTTTGAGCATTCCTCGCATTTAAGGGAACTCAACCGCGTGAAGCAACGTTGTAACTCTTGAAACCGGCGAACAACTCAGGAGGCTTCACGATGACCCACACATCAGCCAACACCGCCACTGGCACTGCAGGTGCCACTTTCGATGAAGAACAGGAAGTAGACCGCGGCTCGCGCCGTAACCAAACCAATGACAATCCCTCCGCGGACCTTGTCCGCGTCTACCTGAACGGAATTGGTAAGACCGCGCTGCTCAGCGCCGAGGACGAGGTGGAACTCGCCCAGGCCATTGAGGTGGGTCTCTACGCCGAATACAAGCTAGCTAATGCTGAGAAGCTGACCCGCGCTGAGAAGCGTGACCTCAAGATTCTTGCCCGCGAAGGCAAGAAGGCCCGCTCCCACCTCCTAGAAGCTAACCTGCGTTTGGTGGTCTCCCTGGCGAAGCGCTACACCGGCCGCGGAATGCCTCTGCTGGATCTTATCCAGGAAGGCAACCTGGGACTTATCCGTGCAATGGAGAAATTCGACTACGCCAAGGGTTTCAAGTTCTCCACCTACGCCACGTGGTGGATCCGTCAGGCCATTACCCGTGGCATGGCTGACCAGTCCCGCACCATCCGCCTTCCTGTGCACTTGGTGGAGCAGGTCAACAAGCTCTCCCGCATTAAGCGTGAGATGTACCAGTCCCTGGGTCGTGAGGCAACGAACGAAGAGCTAGCTGAGGAATCTGGTATCGAGGAATCTAAGATCGAGATGCTGCTGCGCCAGTCCCGTGACCCAGTTTCCCTCGATATGCCGGTAGGTACCGATGAAGAGGCCCCGTTGGGTGACTTCATCGAGGATGCTGAGGCTACCGACGCAGAGACCGCAGTCGTTGCTTCCATGCGTCACTCTGATATTCGCTCCGTCATCGGTTCCTTGGAGGAGCGCGAGCAAGACGTTATTCGTCTGCGCTACGGCCTCGATGACGGTGTGCCGCGCACCTTGGACCAGATTGGCCGCAAGTTCGGCCTGTCCCGTGAACGCGTCCGCCAGATTGAGCGTGAGGTCATGGCCAAGTTGCGTGATGGCAACCGTGCCGACCGTCTCCGCGAGTACGCACTCTAAGTAAAGCTAGCTACGAGCCGCCCAGCGGTCATGGCCCACAGATGTGGCGTGAGCCATCGAGACATCCCTCCTATCCTGTGTCGACTAACCACGGGGTCTGGGAGGTCGACGCTCGGTGGCTTTCGTCGTTTCGCGCCCAACCTCCTTTCCACCTCCCCCAATAAAACTCCGAGCCAACGCTGGAGCAACTAGTGCTCTGTGAGCCACGGAATACGCTATTGTTTAAGTTATTCTCTTAATAGATTGCTATTACCGCGCCTAAACCTATGTGGCCACGGAATGTCTGCATGGCAGATACACGCTCGAGTTATCCGCCTAGAATGCTTTCTTAGCCGCTGCTAGCGCTTCGTGCCCACTCCAACCGCCCTAACGCAGAAAGGTAAACTCACGTGAGGGACCTAGTAGACACCACGGAAATGTATCTGCGGACCATTTACGAGCTCGAGGAAGAAGGCATCACCCCGCTGCGTGCCCGCATTGCAGAGCGCCTCGAGCAGTCTGGGCCTACTGTGTCCCAGACCGTGGCGCGAATGGAGCGCGACGGTCTCCTTCATGTGCGCACTGACCGCAGCCTTGATCTCACCGCCGAAGGGCGCGAGTTGGCTACCAACGTCATGCGCAAGCATCGCCTCGCTGAGCGTCTGCTGACCGATGTTCTGGGGTTGGATATTCACCAGGTTCATGATGAGGCATGCCGTTGGGAACATGTCATGAGTGAGGAAGTGGAAAAGCGCGTCGTCGCAGTTCTCGAAGATTCTTCTCGCTCGCCTTTCGGAAACCCCATTCCGGGTCTGGCACAGCTCGGCGCCTCCCCAACTGAGCTCGAGCTAGGCACCCGAGCTATCGATCTGCCCAAGGGCGAGGACACCGAGGCCATAATCGTGCAGATCAACGAGGTCCTCCAAGCGGATAATTCCACTTTCCGTGACCTTTATGCATCCGGACTTCAGGTTGGCTCACCGGTGACCGTGGTGAATAACAACGGCTCCATCACGCTGAGCACCGAAGACGGTAAGACGATTGAGTTAGTCGATGATCTCGCCCACGCAATTCGAGTCGAGGTGAAGTAGCTATGAAGCTTCTGGTCACTGGTGGCGCTGGATACGTCGGTAGCGTGTGCGCTGCGGTTCTTGTGGAGGAAGGCCACGACGTCACAATCATCGATAACTTTTCTACCGGCAATTGGGACGCCGTTCCCGAGCAAGCGCGTCTCGTGGAAGGTGACGTAGCGGATGTGGCGCGTTCCGTTCTCTCCGAGGGCGGTTTCGAGGGCGTTCTTCACTTTGCCGCGCGGTCTCTCGTCGGTGAGTCCGTGGAGAAACCGGCAGAGTACTGGCAGCACAATGTGGTCACCACGTTGACGCTTCTCAATGCTATGCGCGAGTTCGACGTCAAGAACCTCGTCTTCTCCTCAACGGCTGCTACTTATGGTGAGCCGGAGCAGGTCCCGATTACAGAAGCGATGCCGACTAAGCCGACCAACCCCTATGGTGCTTCAAAGCTCGCTATCGATGACATGATCACGTCCTTTGCCAAGGCTTATGGCCTAGGCGCTACCTCTCTGCGCTATTTCAACGTGGCCGGTGCCTACGGCACGATTGGTGAGAACCGTGAGGTTGAAACCCACCTCATCCCGCTGGTGCTTCAGGTGGCGTTGGAGCACCGCGACAAGATCTTCATCTTCGGTGATGACTACGATACTGCTGATGGCACCGCTGTTCGCGATTACATCCACATCCGTGACCTTGCGGATGCCCACGTGTTGGCGCTAAGCACCAACACTGAAGGCACCCACCGCATCTATAACTTGGGTTCCGGCGATGGCTACTCCGTCAAGCAGGTTATTGAGACCTGCCGCGAGGTTACCGGCCACCCCATCCCTGCAGAGTTAGCTCCCCGGCGCGCCGGAGACCCAGCAACACTGGTGGCTTCCTCCGACAAAATCAAGGCGGAGCTCGGGTGGAATCCGAGCCGCACGGATCTCACCACCATTGTCAGCGATGCCTGGGACTTCACCCGGCAGCTCGGCGAGCGAGCTCACTCGGCACGACGCTAGTTACTGGGGTTGTAGGAGTCACTGCAGTTGCAGGGGCTCCGCCTGTCTTGCCAACAGCAGTGATGTACGCCTCGTGGGCCCCACTGCGAATGGTGTCACGCATCTTGTCATGCAGTCCATAGCGGTAGGCCCGACACAGTAGTGAGCCTAAGCGGTGGCTGGGAAACTCCTCTGCCACCGTCTGCAAGGCGGGCCCTGCATATATCTCCCAATCTCGGTTTAGCTGTGCCAGCGCGAAAAGTGTCAGCGCATTCGCTCTGATTTCGCCGTCAAATGTGCGCGCAGTCGCTAACAAGAGACTTGCAGCCTCCTCCCCTGCATCCGTGCATACACCGACCACCAAGTCCCGGGTCCAGGTGGTTGACATCCACACCGCACATGCTTGAAGCATGTCGACATCGTGGGCTACCTCCTCGACCGTGGCCACAGTGCCGAGCGTCCAGCGAACATCATCCAGAAAGCTATCAATGAGCTCCTTACGCTTGGTCCCTGTCGCAGCCGCTACGCGCGCACGCAACCTCGTTGCGCAATCGCGCGCTTGCCGTCCAAGGGCTTCCGCTTCGAGGGCATCAAAGTGAGTGTTTCCGCGTGCAAAGGTGGAAAAGAATTCCTCGCGGCTGAGTTCCGGAACGACATTATGGTCGACGCAAGAGCGCATCGTGGGGGCGTCGGTCAATGCCGGCACCGCGCCCTCAACCCACTTTTTCATTGGGCCACTACCGTCGGTGTTCACCGTGCCATGGAGCATGGCATAGTGCTCGCCGCACGCAATCTCCCTCACATACCATGCCGCGTCAACATCAATGCCATCGCGGACTCGGTCCAAGTTATAGAGCCAACAGGAAATCTCTTCGAGCTCTTCTAGCGGGCGATGCGAGACGAGGAAGGCGAAGATTCCCTCGCACGCCTTATCAGATAGCGTAGCGGCTATATCTGGAAGGGCCTCTTGAGCATCTGCGATGTCGACGCGGGCAATGGGGCCCATGGCAGACCCCCGTGGAGTGGTATCAATGGCCATGAAAATGACCGACTCCGTGGGATAGAAACGTAGGAGACCTGGGATGTTCGCAAGAAGGTGGCCGGGAGTTGTAATCGGTGGGGTGTTGTCTGTGTGTGCTGCGTAAGAACTCATGTCCTCAGCCTGAAGCAGGCACCGCCGCGGTGCCAGAAGCGCGCTTCGGTTTCTGCCGATTCTGTGGATAACCCTCCCCGACCCTCTCTACAGAAGCCACAAAAATGAAGTTATCCACAGATCAGGCTTTAAATCCTGACGTCCCCGCACGACGCGGTGTGGCGCAATCCCTGCTTCTATGGCATGCTAGATCGATCAACACGAGTTTTCACCGGCCTCGCACATCAGATGTCGACAAGGCTGATCCGGTGGGAACCTGGGAATAGGCGGCAGCCCCATAGCGTTGCATGCCACAGAACGCTGATGAAGTCCGTACGCTCGATACCAAGCGCCGGACACGAAGGGAGAGTCACTACACCATGCAGGAAGAACAGCGCCGCATGTATGAGCTGGAGTACCCCGCTCCAGCGGTCAAGGACGATTCCACTGAAGGCAACGGTCCCACCATGATTGTGGCTATGAACGGCTACGCCGATGCCGGGCAGGCAGTGGAGGCTAGCGCGGACCACCTCAAGGCTGCCTTGGACAACCGCCAGCTGGCATCCTTCAACAATGACGAGCTCATCGATTACCGCTCTCGCCGTCCGGCTGTCACCATTGATCATGACCGCACCGTGGAGATCGAAAACACTGATCTCGGCATCAAGGTACTGCGCGATAACTCTGGGAAACCTTTCCTGTTGCTTTCGGGGCCAGAGCCGGATTTGCGGTGGGAGGCGTTTACAGACGCCGTAGTCAACTTAGTGGAAAAGTTCGATATCAAGAACACCATCATGCTCTACTCCGCCCCGATGCCGGTGCCGCACACTCGGCCAACGGTTGTCACTGCACACGGTAATGCGCCTGAACTCCTTAACTCCATGGTGCGCATGGAGTCCACGATGATGGTGCCGGGGGCCGCTGCCCTCTATCTCGAGCGTGCTCTGGATAAGAAGGGCCGCCACGTCGCTGGTTATACGGCTCACGTGCCACACTACCTGGCGGCGTCCCCGTACCCGGCAGCTACGCTTCGCCTATTAGATTCCGTTGCGTCCGCAGTAGATCTCAACATTCCGCTGGGCAGCCTTGAAGCCGACGTTGACCGCATCAACCAGCAACTGGAAGAACAGGTTGTCGATTCAGAAGAGATCGCCGGCGTGGTCAACCAGCTCGAAGAGCAGTATGACGCGTACATGGAGCGCTACCGTAAGCGCCATCCGCAAGCGATCATGCCGGGCGAAGAACACATGCCTACTGGTGAGGAAATTGGCGCGGACTTCGAAGCTTTCCTCGCCGGCCTCGACGACGATCCCGATATTCTCTCGGAGAATATCGACGACCGTGAGGACAACTTCGGCAACAACGAAGGCCCAGAGTCCAGCGCAGGAGATACTGACCTGGGCGACGACGTATAGGTCATAATTCTCTAACTGCGCCTTTCATCTTCGTTCTCTGTTGTCATGAGTGGCCCGGCTCTGTGCGTGGCCGCTCATGCTTTCGCCTAAGGTGGGACTGGTGAACCTTTCTCAGATGCTGCCAGATCTCGCCGAAGTCCCCGAGTCAATGGTTGATGAGGCTATTTGGGACACCTTCCAGTCATGGACCTCTGGCCGGGGTATTTCGTTGTATCCCGCCCAGGAAGAGGCTTCCCTTGGCATCCTCGCCGGCGATAACGTCATCCTCGCCACTCCAACTGGTTCCGGTAAGTCCATGGTGGCTAACGCCGCGCACTTCATCGCGCTCGCCCGTGGCCAGCGAAGTTTCTACACCGCGCCCATCAAGGCGCTCGTGAGCGAGAAATTCTTCGCCCTGTGTGAGATTTTCGGACCGGAGAACGTCGGAATGATGACCGGTGACGCCACTGTCAACGGTTCTGCCCCCATCATCGCCGCCACCGCGGAGATTGTGGCCAACATTGCGCTTCGCGACGGCTCAGAAGCCGCCATCGACCAAGTAGTCATGGACGAGTTCCACTACTACTCCGAACCAGACCGCGGTTGGGCTTGGCAAGTACCACTTCTGGAGCTACCCAAGGCCCAGTTCCTCCTCATGTCTGCCACTCTCGGTGATACCGCGTGGCTGGAGAAGGACCTTACTGAGCGCACTGGGCGCACCACTACCCTCGTTGCAGGTACCACCCGCCCAGTCCCGCTGGATTTCTCTTACGTGTTCTCCGCAGTGCACGAGACTATCGAAGAGCTCCTCAAATCCGGTAAGGCGCCCGTTTACGTGGTGCACTTTTCCCAACGCGAGGCATCCGAGCGCGCCCAAGCGCTGACTTCTCTTTCAAAGGTCATCACACCACAAGAAAAGGAGGCCATCGCCTCCGAGCTTGGCGCCTTTCGCTTCACCACCACCTTTGGCAAAGATCTGTCGAAGCTTCTGCGCAAGGGCATCGGAGTGCACCATGCGGGAATGTTGCCTAAGTACCGCCGCCTAGTGGAGCGCTTGGCACAAAAGGGCCTGCTCAAGATCATCTGTGGCACTGACACCCTGGGTGTGGGCATTAACGTGCCGATCCGCACGGTGCTTATGACGGGCTTGGCCAAGTATGACGGCACGCGCCAGCGCATCCTCAAGTCTCGTGAGTTTCATCAGATTGCAGGCCGTGCCGGCCGCGCAGGTTATGACACTGAGGGCACGGTTGTCGTTGAGGCACCTGAGCATGAGATTGAGAATGCCAAGGCTCGGCGTCGCCTCGGCGATGACCCGGCGCGTCTGAAGAAGTTGAAGAAAAAATCCGCGCGCGAAGGCGAGGTTTCATGGTCGGAGAAGACCTACGCCAGGCTTATCGACGCCGAACCGGAACAACTCACTTCCCAGTTCCGGGTTTCGAACTCTATGTTGCTCAACGTCTTAGCTCGCCACGGCAACGGTTATGAGCATCTCAAGCACCTGCTGCGCACTAGCCACAACACCCGTGCTCGTCAGAACGAGGACATTCTTACCGCGCTTAGCTTGTTCCGCGGCCTGCTGAATGCCGGAGTGGTCCAAAAGTCCACCAAGGGGCTCGATATTTACGGCCGCCCCTATCACGTGGTGCGCGAGATGCCGCGCGACTTTGCTCTCAACCAGCCCCTAGGCCCCTTTGCCCTTGCCGCACTGACTTTGCTGGACCCTGAGTCGGAGTCCTATGCCCTCGATGTCATTTCTGTTTTCGAGTCTGTACTTGATGACCCGCGCCAAGTGCTTATTGCCCAGCAAAAGCAGCGGCGAGGCGAAGAGATCGCAGCGCTCAAGGCGGAGGGCGTGGACTATACCGAGCGCATGGCTATCGTGGAAGACATCACGTGGCCGAAGCCCTTGGAGGAGCTCCTCGAGCAATCATATGAGACCTTTTGCCAGACCAACCCGTGGGCTAAAGAGTTTGAGCTGCGGCCTAAGTCGGTAGTGCGTGACATGCTGGAGAGCGCCATGACGTTCTCAGACCTCGTCGCGACCTACGGCCTTGCTCGTTCGGAAGGCGTTATCCTGCGCTACCTCACTGACGCTTGGCGCACGCTTAAGCAATCCATCCCTGAGGAGTATCTCACCGAAGAGCTTGAGGATATTATCGTGTGGCTCGGTGAGCTCATTCGCCAGGTGGACTCTTCGTTGGTCGATGAATGGGCAGAAATGGCTGGCGAAGACTCCCCTATCTCCCAGAAGGATCTAGACCGAGAGCTTGCTTTCGGCGTAGAAGATCCCACAGCGCTCACCGCAAACCAGCGTGCCTTTGGCATCATGGTTCGCAACTACTTCTTCCGGCTTGCCCAGCTTTTTGCTTTGGAAAAGGAGGACCGGCTGGCTGAGCTGCTGGAGTATCTCGATGAGGTTCCGGACTTTGGTGAGGCTCTTGACGCGTACTTCGACGATTACGACGATATCGATGTCGGTCCGGCTGCACGTGGACCCGAATACTTCGTCCTCGACAAGGGCGACACGTCAGTGAAATCAGGATCGCGGTCGTGGACTGTGCGCCAAATCCTCAAGGATCCTGAAGACGACAACTCCTACCAGATTGTGGGCACCGTGGACTTAGACGCGTCGGATGAGGCCGGCGAGGTACGCCTATCTGAGTTGCGCGTAGAGTACTAAAAAGACTCACCGGAACACTAATAGACTCCACCTGACAAAGCCTGAATACTACGCGCTCACTTTCACGTAAAGAGTACAGTGGGTGGCGCTATGACTCGACCAGATTCTCCAGCCACCAACATTCGCCTCGCCGGCGTGCACTTCGATAGGCATGAGGAAGCAGTCACGGTACATTGGCTGCTCGGCGGCCTCCCCCATCACCGTGACGTGGTCTTTTCCCTCCACACCGTCAATCTAGAGCTCACCATTCGCTTTGACAATGAGCACTTAGAATCTATGGACATCGCATCCTTTGGGGAAGATGAACGCGACATTCGGCGGGAAGTAGATTATGAATACACCTACGCCCCAGAAGCGCTGGCCGTGACCATCCCATCCTCACACTTCGACCTACAGGACCAAGTTTTTACCTTGGGCCTTTCCGTAGACGGCATGTCCTGCGGAGAATGGACCGGAACTGTTGTCTAAGGCTAGCTACACCCACCTCATCTAAGGCTGCGCTACCACCGCTCAGCTTAGCCTATACACGCTTTACAAGCCTGTGACCAGCGGGGATACTGAGAAAGTGAGAGTTCTCTAGACAACTGAGAACCCGAGCTGGGTAAAGGAACAGGCCATGACCATTCATAGCAACGAGCCCCACGGCGCGTCCCACAACGCGCGGCTGAATTCTCTGCGGGCGGGTGTACTCGGCGCTAACGACGGTATTGTCTCCG
Source organism: Corynebacterium minutissimum (assembly GCF_016889765.1). NCBI lineage: Bacteria > Bacillati > Actinomycetota > Actinomycetes > Mycobacteriales > Corynebacteriaceae > Corynebacterium > Corynebacterium minutissimum. The sequence continues at coordinate 256,617 of NZ_CP069533.1, forward strand.
TCGCCGCACTTCTGTTAGGCGTGGTGGGATCGGGGGCGTCGGCAAGCGCCATCCTCACTGCAGGTCTCGCTGCCACTGTGTCCGGCGCCGCCTCGATGGCGCTTGGCGAATACGTATCTGTCTCTGCCCAGCGCGATTCTGAGCGGATGATGATCACCAAGGAAACGCGCGAGCTTGAGGAACTACCCGAGCAGGAGCACGAGGAATTGGTAACCATGCTCTCCAGCTATGGCATGGGCAGGACAACTGCAGACGCTGCAGCGCGTGAAATTGCCGCCGAAGACAGGCTTCTCGAAGCACACCTACGTTTAGAGATTGGCATCGACGGTGAAGACCTCACCAACCCGTGGCATGCGGCGTTCTGGTCAGCCGTGTCTTTCTTGGCAGGCGCCTGCCTGCCCTTGCTGTCCATCTTCCTTGCTCCGGCGGAAACAGCAGCGCTTACCGTCGCCATTGTCACGCTCATCGCCCTCGCCGTCACCGGATATATATCCGCCCGCCTCGCAGGCACCGACACTACCCGTTCGGTTCTGCGCCTTGTTATCGGTGGTGCCTTGGGGTTGGCCATCACCTACGGAATCGGCGTTGCTTTTGGCGGAGTCGTGGGCTAACTCCGCCTCACAGATCTCAACCGACTCCGGCACATCCTCCTATGCAGAAACGTCCCGCCACCGCTACTACGGTGTGGGACGTTTCGTGAATTAAGCAGTAAAAGCTTGACTCTTAAGCATTGCGCACGGCCTCAGCCTGCAGCGCCTGAGCTACAGCCTGGACCACGCCGGCAACCTTGATGCTTTCCCAAATCTGCTCCTTGGTCATGCCTTCCTCGAGCAGAGTCTTAGCGTGGGCAGAAAGGCAATGCTCACAGCCGTTAATGGCGGAAACTACGGTGTTCCACAGCTCAAACGTGGCTTTGTCTACGCCTGGCTTAGAGATGATGTTCATGCGCAGACCAAACTTCACCTGTGCATAGTCGTCACCCAACCAGCTCTTCGCGCGGTAGGCCACGTTGTTCATGGCCATCACCGTGGCGGCACCGAGTGCAGCGTCGATAGCTTCCTCGCTCAGGTGCTCGCGAGCATCCTCCAGAATCTCCTTGAGCACCTGGTCATTGCGGGTAGCGGCTGCAGCAGCAACCAGGCTGCCCCACAGCTGCTCCTCGTTGAGCTCGGTGGTGCGAGAAAGAGTACCAAGGTTGAGTTTCTGATCCTTGGCATAAGCCGGAAGTGCGGACTTCAAGTTATCAATAGACACTGAGGGTCTCCTTTCGAGAGCTCTCTGTTTAGACAGCGGCCTCTGGTTAGAGGGCCGACTGAACGACGTCCAGCTTGTTGATGTTCTTCGTCGGGTCGTTAGCCTCCCAGTTGCAGGCACAGACTTCTTCCGACTGCAGTGCGTCGAGCACGCGCAGAACCTCATCAACGTTGCGGCCCACAGCGTCCGGGGTCACGGAGACGAACTGGATAACGCCATCCGGGTCGATAATGAAGGTGGCGCGGTCTGCCACTCCATCGGCGTTCTCCACTCCGAGAGCACGAATCAGGTCGTGGCGAATATCGGAGAACATCGGGAACGGAACGTCCTTGAGCTCCGGATGAGTAGCGCGCCAGTTGAAGTGCGCGTACTCGTTATCGGTGGAGCCACCGAGGATCTGGGTATCGCGGTCCTGGAATTCCTCATCCAGCTTGCCAAAGGCAGCAATCTCAGTCGGGCACACGAAGGTGAAGTCCTTCGGGTAGAAGAACACAACCTTCCACATGCCACGGTACTTATCCAGGGACACCTGCTCGAAGTAGTCCTCCGGCTGGTTCGCGTTTACGTCGTGCAGATCGCCGCCCTTGAGCGCGGTCAACTCGAACTCGGGGAACTTTTCGCCGACGGTCAGGATAGACATAGAAAGGGTCAACTCCTTGAAGAAACTGTGATGCAAATCTCTGTAACCACACGCCAGTGTGTCATCACGCAGACGCATAGCCACTCACTCGCCAAGTATGCCAACAGTTTCTTCGCAAGTCAATAGTTTGACTTATTTATAAGTGTTAGAGTTATAGGCATGAACAATAAGGAGTATCGTCCGACGCTAGCCCAGCTGCGCACCTTCGTCACCATCGCGGAGAATAAACACTTTGGAACCGCAGCGTCCAAGCTCGACATCTCCCAGCCATCCCTGTCACAAGCCCTCGTCGCCTTGGAACAGGGCCTCGGCATACAACTCATCGAGCGCTCTACCCGAAAAGTCATCGTCACCTCCGTTGGCGAAGAGCTCCTCCCCTTTGCCAAGGCGGCCCTCGAGGCCTCCGATGCTTTCCTCGCCCGCGCCCGCGGGGCTAATGGTATGCTCACCGGCCCCTTGACCATTGGCGTCATCCCCACTATCGCGCCGTATATCCTCCCGGAACTCCTCCAGTCCATCACGGAGGTCTACCCCGAACTCGAACCGCGCTTCGTGGAAGAGCAGACTCAACACTTGCTCGACAAACTTCGTGAAGGCACGATCGACCTCGCCATTACGGCCCTTCCCACCGAGGCCGCTGGCATGGTGGAAGTGCCGCTCTACGCTGAGCACTTCACTGTCGTTACGCCCTCCAAGCACCCTCTGGCAGGGCGCTCCGATCTCACACTAAAGCAACTCGAAAGCCTCGACTTGTTACTGCTTGATGATGGACATTGTCTTCGCGACCAAGTACTCGACCTTTGCCGGCGGGCCAAGATTAACCCTTCCGAAGCAACGAATGCCGTCACCCGCGCATCATCACTCACCACCATTCTGCAGCTCGTCATGGGCGGACTCGGTACCACGCTCGTGCCCGAGTCAGCGCTGGCAACCGAATGCACGAGCCCTGATCTAGCAGTAGCGCGTTTTGCACCTGCCGTCACCGCCGAGCGACAGGTAGGCTTGACGTTCCGGTCGTCCGCAGCGCGCGCCGAAGAATTCCACGCTTTCGGATCACTGGTCACCTCTGCTTATCAGACAGCGGTGGAACGTTCACGTGCACTCGTTCCCGTCACCTCCCCAGACAAGTAAAACGACAAACGCCACCGTCTTGCCTTCACGCTATGACGCGTGAGGAAAGAGGTGGCGTTTACAACCGCCCACTAGAGCGGGATTCTAATTACGCAGCCGGAGCATAGCGGCCCTGGCACTGACGGCATAGATGCGCCGTGGCCAATTGCATTGCCGGAGCAATGATCAAAAGTGCAAGGCCCAGGGTAATTGCGGAAGCCGCAACGAGAAGGCCCGACAGCACGAGGAGCAGCAGGATGTGGCTGTAGTTCTCCTTGCCCAGCTTGAGGCCCTGAGAGAATGCCTCACCAATGGAGGACGTATCCGCGGCCAACCACGGCATCAAGGTGAAGAAAGGCTGAATGAACAAGGCAATGAGCCCAACCACAATCACTCCGCCAAACACAGAGCCTACGAGGGCCAGGATTTGGCCCTCCTCGAGCTGCTCCATGCTGTTGGCGCCCGTCGCCGCAGCACCACCGAAGCCCAAGAAAAAGATTGCGACAATGGCGATCACCATGGCAATAGCCGCAAGGACACCTAGTACGAGGTTGACTACCAACGGCTGCACCCAGCGAATACCTTGGAAGAGGGTGCCCCACGTCGGCTTTGGCGTGTCAATCTCGCGGTACGCCAAGCGGTAGACGATCAAGCTGATAACCAAGGATAGGATGCTCACGAGAAGCGACAGGAAATTAACAGTCAGACCTGTTTCCACGCTATCGCTGTTCTGCTGAGCGAAGCTCAGAGAAATCTGCGGAACAATCTGAACGATTCCGACCACGAAAGCACCCAAAATCCAGAGCACCGGATTCTTCAGTGCGGCACCGAAGCCCCACTTAATAGCCTCGATAGCGCTCACTGGGCCGGTGTAGGCGGGGCCTGCCTGCGGGCCGGGGCCCGCGTAGCTGCCGTCCTCACCGTAGCTCGCACCAGCGTAGCCCGGCTGGCCGGTGTTGTAGGCACCGTAGCCGCCATATTCTTGGCTTGCGCCATAGGCGTTCGCGCCTTGCTGCCCTGCACCATGAGAGTTTCCACCGAAACCCTCATTCGAACCATAGCCGCCGTTAGCGCCGTATCCGCCAGGTTGGCCGAAACCTGCCTGGTCTTCCGGGTGGTTTGTCGGCTCATAACGCGGCAATCCACCGTTGTTTCCAGCACCGTTATTGGCGCCGTTGCCAAAACCATTGTTGGAGGAATTGTCCTCCGATTTAGGGTCAAAGGGATTAGTCATTGATTGTGTCCTTTACATCTTTGGTCACAGTGACAACACGAGAGTACCAACAACTTCATGAAAATCCGTGAGCGAGTAGACTTTTAGGGCGATTATGACTGCAACTCGCGATGAACTCTATAGCGCTCTCACTAACGTTTCGTTGAGTGATGAACGCGCATTCCGCCGCCGCCTCCGTAAAGCCCGCGCCCCACAGGCCCTAGAAGCAATAGGCGCAGATATTGCCGCAGCACAAAAGCGCGTGGCCGCCATCGACGCTGGAGTACCGGACATTACGTACCCAGAGCAGCTTCCCGTTACCGCACGCCGAGAAGATCTCGCCGAGGCCATCGCGAACAACCAGGTGGTCATCATTGCCGGCGAGACTGGTTCCGGTAAGACAACCCAGATTCCAAAAATCTGTCTGGAGCTCGGCCGCGGGCGCCGTGGTCTCATTGGCCATACCCAGCCCCGCCGTCTTGCTGCCCGCACAGTCGCTGAGCGCATCGCCGACGAGCTCGGTCAATCCATCGGGGAATCTGTTGGTTACGCCATTCGCTTCGATGACAAGGTGTCTTCCACGACCGCTGTCAAACTCATGACCGACGGTATTTTGCTTGCAGAAATGCAGCGCGACCGTTTCCTCAATGCCTACGACACCATTATTATCGACGAGGCCCACGAGCGCTCCCTCAACATTGACTTCCTGTTGGGCTACCTCAAGCGGCTTCTTCCTAAACGGCCAGATCTCAAGGTCATCATCACTTCTGCCACTATTGACCCAGAGCGCTTCGCCACGCACTTCGCTGACGCCGATGGTGAACCTGCCCCTATCATCGAGGTCTCCGGACGCACCTACCCGGTAGAGATCCGTTACCGTCCGTTGGAGATTGAATCTGGTGGCAAAACCATTGATATCGATCCCTTGGACGCCCTGTGTGAGGCCATCGAAGAGCTCATGGCCGAAGGCGAAGGCGACATCCTTTGTTTCTTCCCCGGTGAACGCGATATCCGCGATGCAATGGAGGCCATTGAAGGCCGCCACTGGCGTGGTGTGGAAGTCACTCCCCTTTTTGGACGCCTATCCAACCAAGAACAGCACCGCGTTTTTAGTCCACACCGCGGGCGAAGGATCGTGCTCTCCACCAATATTGCCGAAACCTCGCTGACCGTTCCCGGAATCCGCTATGTCGTGGACACGGGCACGGCGCGTATCTCGCGTTACTCCACCCGTACCAAGGTCCAGCGTCTGCCTATTGAGCCTATTTCCCAGGCTAGTGCCAACCAACGCTCTGGCCGTTGTGGACGTGTGGCTGACGGCATTGCCATTCGCCTCTACAGCGAGCAGGACTTCCTCTCTCGCCCGGAGTTCACTGACCCGGAGATTCTGCGCACCAATCTGGCTAGCGTCATTCTGCAGATGATTTCTCTGCGGCTTGGCGATATCTCAGAGTTTCCTTTCGTTCAGCCTCCCGAGCCCAAAGCCGTACGCGATGGTCTGCTTCTCCTCCATGAACTGGGCGCACTCCAACATAAAGAAAAAGATGGCCTTCCCGTCTTGACTCACGTGGGACGAGACTTGGCGCGCATTCCAGTCGATCCGCGGATGGCCCGCATGCTCGTCGAGGCCAATACATCAGGCTGCCTTACCGACGTCATGATCATTGTCGCCGCCATGACTATCCAAGACGTGCGCGAGCGCCCCCTAGACAAGCAAACTCAAGCGGATCAGTCCCATGCCAGGTTCAAGGACAAGACCTCAGACTTCCTGTCCATGCTTAACCTCTGGGACTTTGTCCAGGAAACCCGCGAAGAAATGAGCGGAAATGCCTTCCGCAAGCGCATGAAAGCGGATTTCCTGCACTATATGCGCATCCGCGAGTGGTTCGATCTCGTGCGCCAACTGCGTGACGTGGCCAAGCAACTGGGTTGGAAGGCTCAGGAAGCTACGGAACGGCGCCCAGATGACATCCATATGTCTCTGCTTTCTGGATTGCTCTCCAACATTGGCGCCCGCGACGGCAATTCCAAGGAATTTATTGGCGCGCGGAATACCCGCTTCCTCGTCTTCCCTGGCTCCGCGCTGGCGAAGAAACCTCCAGAGTTTCTTATGGCCGCTGAACTAGTGGAGACCTCTCGGCTGTGGGCACGCGATGTCGCCGCAATCGACCCAGCTTGGGTAGAAAAGCTGGCAAAAGACCTGCTTAAACACAACTATTCTGATCCTACGTGGTCACGCAAACGCGGTTCCGCAGTAGCGACGCAGCGTTCGACGCTGTACGGCGTCACCGTCGTGGCTGACCGCACGGTGCCCTACCACTATGTGGATCAGGCTGCGGCTCGCGATATGTTCATTCGTCACGCGCTTGTCGACGGCGACTGGACCACCCACCACCACTTCTTCCATGACAATAAGCGCAAGCTCGCTGAGGCGTCTGAGTTTGAGGAGAAGGCCCGCCGACGCGGACTCGTCGTGGATGAGGACACGTTGTTCGATTTCTATGACCAGCGTATCCCGGAGAATATCAACACGGCGAAGCACTTTGACTCCTGGTGGAGGAAGCAGAAGAACAAGCATCTCCTTGACTTTGACCCTTCACAGCTTCTCGACGATGACCATGACGTCACTGAGGAGGCCTTCCCGGATCGCTGGCTCAAAGGCAGTATTGATTACGACCTCTCCTACAAATTCGAGCCTGGTGATCCCCTCGACGGTGTCACCCTCATGGTCCCTGTGCCGCTGCTTGCGGGCCTCGACACCGAGGGATTCGACTGGCTCGTTCCTGGCCTGCGCCTCGAACTTGTCACTGAACTCATTCGTTCCTTGCCCAAGGCGTTGCGCCGTACCGTCGTCCCGGCACCGGAATTTGCTGAAAGGGCACTGCCCAAGCTTTTGCCCTACGAAGGGCGCATTACCGAGCAGCTCGCAGCGGTTCTACAAGAGATGGGCGGGCAAGGCATCAATGCCAGTGATTTCCGTCCTGAACAGCTGGACCCGCACTTGCGTATGAATTTCGCTGCGGTGGACAAACGCGGCAAGGTCATTGACTCCGATCGTGATCTCAAGGCGTTAGTCCAGCGACAGGCAGGTCATATTTCCTCCTCGGTATCCCGGGTGGGCCGCAAATCTGAATCCAAGGCCGTCAAGGAGTGGTCCGACGACACTTTGGGCAGCATCGATGAGGAAATTACCACCGTGGTGGATGGCCATGAGGTCACCGCTTACCCTGCACTGGTGGCAACCAAGGAAGGCGTAGCCCTTAAAGTGCATCCCACTAAGGCGGCTGCCGACGCCTCCATGATCACCACTACACTCACTCTTCTTCTCCGTGAGATTTCCGTGAGCACACAGCAGATGGTCAAGGGTCTACCGCTGCAACAGCGAGTTGCTGTTGATGCATACCCGCATGGCGGCGCTGATGGTCTGGTTAATGACGCCCGTGTCGCTGCTGTACGCGACATCATGATGGAGAAGGGCGGACCTGTTCGCAGTCCAGCGGAGTTCACCGCACTTCTCAACGCAGTTAAACCAGAGGTACCAGGCCGTGTACGACAGTCTGTAGTTGCGATTGCTCCGGGCTTGGCAGAGTATTCCAACCTCTCAGCAGAACTAAAGCACTGGGAAGGCCCGGCTATAGACGATATACGCGCGCAGCTCGAGTTCCTGCTGCCGCCGAATGCTCTGACGATCCACGGTATTCAGCATTTGCGTCACCTCCCCCGCTATATTCAGGCCGCACGGATCCGTCTCGAGGACATGAACCTCGATCCGGACCGTGACGCTGACCGCCAGGCCGACGTTGATGAGGCCAAGGCTTACCTAGCCAATCGTCTCCGTAATCTCCCTGCCGGGCGAGAAAAGACGCGTGAGGTCAAGGACATCTACTGGATGATAGAGGAGCTGCGCGTATCGCTTTTTGCTCAGCGCCTAGGCACTGCTCACGCAGTATCGCTGCGCCGAGTACAGAAAGCAGCCGATAAGTTGCGTTAAAAAGAGTCCCTATCCCGACGGCGCATAAGACGAATCTCCGACTCAAAGTCGTCCGCGCTTTCAAAGGACTTGTAGACCGAAGCGAAGCGAAGGTAGGCAACCTCATCAAGGTCACGCAGGGGTTCTAGGATTGCCAAACCAATGTCATTGGCATTGACTTGGGAAGAACCGTGGCTGCGGATAGTTTCCTCAACTTCCTGCGCCAGCTTCTTCAGCGAATCGTCGCTGACGTCGCGGCCCTGGCAGGCTCGCTGCACACCGCGAATAAGTTTGTCGCGACTGAAGGGTTCCGCGAGGCCACTGCGTTTGACCACCAACAGAACGGCTTTTTCAACCGTCGTAAAACGGCCTTTACACGCAGTGCACTCTCGCCGACGGCGGATCGAGGTACCGCTATCTACTACGCGAGAGTCAATAACGCGCGACTGTTCATTGTGACAGAACGGGCAATACACGGCGCGGCATCCTTCCTCGGGGTCGTACACATGTGCCGCTCCGAGTGAACTAACCCAGAAAATGGGCCGTTGATTTTCATAAAACAAGGCGCGGCATATCGCCCCGTAGTCTACTCACTGCTTAACCGACTGGGTACCTACCAGTCCCGTTGTTGGCCCCTAGTGAGAAGATGCCACTGCAGAAGGCGACGATGCCGGCACAAACGACGCCTCACTGTCGATGCTCAGCCCTCCCCACACAGTGCCGACGAATACTGCTACACCAAAGACAGCGCCAAGGACATAGTTACCTACGTTCGAGCTACCCCAGCGTCGATTCGAGTCCGAATTCAGGGTAGAAGCACGAGCGCGAAGCTTTTCTTGGCTACGCTCCTGTGTTCTATCTATCGGAGATAAAGTTCGAACACCAGGAGAGTGACGCAATGATTGACGTGGTGCGGATTGAGGTGCCGCAGGTTCCCACACCATCGCTGGCGGAACAACTGCAGGTCGAGAGATTCCTACCTCGTCACGAGAGATTCCGCGCTTGTTCGGGGTGTTAAGTACGATAGCCATATTCTTCCCTTTCAGATTGCAATAACTCGGTAGCGATGATGACTAGAGTGTAGGAAACCAGTCCGACACTTTCGAACATCTCCATCGCCCAATCGTTCGATTTGGTCTGTATGTTCGATTTATAACAGCCTCTCGAAAGTTTGTCCACATTTGCGTGGCAACTGTCGAACATTTTTTCTTTCCATGCTAAAAAGGAGACAAGCATTCGATATGCCCTACCCCGTTTACCCCACCCAATAAACGCGCCCACCGCCCTACCCCGAGTCACTAGGAGAAAACATGGCCCGCAAACCGAAGAAGAGCGATCAACCCACTCTCGAATCTCTGTCCGCTCGCCAGCGTCGCATTCTCGAAGTTATCCACGATGCCGTAATGCTTCGAGGCTACCCACCAAGCATTCGCGAGATTGGGGATGCCACCGGACTTCAATCCACCTCTTCCGTGGCCTACCAACTCAAGCAGCTGGAGGAGAAAGGCTTCCTGCGCCGCGATCCCAACAAGCCGCGCGCCGTTGATGTTCGCCACTTCCCTAGCGCTGACGAGTCCAAGAAACCTGGCCGCAAGTCCGCCGCCACCATGAGCGTCGTCGAACCTGCAACTGGAGATGTTCCTGAAGAAGCCTCGGCGCCGACATACATCCCAGTCGTTGGACGCATCGCCGCTGGTTCCCCCATCACTGCGGAAGAAAACATTGACACCTATTTCCCGATGCCCGATGACATCGTGGGCAATGGGGAGCTTTACATGTTGCAGGTTGTGGGTGACTCCATGCAGGATGCCGGCATCCTTAATGGCGATTGGGTCATCATCCGCTCCCAATCCGTAGCGGAAGAAGGAGAATTCGTAGCAGCCCTCCTCGACGGCGAGGAAGCCACCGTTAAAGAGTTCCACCGTGACTCTTCAGGCGTGTGGCTCCTTCCGCATAACGACGCCTATTCGCCCATCAAAGGTGACGAAGCGGAAATTATGGGCAAGGTCGTCTCGGTGTTCCGCAAGCTCTAGCTGTCGCATACCCACAACCTCCTTTCCTCCCTCCATTTCCCCCGCTCGATTTCCCCTTCGCTCCACACTCAATGTGGACATATTGAGCGGGGACTATTTATGCTCTTACCCCCTTGTGTGTGTAGATGCCCGATTTATGCCCGCTTAGCGGCCAAGATCACAGATTCCCAAATTTGCTGGACAGAGCTAGGTTTGACGTGAGATTAAGCCTTTTTAATGTGTAGTTCTATTTGTTTAGTTCCGTTTTGTCCGCACGCAATGGGAGAATGGGAACATCACAGCAACACGTGTTGCTCCATCCGCTAAGCCGACTCGCGAATTACTCCATTCCGACTTGACGCTGCGACCAGACCCGATGGAGCCCCTCAAAGGGAGGAACTATGTACGCCGAAGAGCGCCGTCGTCAGATTGCCTCGTTGACCGCCGTGGAGGGACGAGTCAACGTCACCGAACTCTCGGAACGTTTCGATGTCACAGCCGAAACCATCCGCCGGGACCTTGCTGTCCTCGACAGAGAAGGTGTTGTCCACCGCGTCCATGGTGGCGCTGTGGCTTCCCAATCTTTCCAGACCGCGGAGTTCACTTTGGACACGCGTCAACGATCTGCAACTGGCGCCAAAATGGCTATCGCACGGGCCGCTCTTGATCAACTACCAGATGGCGGAAGTATCTTCCTCGATGCAGGCACAACGACTAATGCCCTCGCCGACTTGATTGGGCAACGTTTCTCCGCCGGACAGTTCAGCATTGTTTCTAACAGTCTTCCCATTGCGCTTTCTCTAGCCAGCAATGGGGTGTCTGACGTCCAGCTGCTCGGCGGTACCGTTCGTGCCATTACCCAAGCCGTTGTTGGCGATACCGCCCTTCGGACCATGGCGCTTATGCGTGCCGACGTTGCTTTTATTGGCACCAACGCACTGACCATCGATCACGGGCTCTCTACTGCCGATTCTCAAGAAGCTGCGATCAAGTCAGCATTCGTAACTAACGCTCATCGTGTTGTTGTTCTCTGCGACTCTTCCAAGCTGGGCAATGACTACCTGGTCAGCTTTGCCTCACTCGATGACATCGACGTTGTCATTACTGATGCAGCTGCACCTGAGTCCTTCATCGAGGCCCTCAAGGAGCACGGTATCGACGTCATCATTGCCAAGGACAAATAAGAAGCTTCATTAGGTCATAGGATTTTTATCCACCGACGAGGCCTAGGCCTCCGGTCCAGCGATGACACAATCCGCCCCCAATCCTCGACATTCAAAGTCAAGGGCTGAGGGCGGTTTTCGCGTCGCGCTAGAGACGCACTAGAGACAGAGTGCGGGTATCTAGAATTCCTCTAGCAAAGCAATAACGTTCGTACGGGCCTCGGACGGCCCCTCCGCGTTAACGGCGGCTTCCGCCATCTTCTCGCACTGCTCGAAGGTGAGCTCAGCCAGCTGTGCGCCAACGCCAGCAACGGCAGTCGACGCAGCCGACAGCGAGGTCACCCCCAAACCAGTAAGAACACAGGCCAGCATCGGATCAGCTGCTGCCTCACCGCACACGCCAACCGGGACATTGTTGTCACGGCCCACCACACATGTGTGCTGAATAAGGCGCAGAACAGCAGGCTGCCATGGGTCGGTCAAGTAGGCCAGCTGCGGTGACAGTCGGTCTGCTGCCATCGTGTACTGCGTAAGGTCATTGGTACCGATTGACACGAAGTCCAAGTGCGGCATGATGGTGTCGGCCATGAGGGCCGCTGCAGGAACCTCAATCATGGCTCCAGCAGTGAGTCCGCGCTCACGACACAGATCTGCAAACCACTTCGCCTCCACAGCGGTGGCGACCATCGGAGCCATAACCCACGTGGTTGCCTCCTCACCACGGTTGGCTGCAGCTTGAGCAATAGCGTCAAGCTGACGGGTAAGCAGTGCCTCATTATCGCGAGCCACGCGCAGTCCGCGCACGCCCAGTGCCGGATTCTCTTCGGAATCTAGGGTGGCGTAGGAAATTGGCTTATCCGAACCCGCGTCGAGGGTGCGAACAACCACCTTGGAATCGGGGAAGGCATTGAACACCTTTCCGTAGATTCGAGCCTGTTCGTCAACAGTCGGCTCCTCGCTCGCAGAGAGGAAGGAGAGCTCTGTACGATACAGGCCAATGCCTTCTGCCTGAGAGTCCGAGGCGATACGTGCGGCATTGCCATCGGCAACGTTGGCGAGCAACTGCACGCGGTGACCATCCTTGGTCTGCGCTGGGCCACGCCACTCAGCAACACGCGCAGCCTTCTCGCGGTACTCCGCCACTGCTTGAAGAGAGCTCTCACGGTCAGCACCAAGTGCGACCGTGCCCACCGAGCCGTCAACAAAGACCTGGGTACCAGCTTCGATTGTGCGCAAATCTGCCCCGACTGCCACGATGCAAGGAATATCGAGCTGACGGGCGATGATTGCCGTGTGGCTGGTCGGACCGCCGAGCTCAGTGACGAGAGCCTTGATGTGGGAGGTATCGAGGGTAGCGGTATCGGCGGGCGCCAAGTCGTCTGCAAGCAGAACAGCCTCGCCTTCAACCATGGGCAGACCTGGTTCCTGTTCACCACGCAGCTGCGCGATCACACGGTCGCGCACGTCTTTCAAGTCCGTCGTGCGCTCGGCCATAACACCGCCAGCGGCTTCAAACATCGTGACAAACTTGTCCGTGGCTCCCACGGTGGCATACTCGGCGTTCTTGCCACCACGGATTCCTTTACGCACTGCCTTGTGCCAGCCACGGTCCTTCACCATGCCGGCCGTAGCGCCGAGCACCTCGGCAGCTTGGCCTTCGGCACCGGCAGCTCGCTGCTCTAGGCGGCTGGCCACAACATCGACGGCTTCCAGAAAACGGTCGTACTCAGCATCGCACTTGTCCTCCGCGATGGTTTCACCGGCCTGGGGTAGTTCTGGACGGGGACGAACCCACACTGCCTCGGCGTATGCAACACCGGCAACAACTCCGGTTCCTTTAATGGTGGATGGGGATGCGGTTTCCATGACACAGTTCCTTAACGGAGACGATTTTTTCTCTACCCCAGATCATCACAAGTCGGATGAAAATGCAACGAAAACCACAGTGATTCTATTGACATTCGGGCACAACCGGACAAGAATCGGAATAGAAGCAACATCTATTTTTCGCTGACTGGGGCGACCCGCGTCGTGACATCAGACGCCGCGAAGCGTGTTGGCACCCAATATACGCACACTGCGAAAGGGGACGATTGTCCAGAATGATCCTTACCTTGACCCCCAACCCCAGTATCGACGCCACGATTTCTCTGAACGAATCCATACGTCTGGGTGCCGTTCACCGCGCCGAATCTGTCTCCCATGTCGCAGGTGGCAAGGGAGTCAACGTAACCCACGCGGTAACGATGGCAGGCGTCGACAGCCTTGCCCTCTTACCAGCGGCGGCGTCCGATCACTTCCTCGCTCTAGCAGCCGCAGACTCCATCCCTGTGCACGCAGTGCCTATCGACGGCGCCGTTCGCACCAATACCACCCTCACGGAACCTGACGGTCGCACAACTAAGCTCAACGGCCCTGGCCCCACACTAACGGCAGAGGACCGCAGCGCTATCGCTGCTGCACTGAAGGAACATGCCCCACAAGCCGAGTGGCTCGTCATGTCAGGCTCTCTTCCGCGGGGAGTTCCCACCGAGTGGTACACCGAACTGATGAGCGTTGCTCGCACCGCCAACCCTAAGCTCCGCGTCGCTGTGGATACCTCCGACGCCCCCATGGCGGCCTTGGGTGAGAACCTCGACACTGCTGCCCCTGACCTCATCAAACCCAATGGTCTCGAGCTGGGCCAACTGGCAGGAGTCGATGGTGAAGCACTGGAGGCCAGCGCCGAAAAGGGTGACTTTAGTGGCGTGGTGGAAGCCGCACGAGTCATCGTCGAACGCGGTATCCAGGAGGTGCTCGTCACCCTTGGCGGGGCTGGCGCTGTGTTCGTCACCGCAGATGAGGCGTGGGTCGCTACTCCCCCGCCAATCAGCGTGAAGTCCACGGTGGGTGCCGGTGACTCATCCCTGTCTGGTTACATCCTTGCGCGCCGCAACGGTTCCTCCTACGCGGAGGCGCTGCGACAGGCTGTCGCTTATGGTTCCGCGGCCGCTTCCCTGCCTGGGACTCAACTGCCTTCCCCAGAACAACTCGATATCGATCAAACTGCAGTTTCTGCAGTGCCCGCCCTATAGCACCTGTTAGGAGTGCATAAACATGGCATCCGATCTTATTACCACCGACCTCGTGGCGCTCGATGCCGACTTCGGTGACAGCATCGAATCCGTCATTACTAACCTCGCCACACTGGTTCACGATACCGGCCGCGCTAGCAGCGTCGATGAGCTCGCCGCACCTGCCATTGCTCGCGAAGCCAAGGCTGGCACAGGCGTTCCCGGGGGCGTCGCCATTCCCCACTGCCGTTCTGCAGCAGTCACCGAACCAACTCTGGCTTTTGCCCGCTTGTCTCGCGGTGTCGACTTCTCCGGCCCCGACGGCAACGCACAGCTGGTCTTCCTCATCGCCGCGCCGGAAGGCGGTGGCAAGGCACACCTGAAGATCCTTTCGAAGCTGGCCCGCGCGCTGGTGAAGAAAGACTTCCTCGAGGCCTTGCGCAATGCAGAGACCAAGGACGAGATTGTCAAGCTTGTTCTCGACGTCGTCAACGCTGAAAAGCCCAAAAAGAAGGCTGCACCAGCCGAATCCGCGGCCGCAGGAGCCGCCGCCGTCACGGCTTCAGATTCCACGTCTGCTCCCGCAAGCGATGCCAAGGAGTCGACAAAGACGCGCATCGTCGCTGTGACTGCCTGCCCCACCGGCATCGCGCACACCTACATGGCTGCTGATGCCCTTACCCAAACCGCCGAGGAGCGCGACGATGTCGAGCTCACCGTTGAGACTCAGGGCTCCTCCAACAACACCGCTGTGTCCGCTAACGTCATCGAGAATGCTGACGCCGTCATTTTCGCCACCGACGTCGGAGTGCGCGACCGTGAGCGCTTCGCAGGTAAGCCGGTCATCGAATCCGGAGTCAAACGCGCCATTAACGAGCCGGGCGTAATGATCGACGAGGCTATTGCTGCCTCGAAGAACCCGAACGCTCACAAGGTGTCAGGCACTGCTGGTGCCGCTTCCTCGAACGCGCAAGAGGAAGGTGAAGGTCTCGGCTGGGGCAAGCGCATCCAGCAAGCCATCATGACCGGCGTGTCCTACATGGTGCCTTTCGTCGCCGCAGGCGGCCTTCTACTGGCGCTGGGATTCTTGCTTGGCGGCTACGACGTAGCCAACGGATGGCAGGCCATCACCACCGACTACTCGCTGACGAACCTGCCTGGCCATGACGTAGTGGTCGACGGCGCAACGATGACGTTCAAGCACTCAGGTCTTGGTCTCTACCTTGGCGCCGTGCTCTTCGCCATCGGCCAAGCGGCGATGGGATTCATTGTCGCGGCTCTCTCCGGCTATATTGCCTTCGCACTGGCGGGACGCCCAGGCATTGCGCCGGGCTTCGCCGGCGGCGCCATCGCCGTTACCTTGGGCGCCGGCTTCATCGGCGGTCTGGTCACCGGTCTTATCGCTGGTTTCGTTGCCATGTGGATTGGCAAGTGGAAGGTCCCGCGCTGGGTCGGCTCCCTCATGCCGGTCGTCATCATTCCGCTGCTTGCCACTATGATTACTGGTTTGCTCATGTACCTGCTGCTCGGTGCTCCGTTGGCCGCCATCATGAACGGTTTGCAGAACTGGCTGGCCTCCATGTCCGGCTCCTCCGCTGTGCTGCTGGGCATCATCCTCGGTCTCATGATGTGCTCTGACCTGGGCGGTCCGGTCAACAAGGCCGCCTACCTCTTCGCCACCGCAGGTCTGTCCACCGGTGACGAAGCTTCCATGAAGATCATGGCCGCTGTCATGGCCTCCGGTATGGTCGCCCCCATCGCACTGTCTATCGCTACCTTCGTGCGCAAGAACCTCTTCACCC
The DNA here is from genome assembly GCF_016889765.1 of Corynebacterium minutissimum. Taxonomy (NCBI): domain Bacteria; kingdom Bacillati; phylum Actinomycetota; class Actinomycetes; order Mycobacteriales; family Corynebacteriaceae; genus Corynebacterium; species Corynebacterium minutissimum. The sequence continues at coordinate 272,834 of NZ_CP069533.1, forward strand.
CGGCGGAGCAGGAGAACGGCAAATCCGCATGGCTGCTGGGCCTCTCCTTCGTCTCCGAGGGTGCTATCCCGTTCGCTGCCGCCGACCCGCTTCGCGTCATCCCGTCCATGATGCTCGGCGGTGCAGTCACCGGCGCACTGTCGATGGCGCTGGGTGTCATGTCCCGCGCTCCGCACGGCGGCATCTTCGTCATCTTCGCAATCGAGCCTGCATGGGCTTACTTCGTGGCCATCCTCGCGGGCGTGGCGGTGGCGGCCATCGCTGTCATCGCTATGAAGCAATTCTGGCCAAACAAGACCGCCGAAGAGGCTGCTGCGAAGGCGGAAACCGCCAAGGCTGCCGCATAAACTGCGACGTCTTTCCTAGAAGGCGCGTACACTTGTAACCACGAAAAATCTTTAAGTCGAAAGGACTATCATCATGGCTTCTAAGACCGTCAAGGTTGGTTCCTCTGTCGGACTGCACGCACGTCCGGCTTCCATCATTGCTGATGCTGCTGCTGAGTATGATGAGGACATTTTCCTGACCCTCGTTGGTGACGAGGACGAGGATGAAACCGATGCTGCATCCTCCCTGATGATCATGGCTCTCGGTGCAGAGCAGGGTGACGAAGTCACCGTGACCTCCGACAACGAAGAGGCTGTTGAGAAGATTGCTGGCCTCATTGAGCAGGACCTCGACGCTTCTTAACCAGCGCCCGCCGATTAAAAGGTCCTAAAGCTGCGGCCCGTAATCTGCAGTAATTAGCAAGGAAATCCCGTCCACGCGGCGGGATTTTTGCATCTTTAGGCGCCGGCACGCCAGTGTCTAGGGCGCATCTGCGCCACGCTCGTCCTTGTCTGGAGTTGGCAAGAAGGCAGTCGCACTCGTGCCTAAGAAGACGAGGACAAAGAGCACCCATAGCCCTGGGGGAAGGTAAGGCAGCAGCGCCCCGGGGTACGCCGAGACTGCGACATGGACGGCGACCGTGTACCAGATGCCCACTAGGAGCGCTGTCAGCATGGCAACACAGTACGGAAAGAGGATTGCCCAGAACTCTGCTCGCTGGATCGCGCCTTGGGTACGGCCCAGAAGACGCAGTGGCGAGAAGAACGCATGCAAATTGGCCCGCTTGCCCATCACAGAGACCGCGAGGACCAGGCAGATCGCCAGCAGAGTGTAGGCCGCGGTGGGGACGAAGCCGGCGGTTCCGTCGCCGTGGGGCCCGTACATGATCTGGCTATCCATATCCACGTGCCGTACCCAATCCTGCGCGGACTCCACCCGGAGATGATCCGGTGCGCTAGCCGATTCTGCGACCACGGGAAGCCCCCATTCCGGTTTGACCGGAGACTCGCTAGAGATACCGGAGAACGGCACCATGAAGTCTGGGTAGAAGGGGCTGTGAGCTTTCACCGGCGCCGCGGGCGAGAGTAGCTGCCCTATCACGTGGTCATTCGATCCGGCCAGAGAATAGTCAGACGCCTTCTCCATCGGTACGGAGGTCTCCCCCGCGGATTCGAAGTCCGAGGGCTGCCAGTAGACCACCCCGCGGCAGTCGTCGCCGATCTCCTCGCATACACCGTCTGCTTCCTGCGCTTCCAGCAGGCGAAAATCTTGGTCAACGACGACTGGGACCGTTTGGAAATTTTGGGAGCCTACGTAATTTGCCGCCCATAACGAGGTCTGTGCACCTGTGAAGCCTGCCAGCGGAATGGCTACGAGCGCGGTAGCAAGCCCCACCCTCGAGGTCGTCCCGACGGTTTCGGAGGAGCGGATTCCTAGCGCGGGTGCCGACCATCCGCTCACCTTTTTGATCGCCGCGGCTGCCCAGCGAACTTGCGCCCGGGCGAAGGGGCCGGCAAGTGTGACAGCGAGGAACGGCAAGGTGAAGACGAAGATCAACACGACAGGCCCTGGCGGAGTCGTCACCATACACCAGATACCCGCGGCAATATTGACCACTGCGAGCACTAGGCCAACCAGCCCCACCAAGGATTTGGACTTACCTACTGTCGCCGCTCCCCGATCCCCGGTTTTGGCCAGCACCTTGTCGACGTTGAGAATCCCGACGCCGAGGAGGTACAGGGGGACTAAGACCAGCAGTGACGACCAGGCAACGTCAATGGGCGAGCCCCAGTGATCTGGCAGCTGCTTGTTGAGCCCTAGCAGAATCACCTTGAAAAGCGGCGTCGCCAACAACCGTCCCAACACGACCGCCGAAACGCTTGCCAGAAGCGCCAGGCACGCCCCTTGCAGGAGCAGGTGCCTGGTGAAAAACGCCCTGCCTATGCCGAGAATCCGCAGCGCTTGCACGGTATTTCGGTGGTCAGCGATAAAATTCTGATGCGCCAACCGGACCCCGGCGAATGCCGGGATGATCGCAATCAGGCTCATATTCGTCACGCCGGCCTTGAAGTCGCTGCTTCCGCCAGTCGAGAATGCGACGTAAAGGATGGTGCCGACGAGCGTGCCTATTACTACCGCAGCCAGTACGATTCCCCCGATGAAGGGGCGCGCCGTCACCGACAGCTCTCTCCGGTAGGCGGCGGTGGGAGTCATGGTCTTCATGAGCTATGCCCCCATCTGCAGCAGCGTTTCTGCCTGCCCGTCGAAAAGCTCGCGGTGGGAGCAATAGACCACTATCGCTCCCTGCTTCGCCGACTGGCGCAACAAGTCCTCGACCACGGTGACATTCGCTCCATCAAGCGCGCTGACGGGCTCATCCATGAGCACCAAGTCCGGTTGGGAAGCTAGTGCCTGGGCCACCGCAACGCGCTGGCGTTGACCCCCGGATAGCTCCGCCGGCAGGGCTTCTGTGAAAGGCTGCATGCCCAACGTGCCAAGCAGCTCTTCCCTGCCCTGGGCGTCGAGGCCCCGTCCGGCGACGTGAACTGCCAGCTCGAGGTTCTCCCGGCAGCTGAGGCTAGGCAGGAGGGTCGGTGCCTGTGGTGCGTACCCGACGTGCGCGGCCCGCCATGAGGTTAGCTTCTTGGCCGCGCCCTTTCCGAACCGTTTACCGTCGATGGTTACCCTGCCTTCACTGGGTGAGCGCAGACCGGCTAACAGATCCAGAACCGTGGATTTACCGCTTCCCGATGGACCCCGGACTTCGTAGATGCCAGGCCGTGACAACGACAGCGCGGCATCCCGCAGAATATATGGCCCATATTTCGAGTATCGAAAAGAGACACTATCCCAGTCGATGTGCGACACCGGATTTTCTCCCTTCCGACAAACACGCGGCATCTCCCGAACCAGGTCCCGGCCCGCGGTGAAAGACTCCCTCCGCAAACGGCGGCAGTCAGTTCTGCTTGCGCAGGCGGTAGCGCTCAGTAGGCCTCACGGTGGTTGTCATCATGAAAATGTAAGAACTTAGTCATACTCTTTTGGCAGACTCCATTCGTACCGGAAAGTCGCCATTACCCTCCCCTTATTCCACCGATATTAAACAGGTTTAACGCGAAGTTCACTTCATAGTCACGTGTTTATTGAGCGGGAGCCTAATACTTCGCGTACTGCCCTTCCCCGACTTGGTCGTAGAGGCGCTTCATGATGGGGTAACCGATGATGATGCCGACGGAACCCCAGGCGATGCCCTCCAGGGTGACGCCGAAGACGTCGAGGGTGAGGTTGCCGATTCCGGCGATGAGCGCAACAGCAGCGGCGGTGAGGTTGACAGGGTTGTTGAAGTTGACCTTGTTGTCCATCCAGATGCGCACACCGAGCATGCCGATGAGCCCGTAGAGCACGAGGCAGGCACCACCCAATACACCGGTAGGGATGGTGAAAATGAGCGCGCCAAACTTCGGGATGAAAGCCAGCGCGATAGCGGTGATGGCGGCAACCCAATACGCGGCCGTGGAATAGACGCGAGTTGCAGCCATGACACCGATATTCTCAGCGTAGGTCGTGGTGCCGGAGCCACCGAAGCCACCAGCTAGGGAAGTCGCGAGTCCGTCAGCGATAAGGGCATCGCCGGCCAGATCATCGAGGTCACGCTTCGTCATTTCGGAGACGGCCTTGACGTGGCCGACGTTCTCAGCGATCAGGACGACGAGAACCGGCAGCGCCGCCAGAATGGCAGAGACATGAAACTCTGGGGCGTGGAACTGTGGGAAACCAATCCAGGCAGCCTCACGGATAGATTCCACGGCGCCCTCCCCCAGGTTCCCGGTGATAGCCGCGAAGGCCCAGCCCACAACAACGCCAATGAGAATAGACAGGCGCGAGACCATGCCGCGGCCGGCCACAGTAGCCAAGATGATGACCGCCAGGGTCACGGTTGCCACGAGGGGCTGGCTAGAGAAGTTGGAGGCCGCGTTAGGCGCCAGGTTTAGGCCGATGAGTGCCACGATGGCGCCGGTGACCGCGGGCGGCATGACCGCATCGAGTACCTTGCGGCCAGCAGCCTTCACAGCGAAACCGATGAGCACGAGAACCAGGCCGGTCACGAGAACCGAACCCGCCTGCGCACCGATGCCATACTGCTGGGAAGCGGTCAGTGGTGCAATGAACGCAAAGGACGAGCCCAGGTAGGAGGGCAAGCGGTTGCGCGTGATCATGAGGAACAGAATCGTTCCCAGACCAGAGAAGAGCAGTGTGGTGTTGACCGGGAAACCGGTCAGCGTTGGCACAAGCAGCGTCGCGCCAAACATGGCCACGACGTGCTGCATGCCGATGCCAATGGTGCGGCCCCAGCTCAATCGTTCTTCGGGCGCAACCACCGCACCCGGCTTAATAGTTTTTCCGTCCCCATGGACGTCCCAGGAAAAGATACTCACGAACCTCTATTATGGCCCACCCGAACGCCGAATCCTAAGCGGATTCCTCCACGCGGAACTCGGCTAGCTCGGCGGCGACGGAGGCTGGGAGGCGGACGTCGACTAGCGTGCCCTCCCCCGAGTACTCCTCGCTGCGCACGGTACCCTCCGCGTGGAGGCGCGCCACCACGTCACCGCGCGTAAAAGGGATCAGCAGCTGCACATGTTCGTCGCGGGAGTTAAGGAAAAGCTCCACGCAAGCCGTGAGTTCGTCCACGCCCTCGCCCGTCTTTGCAGACACGTAGACCACATTGTCGCGATCGAGTACGTGGCGCAGCTCTGCCAGAACGAGTGGGTCAGCCTGGTCAATCTTGTTGATAACGATGATCTCCGGCGGGGCATCCTCGCCGGTTTCCTTCACAATGTCGTAGATAACCTTGTTGACCGCCTCGATCTGCTTGAGCGGGAACGGGTCAGACCCATCGACCACGTGCAGCATGAGATCTGCGGCGAGGACTTCTTCCAGCGTGGATTTGAAGGCTTCCACCAGCTGAGTCGGCAAGTGGCGCACGAAGCCGACGGTGTCGGTAAAGACGACCTGGCGGCCGTCGGCAAGCTCGGCTCGGCGCGTCGTGGGATCCAGCGTGGCAAACAGGGCATCCTCGACCAGCACGCCGGCGCCCGTCATCGCGTTAATGAGGGAGGACTTTCCTGCATTGGTATAGCCAGCAATGGCGATTTGGGGCACGGTGGAGCGCTGGCGCTTCGCGCGTTTGACCTCACGGGCGGTCTTCATCGCCTTAAGTTCTTTGCGCAGAAGCGCCATCTGGGTACGGATGCGGCGACGGTCCGTCTCAATCTTGGTTTCACCAGGACCACGCAGGCCCACACCGCCGTTGGAACCGGCACGGCCACCTGCCTGGCGCGAAAGATTGCCACCCCAACCTCGTGTGTGCGTGTAGAGGTACTCCAACTGTGCCAGGGAGACCTGCGCCTTACCTTCCTTGGACTTCGCATGCTGCGCGAAGATGTCCAAAATGAGCATGGTGCGGTCAATAACCTTGGTGTTGAGAGCACGCTCGAGAGCCGAGAGCTGACCGGGGGTGAGCTCACCATCGCAGACGACGGTATCGGCACCGGTCGCGGCCACAATATCCTTGAGCTCAGCAGCCTTGCCTGAGCCAATATAGGTTCCTGGGTCGGGCTTCTCACGCTTCTGGTAGAGCGCCTCCACCACCTCTGCGCCAGCAGTTTCCGTCAAGGCTGCCAGCTCAGCCATCGTGGCCTCCACTTCGGCCACGGTTCCCTCGGTCCACACACCAACGAGGATCACTTGCTCCAGACGGAGCTTTCGGTACTCCACCTCGTAACCGTCAGTAGTGTCTTCGGCACGGATGGTGGTCTCACGCGTCACACGGCGGAAGGCATTGCGCTCGGCAAGGTCCAAGTCACCAATCGTCGGATCCTGCGGCGCGGGGGCAGGCTCACCAAAGGCCTGCGCGAGGAGTTCATCATGGGTTTGTTTCGTCATATGCTCCCTATTCTTGCACGTCGACATGCTGAACCGGGAATTGTGTGAGCGCGAAGGCAGAGGTCACTGACCTTCTCAAAGCTATTTTTGACTCCTCCACGCGGCGGATACAATAGTGGACATGACCGTCAACGAGAAGACTCACCCAGAGATGCAGGCCATTGGCCTGAACTACGAGCGCTGGCAGGACGCCGTGGAGGCAGCAATTTCCACCAATCAGCTCGCAGTGACCGGCGAGGTGCGCGGCGGGCAGCTTATCCAGTTTGTGGATCCTTCCGGCGCCCAGCTCAACATTCTCGCTGTCGAACCATTTGCCACCTTCATTGGTTTCGACTCCGTTACCCAGGGCTTTGCGCACGTCTCCATGATCAATGACGTCCTCGCCTACCTCGACATCATCGATCCTTTTGGCACCGTCCTAGCGCAGGCCACCGCGAACCTGGCGCAGGGCCCGCTGCTTGTCGACGAAGACACGCAGCAGTGGCAGCAGGTTGAACTCACCGCAATGGGTCTCGACGTCACACACTTCGACAGCACCGAGGCTTATGAGTCCGAGAGGGGCTCCTACCCCGCTACTTTTGAGTCCGAGGGCGCACAGATTGTCGCTTCTGGTTCGGGGGCTGCCGCTCCGACCCCGGGCTGCACCTTTGCTGCGCGAGTCATGGAATCAGAGTGGCGCCACAACCAGCTCACCGGACAGCGCTTTATGCACTTGGTCATGGATGGTGTGTTCCCGTTTGACCTGTGCCTCCCCGAGAGCTTTGGTGAACTGCCAGCCAAGGATTCTGTGTTGGCGGGCACGGCGATGCTGACCGCGTCGATTGCGATGCCGACTGGCGGCTGTGGTGGCGAGGGCGGTTGTGGCTGCGGTTCCGGCGGCTGTGGCTGCGGCGGCCACTAAACCACCGAGAGAACTAATGCCGTAAAGTTGTTGCCATGAACTTTTCCGCATCTCAGCGTCGCGGGTTTGCCCTGCTCCTCGCCGCGGTTACGGCCGTGGTGTTGGTGGTGACGCTGAAGCTGCAGGGAGTCATCCTCGCCATTCTTGTCTGCGGCGCTCTGTGGCTTATTGCCGGCACCCGCCCGGATGCCTCAGAGCAATCAGCTCTACGCGCCTCTATCGCCTTGACGGTCGAGGACATCACCGACGTCATCCAGGATTACACGACCTTCGCCACGAGCGAGGACTCTGATGCGTTGGCGGATCGCACGCTACACCGCCCGGCGCTTGTCGACGTCGACTGCACCAACCCCTCCATCGAGGCCTTCCACTACGAGATGCACGGAGCACAGCGATTCCTTCGTCGGCTCACTGCGCGGGTTAACGCCCCCGATGTCGAAACCAGCGAGCTGGAATCCTTGCTCAAGGTGGCCGATGAACGCGCGGCCGAACTCAAAGAATCCTGGCTGGCTGCGCGCCGCGCTGCCTTGGCGCTGGGCACAGATTACAAATAGACGCCCCGTCTTAACTACAGCGACGTCTCTCCGGTCGCCACGATGCGCGATGGCCCAGTGAGCGTGGAGCCGTCCTCGGTAATCTCCACTGTGACCTCACCACCGGGGACAATGACACGGACGGTGCCGGTTGCCTGGGAGGCGTCGGCAAGCGCGGCACGTGCAGCCGCCACCGTACCCGTGCCACAGGAACGGGTCTCCCCGACCCCGCGCTCGAATACTCGCATGTGAACAGTGCCCGCCTCGAGGGGAGTGACGATCTCGACATTCACTCCCGCCGGAAAGAACTCTGTATCAATAACCGGCTGTTCAAGGGTCCTTTGGGCCAACGCCTCCGCGCTCAGCCCTGGGATAACCGCAGCCAAATGTGGGTTTCCCATATCCACGCCAAGGCCCGCGAACTTCTCCCCCGCCATCGAGGCGGTGGACACACCGAGCACAGTGGCCGGGCCCATCTCCACACTGACCTCAGCATCGGTCTCAGTGAAAGAGTGAACGGTCACACGTTTGGCTCCGGCACGCGTACCCACCGTGAAGGTGTCCTTGTCCACCAGCCCACGGGAGCGCACCCAGTGGGCAAAGACGCGAGTACCATTGCCACACATTTCTGCTACTGAACCATCGGCATTGCGGTAATCCATAAACCAGTCCTGCGCATCAATGCCCAGCGCGAGCTCGTCGATGTCACCAGCTGCCAGTAGTTCTCCAGCGCGGATGACGCGGAGCACGCCATCGCCGCCGATGCCGGCGCGACGATCGCACAGCGCCTGGACTTTCTCTGGTAGAAGGGGCTGGGTTCCTTCCACAATGACAAAGTCGTTCTCAGTTCCGTGTCCCTTGGCAAAGTTCATGTTTGTAGAGTCTAACGGCTCTCCAGGACACGCAAAGCTTGATCCCGTGTATCGCCGGCGGCATCCAACCAAGAAATGCGTTTATCCCTGTTAAACCAGGCGCGCTGCCGGCGCACATAGCGACGCGTGCCGGTGATGGTGCGCTCGATAGCTTCGTCCCAGGTCAGCTCCCCGCGCTGAGCATCGAGGACCTGGGCGTAGCCGATGGCCCGCCCCGCTGTGGAGTCTGCAACCAAGCCCTGAGCCTGGAGCTTCTCAACTTCCTCGACCAGGCCGTTGTCGAACATGAGACGGCTGCGCAGATCAATACGGGGATTTAGCCATTCAGCATCCGTGCGAAGCCCGAGGATGCGCGTGCCCCACCGCGGCGGAGCGTTCTTGGGTGGCTGGCTAGCTTTGAAGGGCTTGCCGGTTAACTCAATGACTTCCAGCGCGCGCACGGTGCGACGGGGGTCTTTGTCCTCGATGATTGCGGCTGCGGCAGGATCGATCTCGGCGAGCTCCGCATGCAGAGCATCTGTACCAATCTCTTGGCGGCGTGCTTCAAAACGAGCACGAACCGCAGGATCGGTCGGCGGGAATTGCCAATTATCCACCAGTGACTGCACGTACAGCATGGAACCGCCCACCAAGATCGGGGTTTTCCCACGGGAGAGAATGTCCTCCACATCAGCGATAGCAGCAGCCTGGTAGCGGGCTACGGACGCGGTGTCCGTCACCTCCCACACATCAAGTTGATGGTGCGGAATCCCCTCACGTTCGTCCAGGCTTAGCTTGGCTGTGCCAATGTCCATGCCACGGTAAAGCTGCATGGAATCCACGTTGACGACTTCACCCTCCAGCTCATGGGCAAGGGACACACCCAGCGCAGACTTTCCGGAGGCCGTGGGCCCCACCACCGCGATGGGGGTTGGCGCAGAGGAGTTCATCAGCGCTGCCACCCCGCTACATAGCGGCCAACGCCGAGGGTTGAATCGGCTGCCCGCAACTCCGCATAGTGTGGGTGCACAGTCGCCAGCTGTGCCCACAAGGCGGTTTCCAGGACTCCCGCTGAACGCAGTTTTTCCTCATCACAGTGAACGTCCGCTCCGGATAAGACCGATTCACACCACAAATGCGCATCGCGCGCGCCGTCTACCAAGGCAAGCGGGGCGCGGTCGGTCAATCCAGCAGAGCCGTCGATGCATACCACCGTCAGCCGCCCTTCCATGATTTCCTCAATATCGGACCGTGAGTCCATGACCTCAAAGCCCTCTGTGCCTAGCGCCTGGGTAAGGACATAGCGAGCCATGAGCTCTGGGAGGTAATGCCCGCCACCGACGTTGACTTGTGGGGCACCCCATGCGCGCAAGCTTCCCGGGAGCTCAGTGCGCCAGCGCGGATCGCGGGAGCCCACGATGTCTACCTGCAGTGGCGTGGCGCCTCCAGTAATCACGCGTGCGGCATCACGAACCAACTCGCATGCGGCACGCAGGAGTGCGCGGGAAGCATCGTCGCCCGGTGAGAGTTCTTCTGCTAGCGCCGGTGAGGCCGGCATAATCATGAGATTCTGCATCAACTCCCATCTTATAAGGTCACAAATGTGGGGTTAGCACGCGGCTGCGCGGCGGAAACGGTAGTGTTGTGTCACATAAGTTCTGGCAGCCGTGTCGCGCGGCGCGATTGTACCGAAGGTGGTTTCCTACCATGTCCGCTATCCCAAGCCCTGGAGCAATGCCCCGCAAAGGCGCTCGTCCCGGCCCTAAGCCCTCCGCACCGGCAGCACGCCCCGCTCAGCCCCCGAAGAATGACCCAGCCAAGTGGGGTCGCGTCGATGCTGATGGCTCGGTGTATGTCAACGCCCCTGAGGGCGAGCGCAAGATTGGTGACTGGCAAGCCGGTACTCCGGAGGAAGGCCTCGCGCACTATGGCGCACGCTATGACGACCTCTCCACGGAAATCGAGTTGCTCGAGTCGCGTCTGAATGCCCACCCAGGGGATGCTTCCTCTATCAAGACCACCGCTGCGGAACTACGCGAGTCTCTCCCTACTCAGGCCGTCATTGGCGATATCGCCGCGTTGGACAAGCGCCTCGCAGCCGTTATCGAGCACTCCGTTGAGGCCGGTGAGCAGGCCCAGGCTGACAAGGCCCGTCGCCGCGAAGAAGCCATTGCAAAGAAGGAGAAGCTCGCCGCTGAGGCAGAGGACATCGCCGCTAACTCCACCGAGTGGAAGGCTGCCGGTGACCGCATCCGCGCCATTCTAGAGGAATGGAAGCAGATCCGTGGCATCGACCGGAAGACCGATGATGCACTGTGGAAGCGGTACTCCCGCGCTCGTGATTCGTTCAACCGCCGCCGCGGCTCTCACTTTGCGGAGCTGGACCGCAACCGCGCCGCTGCCCGCGCTAAGAAGGAAGAACTGGTGGAGCGCGCCGAGGCCATCAAGGAGTCCACCAACTGGGGTGAGACTGCCCGCGCGTACCGTGACCTGATGACGGAGTGGAAGGCAGCTGGCCGCGCTCCACGCGAGGTGGACGATAAGCTCTGGGCCAAGTTCCGCGCAGCCCAGGATTACTTCTTCAATGCCCGCAACGCAGTCAACGACGAGCGCGATAAGCAATTCGCTGAGAACGCCGCAGCCAAGGATGCACTCATTGAGGAGTATGACTCCCAGATTGATCCGTCTAAGTCCATCGATGGGGCCAAGGCCAAGCTGCGCGAGCTGCAGGAGAAGTGGGAAGAGATTGGTTTCGTCCCGCGCAACCAGGTTCGTGAATACGAGGCCAAGATTTCTGCGCTGGAAAAGCGCGTGAGCGAAGCCGAGGACTCCGAGTGGCGCCGCACTGATCCGGAGGCCCAGGCCCGCGTGGCCCAGTTCCAGTCCAAGGTCGATGACTTCACTGCCCAGGCAGACGCCGCGGAAGCAAAGGGCAACACTAAAAAGGCCGAGGACCTTCGCGCCCAGGCCGCTCAGTGGCAGGAGTTCGCGGACGCCGCCGCGGCTGCTGTCAACGACAAGTAAACGCCTTGATCAACCACCACTGAGGTGTTTGTTCAGATTGTCGCCCCGCCGGGCTCAGCCCATGCTGAACCGGCGGATTGTCTGCGAAGTTTCGTCTTTGACGCGAACCTTGCAGCCCAAGAAGCCAGCGGTGATCCGGCCGCAAGTGGCTCCCCGCGCCGCGTACTCCAACGCCTCCAAGGTTCGACGGAGTCCCGCACCCTGCTTTTTGGGTTGACCGATTCCGCGTTGGGTGAAGCAGGCGAGCTCGGGCTTCCTGTCATTTCCGCGGCGGAACCCAGCCCGGAGATAGATTTTGATGGATTCATCCATATTTCCTTACCGCTGCTGGAGGAAACCGAAAACGCCGATATCGAATGTGTTCTGTCGGCGGAACTCCTGCCCCTGCCCGGGGAGAAGCTGGAGCCAGATGCCCTCGAGGTGACGCGTGCTCTAGCACAGGAGGCCTTACGCTTGACCCGCCAGCTTGGTCGCCGCACCGCCCAGGTGGGCATGCTGTACCCGCCGGATGCGGACTATACCTACGATCCGATGTCGCAGGCCTACCTTGAGCTGGGTTTTAAGCGTAAGCACGCCGAGCATCAGCTGTATGTCGACATCAGGCCTACTCCCCCAGTGCTCGGCGCGCAGGTGTGGGCGGACTATGACATCCCAGAGGAGTTTCTCGATGACGTCCTCCGGCTGCTCACTGTCGCCTCCACCGATGCCATCTTTGGGGACTTAAGTGTGGAACCTATTGTCTGGACGCGCCAACGCCTCGCTGAGGCGCATGCACGGCTGCGCTCCCGCGGGGCGCACACGCTGCTCGTCGGGCTCATTGAGAACGGCAGCGTCGTCGCCCTTACGGAGTTTTCCCGGCATGGCGATGCTGACCCAGAGGTCTGCGAGTGGACGCTCACGGTCACCGACCGTGAACACCGTCGCCGCGGGCTCGCCACGCGTGCCAAACAGCATGCTCAGCATGCGGTGGCGCAGCACTGGCCCGATGTGCGCCGCGCCTACTGCTCCGTCGCGGATGCCGATCCCGCCATGAATGCGTTATATGCGCGGCTAGGCGCACACGCTATTTCTGCCAGCAGCGCCTACGAGCTGACCGTGTAGAAGGGATAGTCGGTATAACCACGCTCACCGCCGGTGTAGAACGTGGACTCGTCCGGTGCGGCAACCGGCAGCTGCTCCTCCCAGCGACGCACGAGGTCCGGGTTAGAAATGACCAAACGGCCAACGGCCACAGCGTCTCCATGCTGCACGAGCGTTTCAGCTTCCGCATGCTGGGTCACGTGGCCAAAGCCCGAGTTGAGGATGATGCGGGTGCGCCCATTAGCGCGGGCACGGGAGCTGAGTTCGCTGATGAGCTCGCCCGTCGGGTCCGCATGCAGGAAGGACACGTAGGCCAAGCCGAGGTCTGCGGTGGCGTCGAGAAGCCCGCCATACGTAGCGAGTACGTCATCGGCGTCCAGTTCCTCGATACCTTGAATGTTGTTCTGGGGTGAAAGGCGAAGAGCAACGCGATCTGCGCCAATCTCCTTTGCCGCCGCACGCACAATCTCCTCAACGAGCCGGTAGCGATTCTCCGGGGAGCCGCCGTAGGCGTCCTCGCGGTGATTCGAGTTTGGGGAAAGGAATTGGTGGAGAAGGTAGCCGTTCGCGCCATGAATCTCCACTCCGTCCAGTCCAGCGTCACTAGCGTTGCGCGCTGCGTGTCGGAATTGCTCGACGATGCCCGGCAGTTCAGAGCTGTCGAGCGCTCGGGGCACTGGGCACTCCTTCCGAGACTCAAAATCACGCACTGCTGTGCCGGAGGCCAACGCTGATGGTGCGACAGGTTCAGCACCATCCTGCAAGCTCGCATGGGATAGGCGCCCGCCGTTCATGACCTGCATGAAGATGCGACCGCCGGCCTCGTGGACGGAATCCGCCACGCGACGCCAACCAGCAATCTGTTCTGGAGTTTCAATGCCCGCTTGGCCCGGGAAGGTACGGCAGCGCACCGCAGGGAAAACACCTTCCGTCACGATCAATCCCAGAGAAGCACGCTGTGAGTAGTAGGTCTCGTGCAACTGAGTGGGGATGCCATCACGACCAGCACGCGAACGAGTCAGCGCCGCCATAGTCATGCGGTTCGGCAGGGTTAGTCGTCCAAGGTCGAGTGGTTCAAAAAGCGTAGCCATGCCTTCCACAACGAGGGAAGACGAACAGCTATTCCACACGCCTTAGTTGTCGTCAGAGTCTTCCTGTTGACGGCGGTGGCGGGAGGCCGCTTGGGAGCGGCGGTTATCGATGAGCAGTGGATTCTCTTCGGCCGGCACATCTGTTGCGGCCTCCGATTGGAGAACACCTACGTGATCCAATTGTCCAGAAACCTCGCGCACGCGTTCAGCGGCTGCGAGCTGTTCTGGGCTGCGGCGAAGCGCCACTTGGCAGTAGACGATAAAGGCTATGAACGTAGACAGTGCGCCTACGTACATGCCGATTCGGGCTCCGTCAGCTGCGCTGTCGCGGTACCAGAACCCCCAGAGGTTCGCGAAAAAGGAAACCGTAGTCATCATCCAAGCGACGAGCGCTAGAGCGGTGCGCCGCGTCGCGATTGTGGCGGTCGTGAGCACTCCTACGCCGAGCAATGCCAGCCACGCGCTGATTGCCTCCACGAGCGAAATCTTAACTCCCTCGGAGGTCGTTCCCAGCATGAGTGCCTCCCAACCACGAGCCTCACCGGCATAAGGAAGGAGCATATACGCTATCCACAACACCACGGAGACAATGAGCGCATAGCGGTGAGCACCGAGCTCGATAGTCTTGGCAGCACGGCGCTCAGCTGCAACGGCGTCCTGCACGGCATTTAGGTCATCACTCATGTACGTGGAGCCTACTCCCCCTAGCAACCACACGCGTCGGCTGACGCGGCTGGGGCGCTAGGCTTGCCGACGCCCGGCAGACCCAACCCCACGCCAATCGGTGCGGTTGTAGGCGTTTGACCAGCAGCGGACATGTCACCAGCCGTAGTGCGGCGATGCTCGGTTACTCCGGAATCGGCGACGAGGAAGAAGGAACCAGAGTCCGTTACTGTGGTGTGGACGACATCGCCAGCGCGAATGTCAGCAGAGATGTCCTTCCCCGTGGCGTCGACAGGCGCGAAGTGCACTAGGCGGCCATCGCGGGCACGGCCAGACATGCGGTGCGTTTCGTCGTTCTTGCGGCCGCCCCCGGCTTGGACCAGCAGCTCAACGTCCGTACCCACAAGCTTGGCATTCTCTTCCGCCTGAATGGAGTCTTGCAGGGCCACGAGGCGCTCGAAGCGCTCCTGGACAACCTCCTTGGGGATCTGATCCTCCATCTCGGCTGCCGGGGTGCCAGGGCGAGGCGAATACTGGAACGTAAAGGCGGAGGCGAAACGCGCGCGGCGCACCACGTCCATGGTGGCCTCGAAGTCCTCTTCAGTCTCCCCTGGGAAGCCCACAATAATATCGGTGGTGATGGCCGCATGCGGCATCTTCTCGCGCACCTCATCGAGGATCCCAAAGAACTTCTTCGTTCGGTAGGAGCGGCGCATATCTTTCAGCACCTTGTCCGAACCTGATTGCAGCGGCATGTGCAGCTGCGGACACACAGACGGGGTCTCCGCCATCGCATCAATAACGTCTGAGGTGAACTCCGCTGGATGCGGCGAGGTAAAGCGCAGACGCTCCAAGCCTTCAATTTTGCCCACTTCACGCAACAGCTTGGAGAAAGCAAAGCGATCACGTGGCATGTCCGGATCCGCGAAGTTTACGCCGTAGGCATTGACGTTTTGGCCCAGCAGGGTCACTTCAGATACACCCTGGTCCACGAGCGCCTGGACTTCAGCGAGGATGTCGCCGGGGCGACGGTCCTCTTCCTTGCCGCGCAGAGAAGGCACGATGCAGAAGGTACAGGTGTTGTTACAGCCCACCGATACCGAAACCCAGCCGGCATAGGCGGATTCTCGTTTGGCAGGCAAGACGGAGGGAAAGGCCTCGAGGGAGTCAACGATCTCCACCTGGGCCTCATCATTGTGACGGGCACGCTCCAGCAGGGTCGGCAGGGCCGCCATGTTGTGGGTGCCAAAGACAGCGTCCACCCACGGTGCGTGATCGAGGACAGTGTCCTTATCTTTCTGCGCCAAGCAGCCACCGACGGCAATTTGCATGCCGGGGTGGTTCTCCTTGGTCTTCTTCAACGCGCCTAGTGTTCCATACAAGCGCTTATCAGCGTTTTCACGGACCGCGCAGGTGTTGAATACGACAAGATCGGGTTCGACGTCAACAGGTGCGGCGATGTAGCCGGCCTCTTCGAGAAGGCCGGAAATGCGCTCGGAATCATGCACGTTCATCTGGCAGCCAAAGGTGCGCACCTCATAGGTGCGGGGCTGGTGTTCAGTTACAGGGGTGCTCACGTGGGGACATTCTAACGGCCACGTCCCACTACTCCTAATGCCTCGCACAGCCCCAAGCGTTATGCATTCGTTACCTAAAGGACCACCATCCCCTATCTCCACACCCTATTCTTCTACCTATGATCCAGTTCACTTTCACTAAGGGGGTGTGGCATGCCTGACACGCGGCGTCCCATGATTGAAATCTCCGGAGTCAACAAATACTTCGACGATTACCACGCTCTCCGCGATATCAACTTGGAGATCGACCGCGGAGAGGTGGTCGTCGTCCTCGGCCCCTCCGGTTCGGGAAAATCCACGCTCTGTCGCACGATCAACCGCCTCGAAACCATCGAGGAAGGGAGCATCTCTATCGACAGCACCCAGCTCCCAGAAGAAGGCCGTGAGCTAGCCAAGCTGCGCGCCGACGTGGGCATGGTCTTCCAGCAGTTCAATCTCTTTCCACACAAGACCATCAAGGACAACGTCACCTTGGGGCCGATCAAGGTTCGCAAGATGAAGAAGTCGGAGGCTGAGGACCTCGCCATGCAGCTGCTGGAACGCGTGGGTATTGCCAATCAGGCAGAGAAATACCCTGCCCAGCTTTCTGGTGGCCAGCAGCAACGCGTGGCTATTGCACGCGCTTTGGCCATGCGCCCCAAGGTCATGTTGTTCGACGAACCTACGTCCGCGCTGGACCCAGAAATGGTCAATGAGGTCCTCGACGTCATGACTGACCTCGCTAAGGAAGGCATGACCATGGTCGTGGTCACCCACGAAATGGGCTTCGCGCGCCGGGCTGCTGACCGCATCCTCTTCATGGCGGACGGCAGCATCGTCGAAGATACCGACCCTGAATCTTTCTTCACCAACCCGCAGTCGGATCGCGCCAAGGACTTCCTCGGCAAGATTCTTCAGCACTGACCGTCACTACCTCCACTACCCCACACAACTTTCCATCTCACTCTATTCAAGGAGAATCTCATGTCCCGCACCTTTACCCGCGTCACCGCCACTGTTGCTGCCCTCGCTGCTTCGAGCTCACTGCTCGTTGCCTGTGGTGGCGATTCCGCTGATTCCGCCGGTGGCGGCGAAGGCCTGCTTGCACACATCGAGGCAGGTAACGTCACGCTCGGAACCAAGTTCGACCAGCCAGGTTTGGGCCTGCGCGAGGGCGATGGCTCCATGACCGGTCTCGATGTGGACATCGCGACCTATGTGGTAAACCACATCGCCGAGGCCAATGGCTGGGAAGAGCCAGAGATCGAATGGCGTGAGACGCCGTCTGCGCAGCGTGAGACCCTCATTGAGAACGGTGAGGTCGACCTCATCACCGCCACGTATTCCATCAATGCCTCACGCGCCGAAAAGGTCAACTTCGCAGGCCCTTACCTCGTTACGCACCAGGCACTGCTTACCCAGGAAGACAACTCGGACATCACCGGTCTTGACGGCCTCGACGGCAAGATTCTCTGCTCAGTAACCGGCTCGACTCCAGCCCAGAAAGTCAAGGAAGCTCTCCCCAGCGTTCAGCTGCAAGAGTACGACACCTACTCCTCCTGTGTGGAGGCTCTAAGCCAGGGCAACGTGGACGCCATGACGACGGATGCCACGATTCTCAATGGTTACGCGGCTCAGAACCCGGGCAAGTTCAAGGTGGTGGAGCTGGACAAGGACGGCAAGCCGTTCACTGATGAATACTACGGTGCGGGTCTAAAGAAGGACGACCAGGAAGCTACCGACGCCGTCAATAAGGCATTGGAGGAGCTGCATTCCTCCGGTGAATTCGACAAGCTCGTGTCGAAGAACTTGGACAAGGGCGAGGGTATCGACGAAGCCACCATCGGTGACCTTTCCTTCCTCGAATCCTAAGCACTAGTCACTTACGCCTTCCCGTAGTCTGCGCCGAGGCCACTCTGTTCCTCGGCGCAGACGTATTCCTAGGAGAATCTTATGGACTCCATGTGGGCTGCTCTTGGCCCTAATCTTTGGCCGGCCTTTTGGCTCACCATCCAACTGACTTTCTGGTCCGCCATTGGCGCGATGATTCTGGGCACCATTCTCACCGCAATGCGTGTCTCCCCGGTCAGCATTTTGCGGTGGATTGCCACTACATACATCACAATGGTGCGCAATACCCCACTCACGCTCATTATTCTGTTCTGTTCTTTTGGTCTTTACCAAAACCTGGGCTTAGCGCTGGCAAGTAGGGATTCTTCGACATTCCTTGTGGACAATAACTTCCGCCTCGCCATCTTGGGCTTCATCCTCTACACCTCAGCTTTCGTAGCGGAGTCGCTGCGCTCCGGCATCAACACCGTGGACTTTGGTCAGGCTGAGGCAGCTCGTTCATTGGGCCTAAGCTTTACACAGACGTTCAGCACCATCATTTTCCCGCAAGCGGTCCGCGCAGCGATTGTCCCACTGGGCAACACGCTTATCGCGCTCACTAAGAACACAACTATCGCCTCAGTGATTGGCGTAGCCGAAGCGTCACTGCTCATGAAGTCCACGATTGAGATGCATGCGAGCCAGCTGTTCCTCATCTTCTTCATCTTCGCGGTCGGCTTTATCCTCCTCACCCTGCCCATGGGACTGGGGCTGGGCAAGCTTTCTGAGACTCTGGCGGTGAAGAAATAATGTCTGTACGTGCAACAGTGCTTTACGACGCCCCTGGTCCCAAAGGCAAGCGTCGCAACCTCATCTACACCATTATCACCTTCGTACTTTCTGCAGCGGTTCTTTATTGGGTGCTGTCCACCCTGCATGAGCGTGGCCAGCTCGCGTCCGAGTTATGGTCCCCGTTTCTCAATAGTCAGACGTGGACGACGTACCTTATCCCTGGCTTACGAGGAACTATCTTCTCCGCAGTGGCCTCGATCATTTTCGCCATCATCTTCGGCGTGATTTTCGGGCTCGGCCGCTTGAGTGAAAACGTCATCATCCGCACTGTGTGTGGTGTGGTCGTCGAATTCTTCCGCGCCATTCCCGTGCTGTTGCTCATGATTTTTGCCTACCAGCTTTCTGCCATTTACGACGTCGTGCCGTCTAAGCACCTAGCATTCAGCGCCGTAGTCTTTGCCCTGACTCTGTACAACGGCTCGGTGGTGGCAGAGATTCTTCGCTCGGGCATTAAGTCCCTGCCCAAGGGCCAAACGGAGGCTGCCCGCGCACTAGGCCTTTCGCACAACCAAACGATGTTCACCATCCTGCTCCCGCAGGCCGTGGCCGCTATGCTGCCGGCATTGATTTCGCAGATGATCATCGCGCTCAAGGACTCTGCCTTGGGCTACCAGATTGGCTACGTCGAGGTGGTGCGCTCCGGTATCCAATCGGCGTCCTATAACAAGAACTACCTAGCCTCGCTCGTTGTCGTCGCCATCATCATGATTCTCATCAACTGGGGGCTCAGCCTTCTGGCCGAGCGCATCGAGCGCCAGCTGCGCGCTGGTCGTGCCCGCAAAAACATTGTGGCGAAGGTCCCTGAGCAGCCGGACCAAGGCCTCGATACCAAGGACAACGTCAACGTGGACTGGCACTCGAAGGGTTACACGGAAATCCGCAACCCCGCCGAGTAAACCTGTTGTTCTACAGCAGTTAGCGGGGTGCGGCTCAGGTCAGTTCAGCGATGCGGGCATCCAACGCCTCGATGGATATCCGCATCGTCAGGCTGTGGCTGTAGCCGCGGCGTGCCAGCGTCCCCACTATTCGTCTGAGGAACTTTTCGCGCTCATGCCGGTCCGCAGGCACCTTCTTGAGCGTCCGCGCCTTCTTCTCCGCCACCTTGCGGGCAATTGCTTCTTCCGATTCCTCGGTGATGTGTTCCAAAGCCACCGCACGGTCAGCAGCATCGACGCCTTTATCCTTGAGCTCCATGTTCAAGGCGCGTGCAGATTTACCACGACGCACATGCCGTTGACGTACCCACTCGCGTGCGAAGCTCTCGTCATTAATAAGGCCCACACCCGCAAGATCATCAAGGACCGCATCGATAACATCCGGCTCGAACTCTGCCGCAAGGAGGCGTTCGCGTAGTTCTTCGCGCGAACGCGCCCGCTGGTCAAGAAGCCGTAGTGCTCGGGAGCGCACTGAGGCCTTTGCCTCCTCGGCCTCGGCATCAATGAGCTGTCCGCCCGCAGCACCCGATTCATAGTCTTCGAGTGCTTGGCGCAGCTTCTCTATCTTCTCCAGTGAGGGTTGGACCATCTCCGACGCGGCTTAGTCGTCGTCGAAGTCGACGTTCGGAACCAAGCCGACGGACTCATCAGTCAGCGGATCATCTGCGCCAGGAACATCCATGGCTACGTCATCCCCAGCCTCAGCAGCAGCGGACCCCACGCCAAGCTTGACGAAGATCTTCTTCTCAATCTCATCCGCCAAGTCTGGGTTCTCCTTCAGGAAATTGCGGGCCTTCTCCTTGCCTTGGCCCAGTTGGTCGCCTTCATAGGTGAACCACGAACCAGACTTCTTGATGAAACCGTGCTCGACGCCCAGATCAATGATGGAGGATTCGCGTGAAATACCTTCGCCATACATGATGTCGAATTCCGCAATCTTAAACGGCGGGGAAACCTTGTTCTTCACGATCTTCAGTTTGGTGCGGTTACCAATGGCGTCTTGACCATCCTTCAGAGTCTGAATGCGGCGAATGTCGCAGCGCACAGAGGCGTAGAACTTCAGCGCCTTGCCACCGGTGGTGGTCTCCGGCGAGCCGAACATCACGCCAATCTTCTCACGCAGCTGGTTAATGAAGATGGCGGTCGTCCCAGAGTTGTACAGTGCACCGGTCATCTTGCGCAGTGCTTGGGACATCAGGCGAGCCTGCAAGCCCACATGGCTGTCACCCATCTCGCCCTCGATCTCCGCCTTCGGCGTCAGTGCTGCTACGGAGTCAATGACGATGATGTCAATAGCGCCGGAACGCACGAGCATGTCCGCAATTTCCAGTGCCTGTTCACCCGTGTCCGGCTGAGAAACCAACAGGTTGTCTGTATCCACACCCAACAGACGTGCATACTCAGGATCGAGGGCGTGCTCAGCATCGATGAAAGCCGCGATACCGCCTTCCTTTTGTGCGGAGGCAATAGCGTGCAGAGCCACCGTGGTTTTACCAGAGGACTCAGGACCATAAATCTCCACGATTCGTCCGCGCGGGAATCCTCCCACACCCAAGGCAATATCGATGGCAGTGTTACCGGAAGAAATAGCCCGGATTGGCGGGCGGTCATCGTCGCCCAAGCGCATAACAGCGCCCTTGCCGAAATCCTTTTCAATCATGGACATTGCGGCGTCAAGGGCTTTCTGACGATCGTCACCCTTGCTTGCTGCCGAGGACTTCTTCTTCGTAGCCATTTACTTCCTCACTACTTTGTCGAGTGTTTTACGATGAGCGATAACTGGTGTGATAGCTGATTTTTAGTGTGGTTTTCGTGCCGCTGACGCGGGAGCCACCAATTTAGACTGCCGCACAGAGGCTTCGGTTCCCAGGTTTGTCAACAACTGCGGTTTCGCTTTTGTTTCACACCACGACGGTACTCTAACGCCCCTAGCGGACTCCCCTCACACAATACACACACAAGTGTTCGATTTGCGACTCTCATCCCTGGCATGTCGAACTACTATTGCTTCACCCAGGGGCCATCCTGTTCGGAGCGCACAAAGGTCACTTCTTCGCTTGCCGGCAGCACGGCAACAACACCGCCCATGTTTCGACACACGTCAAGATCGTCTTCGGGAGCGAAAGTGGTGACATACTTGGAAAATCCCGAGCCTTCAGTGTCGCGATAAATCTCCACGGTGCCACGGGATGGTGGATACCACTCATCATCTTCATCAGAGCCTCCCTGCCAGGTTCCGCCACTCGCTTCATCAACATCGGATTCAGTGGCACCTGAGCAAATAAAAATCACGCGCTGATACTGGGTATCGAAGATATCACCGACAGGCATCGTGACTTCTCCCACTTCACCGTCGGCAACGCCTGCAGCCGCATCGATATTCTCGATCACGTTTGCAGAGTTGATAAGCGAACACCCCGACATCACAGCGGAAACCACCACGATGACTGCACCGCCGCACACTGCCTTGCTTGCCCGTAATTTATTCATGCCCGAAGAGTACCCCATATGGGGTAGTTTCGTCGGCCAAAAGTCAAGCTTGAACAGTGTTCAAAACAGTCCATTTGCTGCTAACTTCTCCTACTAGATAAACTTTGGCCCATGAAAAAGAATTCTGTCGCTCTCGACATCGCTTACGTCGCAGTCTTTACCGCACTCATCATCGTTTTCGCGTTTGTGTCTATCCCCACCCCAACCACGGGCGTGCCGATCGTCATCCAAAACGCCGTGATTATTCTTGCCGGCCTCGTCCTAGGAGGTCGCCGTGGCTTCTTCGTAGGCCTCCTCTTTATGGCCCTCGGCCTTGTGGGCCTACCAATCTTGGCCGGTGGCCGCAGCGCGCTCAGCGCCATCGCTGGCCCAACTGTGGGATACCTTATCGGCTACATCATTGCCCCCGCCATCGCGGGACTCATCGCCTACCGCGCACCGCGGAATAAAGGCGGCATGATGCTCACGCTCGCTATCGCCGGCATCATTGGCCTTGCTATCCAGTATCTCTGCGGCAGCCTCGGTCTCATGGTTCGCTCTGATATGTCCTTTGGTGCCGCAATTGTGGCCCAGGGACCTTTCATCGTCCCAGACCTCATCAAGGTGGCCGTCGTGGTCGCCATTGCGTCCGGTGTCCACGCGGCTTTCCCGGATCTCATGGGGCGTCGTGCTCAGAAACCACAGCCACACACCCAGAACTAAGCTGCCGCCGTGCCTCAGATTGATTTTCACAACGTCTCCGTTTCCTTCGACGATAAGAAGGTCCTTGATAGCGTTTCGATGACGTTAAACGAGCAGCGTATCGGCATCATCGGCGCCAATGGCGGCGGCAAATCTACCCTCGTTCGCCTCATCAATGGCCTCGGGGAGCCTACGGAAGGCAGCGTGCTGGTGGACGGGGTGGACGTCGCCAAGCACGGCAAAGACGTTCGCCGCAAGGTGGGCTTCGTCTTCTCTGATGCAGAGAACCAAATCGTCATGCCCAATGTACGGGATGACGTGGATTTTTCGCTGCGCAGGCTCAAGTTATCCAAAGAGGAACGAGCTGCGCGGGTTGATGCTGTACTTGATCGCTTTGGATTGACCCCACTGTCTGACCAATCTCCCCATACGCTGTCGGGCGGACAAAAGCAGCTGCTCGCCCTCGCTGCCGTCCTCGTCATGGAACCCACCGTCATCATTGCCGATGAACCCACGACATTGCTGGATTTACGTAACCGCGACCGCATTCGCCGCGAATTCAACAGCCTTCAACAGCAACTGATTGTGGTAACCCACGACCTGGACTTTCTCTCAGACTTCGACCGCGTGCTATGCATCGATAATCATCACATCGCCGCTGATGGCCCTCCCGATGAGGTCATCCCCTTTTACACCAATCTCATGGCCTCACGCCCGCTCTAGGATCATGCCCAAGAACATCCCACTCGGCTTTTATGTCGACGCAGACACGATTATTCACCGCATCCCTGCTGCGGTGAAGTTCCTTACCCTTATCGCCTTCATCCTCGTCACCTCGTTAGCAGTGAAGACGGTTGCGTGGGCAGCCTTAAGCCTTGCTATTCCTCTTGTGTTCTTCCCCGTCGCTCGTATCCCCCTCCGGGTGGCAGTAGGTCAGCTCGCTCCCCCGCTCTATTTATTGGTTGCGCTCGCGGCTTTTCAGTGGTGGCAAAAAGATCTCACCTCGGCAGCGATCATGTTTCTTACGATCTATGCGGCCGTCACTGCGGCCGTGCTGCTCACCCTCACCACGAAGGTTTCGGAGATGATGGATTCCTTCGACCGCGCTCTCGCACCTCTTGGCAAACTGGGTGTGCCCGTAGAGAACATCACGCTGGCAATGTCTCTCACCATCCGCCTCCTGCCACTCATGCTTGGCACTGTCCTCGAAGTACTTGACGCACGAAAAGCCCGGGGTGCCACGGCCTCACTGACCGCATTCGGTACCCCGGTTATCATTCGTTCTATTCGCCGCGCCCGCGCTATGGGCGAGGCCCTTCACGCACGCGGCGTCGGCGACTAGAAAATCTCAGCTCTTACTCGCCACGCAGCTCACGCAGGCGGGCCTGGACAGCATCATCGGCCGCGCTCGGCTGGGCGTTGTTCTCACCCGCACCAATAGCCTGCTGAGAGTTGCCCTCCACAGCCTTGGTGTTATTCATCTCTGCGCGAATCTGCTCGAGGCGCGAGTGGCCAGCAAGTTGCACACCTGCCTGCTCGATTTCCTGCATGCGGTTAGATACGGAGTTCTCAGCCAGCTCTGCCTGGCCCAGCGCCTTGGAGTAACGGCGCTCGATCTTGTCGCGCACGGCATCGAGGGACGGAGAATTGCCGTTAGCAGTAAGCTCGTTCATCGAGTTCAGCGACTCGGACACCTTCTCCTGCATCTTGGCCTGCTCCAGCTGGGACAGCAGCTTCGAGCGCTCATTGACCTTCTCACGCAAGGCCATGCCATTGCGCTCGACTGCCTTCTTAGCCTGATCTGCCTGCTGCAGTGCCTGATCGTGCAGCTTCTTCGTGTCTTCCACGGACTGTTCTGCAGTCACGAGCTGGGCGGCGAAAGCCTCAGCGGCATTCTCGTACTCCGTAGCCTTCTGTACATCGCCCTCAGCGCGGGCCTTGTCCGCGAGGTTCAGGGCATTGCGGGTATTCTGCTGCAGCTTCTCAATTTCGCTCAAGCGACGGTTGAGCTGCATCTCCAGCTGACGCTGGTTACCAATGACCGCAGCTGCCTGCTGGGACAGCTCTTGGTGCTGACGCTGCGCTTCTTCGATGGCCTGCTCGATCTGTACCTTCGGATCCGCGTTCTCCTCAATCTTGGAATCGAAGAGAGCCATCAAGTACTTCCACGCCTTTACGAATGGGTTCGCCATGACAGAAGATGCCTTTCTCAGCAGTTAGGAATGTTCACGTTGATAATTTACGCCACTCACCGAGTGGATGTTCTACCCGCCCAATAGTAGCGAAGCCAATGGAAATGCGTCGCCGATTAAATCCAGATGTGGGATTGGACTTAAAGTTCCGATGCAGCCGGCGCAGTGGAGGCTAGCTCTTCATCCATCGACGGCAATGCCATGTATCCGGCTGCCTCAATGAGGACATCAGACACGCTGACATCGAGCGCATGGCACACCGATGCCAGAAGCTCAGAGGAAACCTCTTTGCGTCCGCGCTCCAACTCCGAAAGGTACCCCGGGGACACACGTGCCACACCTGCGAGTTCACGCAAGGTCACGCCTTTATCTGCACGGAAGGCTCGCAGCGTCAACCCCAGCGCCTCACGAAGAAGCGGCTCTGGAGCTCGCTCTGCGGTCCGCGCTACTGCCGGAGTGGGTTTTTCAAGAAGTGCAACTGAAGTGTTCATCACTCGGTATAACGGCCGAGCGCCTCATCTTGTTCCCAAAATCGCCTACTTTTCTTGAATAGTTGATAGAAGCAGGCTCAAGGCCGACTCCACGGCGGCCGAACGAATGGCGTTTCTTTCCCCCTCATCGAGTTCGATGAGAACGCCGCGCTTAACGACGTCCCTCCGGTACAGCCCCACATACACCGTCCCCGCAGGTTTTCCCTCCTGCAGGTCTGGCCCAGCCACGCCGGTAAGCCCGATGCCCCAGTCAGCGCCGGTTTCCATACACGCTGCGTGTGCCATCTCCACGGCCGTGTCTGCGGAGACAACTCCCTGTTCTTCGAGGCGGTCTACCGACGTGTGAAGGAAGTGCGCCTTCACCTCAGTGGCATACGTGACCAACCCGCCGCGCAAAACTGCAGACGCCCCAGGCACGCTAGCTACACTCGCCGCTGCGAGACCGGCAGTGAGGGACTCACAGAACGCCACTGTCTCCCCGCGTTCGCGAAGTATTGCGACAAGGTCGCTCTCAACGCCCATTGGCTTGCCCTGCCTTGTTTTCTTTGTAGCCGTCGACGAGGTACTGAATACCTGTGACGACGGTGACGATGACAGCGGCAATCATAACGATAAAGCTGGGGAGGTCCATCCAGCTGGGCAGCGGGCACAGGTAGAGTGCTACCGCCAATGTCTGCAGTGCCGTCTTGAGCTTTCCGCCTTGGGAAGCCGGCACGACCTTACCTTGACGCAGCAGGACGAAGCGCCAGATCGTAATGCCAAACTCACGAACAAGAATCAGAACGGTCACCCACACCGGCAACACGCCAATGATGTTGAGGCACACAAAGGCCGCGGTCATGAGCGCCTTATCCGCAATGGGATCAGCGATCTTTCCAAAGTTGGTGACAAGACCCCGCGACCGCGCAATATCACCGTCCAGCTTGTCCGTGATCATAAGAAGCACGAAACAGCCGAAGGCCCACCAGTCGTGCCCGCCAAGCACGAGCCACACGAAGAGCGGGATGAAAAGGATACGCACACTCGTCAGGATGTTAGGCAGGTTCCAATTGGATACCTCGGGGTTAACATCCGTGGCATGAGATTGGTTTTGCGCATCCTGGGAATTCTTCACGCCCATCATCCTACCGTGAGCACCTCGTACTCAGTGCCACATCGTCACAATCGAGGTATCACGGCCTCCCCCACACGCTTAACCGCCTTCTCGCGTATGCGGGGCGCACTAGCATGGACTACATGAAGTATTTCGCAGTGTCCTATGAGTACAACCCCAAGAACCCGATCATCGCCCAGACCCGACCTCAGCACCGCGAGTTCATCGGCGCGTTGCACGAGAAGGGCCAAATCTGTGGTTCCGGCCCGTTCACCGATTCCAAGGGTGGCGCACTCATCGTGCTCCAATTTGAAGATGAGTCCATCGAGGTAGCTCAGGTCATCGAGCTCATGGACCAGGATCCCTTCTACACGGAAGGCGCGGTCACCGGCCGAGCCTTCCGCGAGTGGAACCCAGTCATTAATTCCTTCTAGGTCCCACGTCGAGTCGGTCTTACCTGGAGCGTCGGTCTTGGCTGACACGCCTCATTAGGGCAGCTCAGACTTAGGAAGCTCGTCCGCCTTGCCAACGAGCTCGCCTTCATGGTTGCGAACAATCTTGTTGCCAAAGTCATCCCAGTCATAGTGGTTGTGGGAAATTACCACACCACCTTGGGCTTGATCGCGCTTGTCTTTCCACACCGAAAGCAACACCGTGATGCCGAGAACTCCGACGATGACCAAAAGTGAGGTAAGAGTCGTAATTTCCGGAACCGCGCTGACGTTTTCGCCACCATTGATAAACGGCAGGTTGTTTTCGTGCAGGGCGTGGAACAGCAGCTTGACGCCGATGAAGAGCAGGATAATACCCAGGCCATAAGGCAGGTAAACAAGGCGGTCCAGCAAGCCATCAATGAGGAAGAACATCTGGCGCAGACCCATCAGGGCAAACGCGTTGGTGGTGAATACCAGGAAGGGCTCCGACGTAATGCCATAGATGGCGGGGATGGAGTCGAAGGCAAACATGACGTCGATAAGCCCGATGGCCGCCAAGGCCACAAAGAGCGGGGTCAGAGCAAACTTGCCCTTCTTTTCACCGGACTCTTCTCGGTGAGTGAGTTTGTCGCCGTGGTAGCGCGGGGTCACGTGTACCACCTTGCGCAGCCACTTAACCACCAGCATGTCATTGGGATCGGTCTCAGGCGTGCCATTTATCTCATCAATGAGCAGCTTCACCGCTGTATAGATGAGGAAGATTGCGAAGATGTAGAAGACATCAGACCAGGCAGCGATGATAGCCGCGCCCATCAAAATGAAGGCGAGTCGGAAGATCAGCGCCAGCACGATGCCAATGAGCAGCACCTTCTGCTGGTACCTGCGGGGAATTTTGAAGGAACCCATGATGAGAGAGAAGACAAACAGGTTGTCCACACTCAGCGCCTGTTCCGTTACCCAACCGGTATAGAACTGCGCTGCATGTTCGCTATCCCACAACACCCACACGACGCCGCCAAAGACGACGGCCATCGCCATGTAAAACAGGGTCCAGCCGCCGGATTCCTTAATGGTCGGCTCATGTGGTGAACGAACATGACTGTAGAAATCGAAGATAAAGAAGCCCAGGATCACAGCGATGGTGATGGCCCAGACCCACAGTGGTACGTGCATAGTGCCCTATCCCTCCGGTCGGCGTGGCTACAAAGACCGGAGGTCTCCCCCGCTAGCAGCCTCCATACAGGGCGTTACCAGCCGACGCGACCGGGAACTGTCTCGCAGTTGCCGTGTTGACGATCAGCGCCGAAGAGTGGGGTACTCCCCTCCAAGACTTGTCCTATCCTACACGTAATCTAGAACGCGCCTGCAGAGGGGTTGGCGTTGATCTGAACGGTGCGCGTGTCGTCGTCGCTAGACGCTTCGGTACTCTCACCGTCAGCCTCGGCGTCCTGAATCTCCTTCGGAGCCTCGGCAGGATCAGCGCCCTTGATCATCCAGATGATGGTGTCGAGCTCCTCCGGCTTCACTAGCACCTCACGTGCCTTGGAGCCCTCGGACGGGCCGACCACACCGCGGGATTCCATGAGATCCATAAGGCGACCGGCCTTGGCGAAGCCGATACGCAACTTGCGCTGCAGCATCGACGTCGAGCCCAGCTGGGAGGTGACCACTAGGTCGACGGCCTCGAGGAGGTCGTCCATGTCCTTGCCGATCTCCTCGTCGATCTCCTTCTTAGCCTCGGAGGTCTTGTCGTCCGTCACGCCCTCGGTGTAGTTCGGGGTGCCCTGAGCCTTGGCGGCGTCGACAACCGCCTGCACCTCGTCGTCGGAAACGAAGGCACCCTGCATACGCACCGGGCGTCCGCCCTGCGGGATGAAGAGGCCATCGCCCATACCAATGAGCTTCTCTGCGCCTCCCTGGTCCAGGATGACGCGGGAGTCCGTCAGCGAGGAGGTTGCGAACGCCAGACGGGAGGGCACGTTGGTCTTGATAAGGCCCGTCACCACGTCCACGGACGGACGCTGCGTCGCCAGCACCAGGTGGATGCCAGCCGCACGCGCCTTCTGAGTGATGCGGACGATGGAATCCTCAATCTCCTTCGGAGCCGTCATCATGAGGTCAGCCAACTCGTCGACAACGCAGACGATGTACGGGTAGGGGCGCATCTCTCGCTGCGATCCAGCCGGTGCCTGGTACTCGCCGCTGCGAACCTTGCGGTTGAAGTCCTCGATCTTGCGCACGCGAGCTGCCTGCATATCCATATAGCGCTGCTCCATCTCCTCCACCAGCCACTGCAGTGCGGCCGCAGCCTTCTTCGGCTGCGTAATGATCGGAGTGATGAGGTGCGGAATACCCTCGTACGGCGTGAGCTCCACCATCTTCGGGTCAACGAGGATGAGGCGCACGTCTTCCGGCGTCGCGCGCGTGAGCAACGAGACGAGCATGGAATTCACGAATGCCGATTTACCGGAACCAGTAGCACCGGCGACAAGCAAGTGCGGCATCTTCTTCACGGAGAAGGACGTGTACTCGCCTTCGATATCCTTGCCCAAACCAATGAGCATGGGGTCGTGGTCAGCGCGTAAGGCTGGGGAATCGAGCACATCGCGCAGGCGCACCATCTCACGATCAGCATTCGGCACCTCGATACCCACGGCGGACTTGCCCGGAATCGGCGTCAGCAGGCGCAGGTTGTCCGTCGCCACGGCATAAGCCAAGTTGGACTGCAGGTTCGTGATCTTGGAAACTTTCACACCTGGGCCCAGCTCAATCTCGTAGCGCGTAACTGTCGGTCCACGGCTAAAGCCAGTGACCTGGGCGTTGACCTTGAATTCCTCGAAGACCTCAGTGATGGCCTCGATAATGCGGTCGTTGGCTTCGGTACGAGCCTTGGCTGGCTTACCGGCAGTGAGCAAGTCCGTCGTCGGGACGTCGTAGCCTCCGCCGAGTGCTGTGTCTTCAGCACCGCTCGGTTCTGCCGGGGTTTCCTGCTGTACCGGCGGCTCTTCA